>NZ_BAAATE010000067.1:0-13733 GCF_039533245.1 Nonomuraea recticatena | reverse complement strand
GCCGCCCACCCCGGCCCGCCGACCACACAAGGAGCACCAGCCAATCTCAAGATCGTCTCTCTAGCGCCAAAATCCGGTCCGATCCTCCCCGGAGGCCCACCCTCGCCATTGTCCGACTCGTGGACGGCCGAGCCTGCCATCAGCTTGAGGGAGGAATGGTAACCGGCCGCTCATAGACCGCTCGCGTCGCCGCCTTGGGGAAGCGCATCCCCGATCCCTCGCTCAGGGGGCGGCGGCGCGAGCACCTCGGCCTCGTCCTCGCATGGCATGCGGTGGGATTCCGCGTAGGAGGCGAGGCCGAGCGCCTCTCGCCTTCGCTGATCGCTGGAGGTTGTGTTCTTCCGCTCACGTTCGCGCTCTCGTAGAGCGAGACGGAACAGCCAGATCAGCGCCACCAGGAAGGCTGTCCCCACAGGTACGCGGATCCACGGGCTGAAGTCATCACCGATGAGAGTGTTCGTCATGACCCCAGCGGCGAAGGTCAGCCACCAGGCGCGGTCGTAACGACGGCGCTTCCCCGACGGGTCCGCGTCCAAGCTCATCTTGCGAGGCTACGTGGCCCTCAGCCCAGATCGAGCCCGGAACGCGCCTGATGCCTTGATCGTCGGGCTGTGTCCGGTTCCCGGCTCGTGATCTTCGCTAAACGATCTCTCTGTAGCGGACGCTGGCGGCCGAACTCGGCATGGCGAAGGGGATCGGTTCAGGAGCGGCCTCGGCGGCGTGTGGGCCGCCTCAGCCGTCCTGAACCGCTTCACAAGCGTGAGCTACTTGGCCTCAGCGGGCAGTGCCAGGTGGAGGTCCATGGTGTCGCCGTTGCCGCGGGTGGCGAGGTAGCCGAGCTGCAGCAGCTCCATGCGGGATTCCGTGAGCGTCATCGAAGTGAAGAAGTCGTAGGTAATCGGGCTCGCCAGGTCCTCCGGGTCGAGCCCGATGGCCGAGATCACGTGCGCCTTGAAGAAGTCGGGGTCTTCGTGGTCCTCGATGAGGCCGCTGTCATTGGCGGCTGCGGCCAGGGCCTGGGTGAGGGTCGCGAACAGCAGGCCCGCGGCAGGTGTGTGCTCCTGGTATTCGGCTTTCGTGACGAGCCGAGCGCCAGCAAGGAGATCGAAGCCGTCGACGGTGTCCATGTCGAGTGCCGCGAAGCTGACGTGGGGGTTGATCATGTGTGCATCCCTCCAGGGGTTACAGATCCTCCGACAGGCGACGGTAGGCCCGCACGGCTTCTAGCTCCTGGGGGGAGATGGTGTCGTGGTGCTCCAAGAACCAGTCGCGGATCAGCCGCATGGGCTGGGTGCAGTTGACGTAGCGGCGGGCGCCGTTCACGGTGATCGGCACCGTGAGCGTGTCGCCGTCATGGGAGGACATGACCGTCAGGCCGATGATGAAGCGGCGGCGGGACTCCAGGACGGAGGCCGCGGAGGTGACGAGCATCAGCCGTTCGCGGTCGATGCCCTTCGGGCTGTAGAGGAAGACCCCGCCCGAGGTGAGTGGGATCACGCGGCGCCCCGCTCGCGGAACTCGTCGTCAGCCGCGGCGGCTTCCTGCTCGTCGGCGAGCGCCTCGGCGAATGCCTCGTCGGTGGCGGCGGGCGCCCCCTTGGCGATGGCGTAGTAGATGACGGCCTTCTCGACCCAGGCCGACTTGCTCAGCCGGTCTTGCTCGGCGCCGGCCTCGATGAAGCCGTGAGCGATCTCGCTCAGGCTGTAGGAACCGTTCCTCGTCGTACTCATATTTGTGATGGTACCTGGCATGGGAGTCATGCTAGTAGTGCCGCTATGAGTGGCGCTGGGAATCCGTGCAACTTTTTAACACCGGGAATGTCGCTTCCCACAGATAAAACCGCTACGATCATGGAGTGATCGACCCCTTGGGACCCTGCGGCCCGAGGAGACGACACAAGCCCCAGGAGAGACGAAAGGACCCGAACATGTACTTACGAGACAGCGGCTCGCCCACCCCGGTCGAGCAGACCCCGGTTCAGCCCGCCGCGCTGACGCAGGCGCGAGAGAAGGCGCTCGCCCCTCACGCTCTCGTCGCCGACCTCGACTTCGCCCCTCACGCGGTCGGCCTGGTGCCCCTCGACGCTGACCGCGCCACCCTGACCGCCTACCTCGACGCCAGCCCCGACTGGAAGCGCACCGCGTCCACCAACAACACCTTCATCTACCGCCACGACGGAGAAGACGGCACCTACCGCGTCTTCGTCCCGGCCGACGACAACCCGACCTACGACGGCGAGGACAAGGTGATGTGCGCCGAAGCTGCGTACAGCATCAACGCGGTCACCCTCGGCCTGCCCGCCAACACGCCCAACGAGGCGATCCGCCGCCTGGTCGAGATCATCGAAGCCACCCGCCAGCGGGACATCGCGTGGCCGTACCCAACGATGACGGCCCTCTACAGCATCGCCACCGGGCAGGACGTGACTCGATGAACGGCCTGCGCACCACCCTGACGCCCGAGCGTCTGGCTGAACTCGCCGCCCACGGCCGCGCCCTGGCGGCGCGTTCCCGCTTCGTCGACCCGGACGCAGCCGCCCGCTCGAAGAAGCTCCTCCGAGAGAGGGGCGAGACATGGGCTGTCAGTGTCCTCATGCGGGACCTTTCTCGCCGCTCTCTCCTCCTGCCCGCTTACCCGTGGCTGGAGGACGGCGAGATGGAGACGCTCATCCTCGCCGACCAGGCCGAATGGAACCAGCTCGCCAGCGCGGCAGGCGGTGACCCCCGATGATCACAACCAGCCCCACGCCCGGGAGCGTCGCCGACCTGGTCGCCAAGGCCGGGCTGCCCGACAACCACCCCATCAAGGAACTGCCCGGCCTGACCTGGCACGCCACCAATCCCCTCAAGGACGCACAACCGCCGATCCTCACGCTCGACGACCTGGCCGCCCGCACCGACAACGAACTCCTCCAGATCCCGGGGTTCGGCGGCCGCCGCCTCGACGCGGTCAAGGCCGCGATCATCACCGCGAGCGAGGGACGATGACCGAGTACACCGTGTGGAGCGAGATCAGCCGCAGGAAGGCGACACCATGACCGAGATCACCCCGGCGCGGCTTCGCGACCTCGCGGGCCGAGCCGAGGCGCTCGCCGCCGAAGTCCGCGCCCTACTCGACGAGGCGGCCACCGGGACGCCCGAGCGTGAGCAACTCTTTGTTGCGATGCACGCCTCCGACTGGCTCACCCGCGCGGCTGAGGACCTGCAGCAGGCCGCGGGGAAGCTGGCCAGGCTCCGCTCGCTGCCCGATGATGCGTGCGGCGTTCCCTGGGGTGTCTGCCCCGAGCACGGCGCCACCCTGTCCAGCAGCGGCAACGTCGCCATCTGCGGGGAGTGCGGCCGCACTTGGACCTATGACCGGCTCGGCTCACCCTGCCCGGAGCCGGTCCGGTGGAAGATGACCGACAAGGCAGGCACCGAGCTGGCGATCTGCGACGGGCACGCGCTCGCCGCCCGCCAGCAGGTCGAAGACGTCACCCTCACCTCCCTCGATCAGCCCGGCCAAGAGGACGCGACGTGACCAGCGAAGCACGACCCGGCGGCGTCGACTGGCTACGCATGCGTCTCCAGGCCCAACGATTCTGGCTGACCTTCCGGCTGACGTGCGACCCATTCCGGGGCGATCTGAAGTTCGACCTTCGAGAGATCGAACGGACGCTCGCCTTCGGCAAGAGCATGCGGTCGAACTGGAGGAAACCGTGAACGGCATGCCGTACAACATCGACGGCTGGAACGCCGCCGTGCCGGTGGGCACGCCTGTCCGCTACTGGAGCGGCTACCGCGAGGGGGAAGGCAAGACCAGCCGGACCCGCACCACCGCCGAGCTTCTCGGCGGCCACACCGCCGTTGTGTGGCTGGAGGACGTCGCGGGCTGTGTCTCGCTCACTCACGTTGAGACCGTCGACACCGACCTGCTCATGACCGAAGGAAGCCTTTAATGAGCGTCGCCGACTGGCAGTACCCGGGAGAACCTACCGAGCTGAAGCATCTGGTCGATGCGCTCTCGGCCGGTCTGGAACGCGTCGGCTGGACGGTGCGCCTCCCCAGCGGGGAGATCACCATCTCGGGAAACGCCTGGGCCAGCGAAGAAGTCGAGAGGCAGGGCGCTGGCGTGGCCCGGCGCGGCCTGTACGAGGTCGCCGAGCGCGCGGTCGCTACGGTGGACGCGCTCGGCTGGAGGCACTCCGACCCGCCTGCGATCGACATCAGCCCCGCCGACCCCGCCCCCACGTGGGAGCAGCAGAGGCGCCGCTACCTCCTCCGGATGACGTTCCGGCTGAGGCCTTGGGCCGTATGAGCGACGCACTGCCTCAGACGATCACCACGGTGGACGGCGTTGACGCGCTGCCCGCCGTGGTGGTGGCCGCCGACCCGCTCAAGGACCCCTACCTCGCCTACCTCGCCACCCTCGACGCGGCCGAGTCGAAGCGCACCATGCGCGGCTGCCTCGACCGGATCGCCCGCATCCTCACCGGGCACGACCCGAACGGAGTCGACCCCGAAACGGGCGAGATCGACCCGGCCGCGCTCGCCATCACCGGGCAGGGCTTCCCGTGGCATCTGCTCCGCTACGAGCACGCCATCCAAGTTCGCGCGATCATCGCCAAGCAGGCCACCCGGCAGGAGGACGGGACCCTCAAGCCGTGGTCGCCCGCTCACCGCAACAAGCACCTGGTCGCGCTCCGGCAGGTCCTCGACCAGGCATGGCGGCTCGGCCTGATCAGCGCCGAAGACCGCGACCGCGCCCAGCGGCTCGACCCGTTCAAAGGCAAGCGGCTTCCAGCTGGCGAGCACGTGCCGATCGAGCGCGTCGGCGCGCTGCTCGCCGAATGCGACGCTGACGCCGTACTGCCCGAGTCCGACAGCGAGGACCCCCGCGAGCAGGCGCGGCGCGAGGACCGGCGGCGGCGAGCATTGCGGGACGCGGCAGTCATCGCCGTCCTGTACGGCTCCGGCGTGCGCCGCGCCGAGCTGGCCGGGCTCGCCCTGGCCGACTACGACCCGGCCGCGCGCTCCCTGAAGGTGCGCGGCAAGGGCGACAAGGAACGGCTCGTCTACATCAACTCCTCCACGGTCGGCCGCGTGGAAGCCTGGCTGACGATCCGCGGCCGCGACCCGGGCGGCCTGTTCCCGCCGTTCACGCCGCGCGGCGGCCACATCCGGCGTGACAAGCAGGGCCGGATCGCCCACATGAAGGACGGGCAGTCCGTCAGCGACATCCTCGCCGCGCGCAGCGAGCAAGCCGGGATTCAGCCGCAGGCCGCGCACGACATGCGGCGCACGTTCATCGGCGAACTCCTCGACGCCGGCGTCGACCTGGCCACCGCGCAGGCGCTCGCCGGGCATGCCTCCCCGAGCACGACGGCCCGCTACGACCGGCGGCCGGAGAAGACCCGCCGCGACGCCGTCGACCGATTGCGCACACCGGAGGCGACCCCGCTCCCCGGCGCGGTGCGCAGGCGTGACCATCGCAAGTCGTCCGAGTCGTGATCGTCCCGGCCGTCGCATGGGCCGGGGCACCCGGGAGAATGCAAAAGCAGACATAACATGCAAAAGGCTCGTACGGGCAGGACTGGGGCACGACTTTCTTGTATGTGATGCACATCACATTAAGTCGTGCGGGGGTAGATCAAATGGTCCTCACCTCGAACAATGCCCGAGGAATGCTCAGTCATTTAACTTCGCAGGTCAGCCGCCCATTTCAGGCCATTCCCGTTTTCGGCGCACGACCTGATCGCAGCGCGTATCCTCGAAATACTTCTTCGCCCCGCTGTGTCGGCCGGCTGACTCGAGTGTCGACCGGCCCAGAACGGGTCGGCGGCATGCACCAGCCCTCTCAAAGAGGAAGGGAACGTTGCCGATGGAGAAGGACAGCGCATTCAAGAAATGGTGGCGGGGCCGCAGGTGGCCCGAGCCCCAGGAGATCGCCTGCATGGCGATCAACCTGGGAGTCTCGATCCTCCTCAGGATCGGTGGCTGAGCCCAGGAGTAGCGGCTCCTGACTCAACCCCGATACTGACGGCCACCCACTGAGGGGAGGGCGCGCTTCGGGCCTCGTACGAGTTCAGCTCCAGCGGACAGTGCGAGGCCCACCGTATGCTCACCGCTTCATCGTACGTACGACTCGCGCTTCGCATGTACTTAGCACTGTACCCTCTCTTCTCCAATGTAGTTGTGCTTTAACTCGCACTAGTTAGTGCCGCATCGTTCGCCTAACGATTGCCAGTATCTTCACCACTATCTCGCCAGTCATCTTCCGCGCTATGTTCCGGTTATCTTCTCCGCGTCTTCCTTCTCTGAGGCCGATCAGGACTTGGCCGCCGCCTGCAGCGCCATCCACGCCGAGTGGCGGTTGTCGACCGTCTGCCACCACGGGTGGCTGTTGATCTCCTCTACGAGGCGGAGCCGCTCCGAGCGCGCTTCCACCAGCGCGGCCTGCCGCTCCACGTCAGGCTCCGCCTGGCCCGCCAAGATCAGGACACTGGACGGCAGCGCGGCGGAGATCTCCTCACACCGGGCATCCAGCTCGTTGAACTCCTTCTTCAGCTGCAGCAGGTCGGTCGGCAGGTCGAAGTCGGCCATCGTCCCCCCAGGTCGGCGCGGTTCTGCGCCCGATCCTAGAAGCGCTCCAATCAGGGCGATACACGCCCCACCACACAAAACGACAAAGACCCACCCCTCCCGTAAAGCCTCGTCCGCCAGCCGGAGCACCAACAGAATCGTGTTCACCGACAACCATCCGCAGCAGCCAACCGTCACACATGGAGCGTTCCCAATCCCCCATCACAGAGGATCTCGACGGTGCGATCACTCCCCCTGGCCGCGACTGCGCTCGCCGCGGCCGCCGTACTCGGCCCCTCCCTGCCCGCCCACGCGTCAGCTCCCGCGATCCAGATCACGAAGGTCTACTACGACTCGCCCGGCACCGACAGGCGGTCCAACGCCAGCCTCAACGGCGAGTACGTCACCATCTACAACTCCACCGCGAGGCCGATCGACATGGAAGGCTGGGTGGTGAAGGACAAGACGGGCTACACCTACGAGTTCTCCGGCGTCATCCTTGGAGCCAAGAAGAAGATCACCGTTCGCTCCGGGCAGGGCCGCGACGGCACATCCGCTGTCTACTGGGGGCGGAGGGCGTACGTGTGGAACAACGACAAGGACGTGGCCTACGTCCGCAACGCGGACGGCAAGCTGATCGACTCCTGCAGCTACGACAGCACCAGGTCCGACTACAAGAACTGCTAGCCGCGCCGTGAGGAGCCCGACCCTCCGCTGGGGGTCGGGCGCCTACGTCCGCCCCGTGCCCTGACCTGCGGATGCGACGTTAGCAACAGAATGTCCTAGCTTCCTCTCCCCACCATGGAGAGGAAGCGAGGATATCCGGAGTGTGGTCGCGGAGCGGCTCGCCGCGAGCGGGGGTCTCCGCTGATGCCTTTCGTTCAGCACGGCAATCGGTTCTGCTCCTGGTACACCAGCGACCCCCTCGACCAGATCCCGGTCACACCTGTCTGGTGGGGACCGTCCGAGCAAGCCGGGTGGCCTCGTTACGGCGAGTGCCGATCCTGCCATGAGCACGGCACCGTATAGGCCCGCGAGGAGTCTGAGTGCAGGAATTGGCGGTAGGGAGACGCACGCCAAGCCGGCTGGAAACCCAATAGCGTCACTCGGAGTTACCTTGCCCCTGGTAACGCCGACCCGAGTGTGGGGCCTCCCAGTGGTGCGCGGTCGGCTCCATCCACGATGCCACTGAGCAGCAACTACGGTCGGCCGCAACCGACTCACAAGAGGACACCTCGACCATGTCGTCATGCACGTGACATTCCGGGCAACACTCCTGCTCGCCCTCACCACGGCCCTGGCCATCCCGGCGAGCACGCCGGCCACCGCGCAGGCGGCACCGCCGGCCAAGAACACCGACTTCAACGGCGACGGCTACAACGACCTGGCCGTCGGCAGTCCCTCCTACCCCGGGCCGGCAGGCAGTGCCACCTCCGGCCTGATCACGGTCTTGTACGGCGGCCCGAACGGACTCAGCGGCCACGACCTCGCCCGCCCCGAACCGGACTGCGTCATCAGCCACGCCGAGGGGCCTGCCCCCTGCGCCAGATGGGGAAGCGCTTTGATCTCCGCCGACCTCGAAGGCGACGGCCGGCGAGAGCTGATCTCCGCCGGCGAGCAGGACATTCAGGTGTACTCGTTGACGACGGGCGGCCTATCGCTGCGGCGCACCGCCGGCATTGTCGGCGGTTACAGCCACTACGCCGGCGGGCTGGCGGCCGGCCAGATGGACACCGACCCGAAGACCGACATAGCCGCCGCGTGGCGGCTCCCCTACCACGGCTCCACCGGCGGCTGGTACAACGGCGGCCCGCCGGAGGCGGCCGACGCGCTCCCCGGCACGCAGTCCAGCGTGCACACAGCCGCCACGGGCCGACTCAACGGCGACGACATATTGGAGATGGTGGCCGTCACCAGCCCTCACGGCCCCAACTGGTACGACACCAAGCTGGTGTACATCAGCGACATCCGCACCCCCTCGGCCACGCCGTACGTGATGGGCTCGCAAGCCGCCTGCGGCTCGACCGCCCCCACCGCCCAGGCCTGCCCCAAACACGACTCCAAGCTGGCCGTCGGCCGCGTCAACGGTGACGGCTACGACGATCTGGTCATGGTCACCCCCAGCACCGGCACCATCAACGTCTGGTACGGCTCCTACTACGGTGCCGGTGTGACCTACCCCGCCTTCACCGCGCGGGCCCTTCCCTGGCTCACCGGGCTGTCCCACAACCGGATCAGCCTCGCCGTCGGTGACATCAACGGCGACGGGGCCGCGGAGATCGCCATCGGCGCCCCGGAGGCCGACGCGTCCGGCCACTACAAGGCGGGCCTGGTCGCGCTGGTGCCCGGCTCGCGGTCGGGGCCGCAGACCGCCGGCGTGCGGCTCATCAGCCAAGACGGGGACAGCGCCGATCCCGCCGCTGACCCGGTGCCCGAGCAGTCCGCACCCGGCGACGGCTTCGGCACGGCCGTCTCCATCCTGGACGTCACCGGCGACGGCAAGGGCGAGCTGCTGGTCGGCGCGCCGGGCAAGAACGCCAGGCGCGGCATGCTCACCCTGCTGCCGGGCACGGCTACCGGCGCCTTCCCCGCCGCCCAGATCGTGCACGCTCAGGATGTCGGGGCCATCGAACCCGCCGCCCGCTTCGCCGGTGCTCTGCCCCAGTAAGACCGTGTCGGGGGTCGAGGAACAGCGGGACAGCCATTAGCGGTACCCGTGAGTAACAAGGGCTGGCCTGCGACGGAGGGTCGGGCACCCGGACTGAGGTTTCGGCTGTGGACAAGGTCCGCCGTGCCGCCCGCCTCGCCAAGAAGCCGCCGACATCGACGTGAGTGAGGCAGTCCCTCCCCGGGGGAGGGCCGCCCCGAGCCCGGAGTTTCGGAGTTTTTCGGACAGGGTCAACCCGCGCGCGTGAATCGGCCCGGGTTGGCCTTCCGCTAGGGTCGCCGCCACCAGACGCCAAGTAGCTGAGAGTAACCAGGCGTTCCCGGACGGCTTGTTGGCGAGCAATCCCCGCCCGGCCTCCCCTGCAGGAACAGGAACGGGACCCAGAGGCTCGTTGGTGAGCTACTCCGGCAGCGGCCCAAACTTCGTGTCCCAGCGAACCACGGCCACCGCCCGCACCTCCTGCTCAGTTGTCCCGCGTACACCCCTCAAGTCCGCTTCGGTCAGGTCCGCGCGGGTCAGGTTCGCGCGGGTCAGGTTCGCGTCGCGCAGGTCCGCTTCGGTAAGGTCCGCTTCGGTAAGGTCCGGCGAGTCGGTAAGAGTCGTGCAACCAGGTACACCCCCGAGCGAGTCCGCCCGGGCTCGCCTCAGCGGCTAAGGGGGCGGACCCGGGGTCAGCGTGGCCGGTCGCCTGCCCGCAGAATGTCGGTGATCTCGTCAACCGCGGGAGCCCGCCCCGGCTTGGCCTTGGGCGGGATGATGGAGACCTTGGCCTGCCAGTCCCAGAACTTGGTGACCAGGCGCACCGAGCGGATCCGGTTGTCTCCCAGACCGATGGAGTCGGCCTTCAGCGTGGTGATGAAGTGCCAGACGAGCCGGTCCGGCAGGCCGCGGTCGTCATACAGGTACTGCCACCAGATCTCGTCGTTGCCGACATCCGAGGTGCCTGCCGCCTCGCGGAAGCTGGGAGAGAGACGGTACAACTCCTTGAGGGTGATGGTGCCGCTGTGGGTGTAGATGCGCTGCCGGCGGCCGGTGTCGCGGTTCTTGTACCAGGGCGTGACGTCCGAGCGTTCCGCGGTGGCCAGCAGCTTGGCTAGGGTGGCCGGTTCTAGCACGTTGATGATCTGGTCGCCGTAGACTGCGGCAGCCCCGCTCGCGCGCCCAGTGCGCAGCCAGGCGCGGGACTTGGGTGGCAGGTGGTAGAGCCAGCCCTTGGTGCTGATCATGCGGGTCGTCCCTTCGGATGCGAGCAGACCCGCGAAGTAGGCGTCGCCCCTGGCCGCTTCCTGCTTCATCAGCACCTGCCCCTTCAAATCCACCACGCGGGTGATCTCGGAGGCCGTCACGCCGGTGGGGCCGAGCTTGAGCTTGCCGGTGCCGCGCACGCCGACAGCGCCGGTGATCTGCTGGCGGGGAGAGTCGTTCTGCCAGAACAGATCCGTTCCGGTGTTGCCGAAGTACTCCAGCGTGACTCCGGCCCCGCGAGCCAGCAAGGCACGTACGGTAGCCACCGGGTCGGGGGCGGCGGAAACGGAGGCGTGGGCGGTCGCCGGTGCCGCGACGACGAGAGTCAGAGCTGCTACGAGGGCTTTCATGTCCATCCGGGGGTGAGGGGCAAGATCATCATCATTATGGCGAAATTTGCGACTCGGGGTGCATCTGGCCCTGTTATGCCCGGCTCCTCCCCCACGCCCGGGCCGCTGTCTCCCCGGACTTCGACGCGATGGCGAAGGTCATCGCCTTCGCCGGTGCCAGCGGCGGCCACGCCACGGCAAAAGCGCTGCAGCAGGACCGATACACGGCCTGCCTGGAAGTCTTGGGCCCGCACCGCCCCCACACGCTGGCCGCCCGGGGTTCCCCTTCCGCCGTGACGCCGGTGAGGTGCGCGCGACGCTCACGATGTGGGAGTCGCGCGGCATGAAGCTGCACCGGCTCAAGTGCCCCGATCTCGGATGAAGGAGGAACTGGTGACGCGCAGGGAAGAGATCCGCCGGGTCCTCGACGGCCTTGAGTGACGGTGTGCTGGCGGGCTATCCTCCGCGCAGCTGATCAGAAGAGTCCGGCTACGAGTTGACCGCTGTCGTCCAGACGCGGGTCTCGTTGATCCGTTCCTTGGCGCGCAGGGCTTCAGCCAGGTCGATCCCTGCGCGATTGGCGATAGCCGCGACATAAATCAGGACGTCGGCCAGCTCGTGACCGACAGAGCCGACCCGGCTGGTTGGGTCGATCGACATGGCGGTCTGCTTGCGCACCGCCTTGCAAACCTCTCCGGTCTCCTCGGCCAGCTTCAGGCACTGATCGACGATGCTGCTGTGGGCGAAGCCCCGTTCCTGCTCCATCTCAGCGACGTAGCGCTGAAGTTCTTCCAGCGACGGTGAATGCGTGTTGGGAAGAGGGTGCATGGTGATCCCGCGTGTGACGGATGAGAGAGCGCCACGCTAGCAGCACCACCAGTTATGGCTCACCGGAACCCCGACTTTCACAAGCTCAGCTGGCCTTGCGCGATCCGAGGGTTGGGTGCGCGGTACAGGCCGGAGCGCAGGACGGCCGTGTGTCGGGCGGCGGCCGCCCGAATCTCAGGGTGCCGGGCGGCCGGCAGCAGGCGAGGGATGAGCCGGTGGCGTACCCGCTTGGCGGAGGGGTCCCACGTCCAGGTGCCGACCACGCGGCCGTCCACCGCGATCGTGGGCATGACCTCGCCGATCTGGTTGAACGCCGCCTCCTGGGCGAGGTCACCCAGATAGCGGCGGCGGGTCTCGAAGTACGCCTTGAGCGCGACATCCTCGTGCGCGAGCAGGTTCACCCCGCTGACGTAGTCGGCGTCGTCGGCCACGGTGAACTCGGCGAACCGCTGGGCGCTCATGTACAGCGGGCTATCGCTCCACGGGGTGAACAGCCGGACAAGCTTGACGCCCGACCGCTCCAGGGCCTCCGCCACGGCGGTGCGCGACAGTGCCGACCACCAGGTGGCGTCTCGGATGCTGATCGGGCCGTACCGGTCAAGGTAGGCGGCCATCAGGAACTCGACCGCAGTGTGCGGATCCAGCACGGTGTCGAGGGCAGGGTAGGCGCTGGCGGTAAGCGCGAAGACGCGTATCTCACGGTTCCAGCCCGCGGCCTGGTTCAGGTAGGCCAGGGTGCCCCGCTCCCATGCGAGTTTGAGCGCCAGTCGTGTCACCATCACCGGTATCCCTGCCGCGCCGAGCTGGGCCTCTATGGTGCGGTGGAACAGCGGTCCGGACTCGCCCAGCAGTTCCACCACGGCGGCGGTGGCCGCGGTGATGGCGGCGTGGCTGTGGCTGGCGTTGGCGATCGCGCGCAGGGCGTCCCGTTCGCGGAAGTGAAGTGTGGCGGCGTGCGCGGCGGCGGCGAGGTCCAGTGGCAGTGTGTGCAGGGTCTTGCGCATGCAGCGCACGGTCACCAGGCGGGAGCGTACGGCCGGGTTGAACAGCTCCAGCGGGATGGACTGGTCGGCTGAACGGGCCGCCGCCGTGGCGAATGGCGAAGGCAGCCGCGCGGCGTGTAGCCCCAGCCCCGCATCGGCGATCTCCTCCACGCTGGTCCGGCGGGTGTGCGGGGCGAGTCCTTGGCGAGCCAGCACCCAGTTCCACAGCCGGTCGGCCTCCCGAGCGCTGAGCGTTTGGGTTTCTGCCGTCTCGGGGCCGGGGCTAGCCATGCGGGGCAGGCTAGCAACGGTCGTCACCCCTGCGGGCCCCATTCGTCTTCCACGAACCTGCGCAACTCGGCGTAGGACCGTTCGGTTTCGGCCCATTCCTCGTCGTCGCCCCACCAGCGGCGGGTGTTGTGGTGGATGTGGAACTTGCTCCAGTCGCCATCCCAGCCTGGCTGCTGGTGGGTGCCGCGGATGCCGTGCAGCAGGGCGTTGGCGTACACCTCGGTGCCGGGCAGCGGCACGAAACGGAACAGCGACACCCGGCCGAGCATCGGCCGCAGCTGGCGCAGCAGGCCGATGGTCTCCCTCGTGGTCTCGATGTCCTCGCCGGGGTAGCCGTGGATGATGAACACCTTCGCCGAGATCCCGGCGGCCGAGGTCATCTCGACCGCGGCGCGGATCTTGGCCTGGGTGGTGTTCTTCCGCATGGCCTTCAGCAGGCGTTCGCTGCCGGATTCCATCCCGTACTTGATCTCGATGCAGCCCGAGGCGGCCATCGTCTGCAGCAGCGCCTGGTCGACGGTATCGACTCGGGACAGGGCCGACCAGCGCAGGCCCAGATCCGCGATCTGGGTGCAGATGTCGGTGACCTTGTTCTTGTTGACGATGAAGTTGTCGTCGACGATCGCGAACCCCTCGATGCCGTAGGCGTCGATCAGGTGGGCAAGCTCGATGCGGGCGCTGGCCCCTCCGCGGTACTGCATGCGGCGCTGGGCGACCGCGCAGAACGAGCAGGGGAATGGGCAGCCTCGGCTGAACATCACGTGCGCCATCCGCGTATCGGTCCCGGCGAGCCGGTCGGTCAGCACGATGTCCTCGCGCGGCAGCAGGT
>NZ_BAAATE010000066.1:0-15838 GCF_039533245.1 Nonomuraea recticatena | reverse complement strand
CTTGCACGGGTTTCCGCAGTAGCGGGCCGGGCGGCCGGTGCGCGCCTGGCCGATCGCCGCGCCGCACACCGGGCACCGCGATGCTGTCGACGCCGGGGCTTGTTTCGCCGCCCGTCCGTCTGCGGGAGCGCCGGCCTCGGGTGCCGGCGGGGCAGGCGAGGCCTTCGCCGCCGCGTCGGCCGCCGCCTTCTCCTTCGCTGCTTTCTCCCTGGCCTCTCTGGCCTCCTGCTTGGCCCTGGCGGCGGCCTGCTTGGCCCACAGCTTGGACAGCCGGCGCGGCGCCAGGTCAAACACATCTGGCGCTACCCCACGCTGATCCTCACGTTCGCGTCCGTGCCCGTGGTGTTCCGGCTGCTGTTCGTCTACGTCTTCGGCGGCACCATGGGTGCGGGCATCGGCGCCGACCGCGCCGCCTACGCCAGCTACCTCGTCCCCGGCATCATGATCACGAGGATCGCGGGCGCCGCGCAGGGGACCGCCATCTCGGTGGCCATCGACATGACCGAGGGCATCATCGCCAGGTTCAAGACCATGGCCATCGCCCGCGTCTCGGTGCTCACCGGGCACGTACTCGGGGCGATGGTGCAGACATTCCTCGCGATTGCCGTGGTGACCGTGGTGGCGTTGCTGATCGGCGCCCGCCCGTCCGCCTCGGTGCCGGACTGGCTCGGCGTGGTCGGTGTGCTGGCCATGTTCACCTTCGCGATCACCTGGCTGTCGGTCGTGCTCGCCATGGTCACCAAGAACGTAGCCACGGCCAGCAACCTGCCGATGCCGCTGATGCTGCTGCCGTTGCTCGGCAGCGGCTTCGTCCCGACCAAGCCGATGCCAGCCGGTTTGCGCTGGTTCGCCGAGCACCAGCTTCCTGGAGGCGGCTGTGTGGAGCGCGGGCATCGCCCTGGTCAGTTATCTGTCGGCATGCAGGCTCTACAACCGGTGAGGTTCACCGGATTCGGAAGAGAAGAACTCGCGGGATGCGATCATCCGCTTCCTGGGAAGCGATCTTCTGACACTCCCCATTCCGCCAGATCAAACGCTCTCGTGAGCACCCCAGACTGGCCCCCGGCCGGACATGATGACGACGACCTGCAAGGATGCGCTTCCAGTGCCCCCGGACAGCTGTCGCGCACCAGGAGGGCACCCCGTTGGGGGGCGCTGAGCTGCGAGAACGACCGAGCATGTCCGCCTCCGGTCCGCCAACCCCTACAGAATTGACCTTCACCCAGTCGGCCGAGCGGCGGCCCAGCCGGTACGGCGAGTCCGACCGCTTGCACACGATGCCCTCCAGCCCGAGCTGCCTGCTCAGCACCAGCGCCCGGTCCGCGCCGCCGGGAAAGTAGACGGGCACCTGCCATCGGGCGCCAGGCAGCACGGTCTGCTCCAGCAGCGCCCGCCGCTCCAGGTACGGCATGCGCACCGCGCTGGCCGCGTTGATGTGCAGCAGGTCGAACAGCATCACGGTGACGGGTACCGCGCGCACCAGCTCGGCCACCCGCGCCGGCCGCGACACGTGCATCCGCGGCTGCAGCGCCTGGAACGACACGTGGCCCGCGTCGTCGAAGGCGACGATCTCGCCGTCGAGCACCACGGAGTGCCCGCCGACCGCGCCGGCCAGCATCTGCAGCTCCGGGTAGGCGGCCGTCACGTTGGCGCCGTTGCGAGACTGGATCCGCACCCGACCGTCCTCGACGTACAGCAGCGCGCGGATGCCGTCCCACTTCATCTCAACCGCCCAACAGTCACCCGGCGGCACCGGGCCCGCCTGCGCGATCATCGGCTGGTAGGCGGGAAGATGCGCCATGCCCGTGCCGTACCCGACGCCCCCCACCCCGCCACACGCGAACCGGTAGATACACGGTCAAGCCGCTCCGCCGCAGGTCAACGCCCTACGCGACACTCCAGCCGGGCGGGGACCATCCTTGACTGTCCCCTTGCATGTGATCGGCTAGCATCGGCGGCGATCGGCTGCCTGTGCAGCGGCGCAGCCGATCGAACGCGCCGGAGGTCGCTAGTCGCACACCCCTCTTCCGGAGGGGAGGTCCAGGTTCAAGTCCTGGCCGGCGCTCCACCGCACCACGCACCCGGGGGCCGCCTTGTTTCACGGATCGATTCCCGCCCCTCGCCGGTGTCCGCTGTCCGTCAAGTCGGACGGTCGCCCAAGTGCTCCTCGGCAATCGGTACCGGCACGACTGCGGCCACACGGCGGCCACGGTTGGTGATGAAGGTGATCTGGCCGCGTACAGCGGCGTCGTTGAGGACGTCGGCCATCTTGGCGCGGAACTCGGCGACGCTCAGCTCTGGCTCCTCGGGCATGACGTCCATGGTAGTCCCGGTACGTTCATGTACATCAATGTACATTGGTGGGATGCGGGGAACTAACCGTGGACAGCGCCGGGCCCTCATCGAGTTGGAACAGAGGACCGGCAAGCGCACATGCGCGCGGTGTGAGGAGTTCAAGCCCCTGGAGGAGTTTCACAAGGAGGCGCACGACAGGCTAGGCCGGGCATACTCCTGCAAGCCATGCGTCCGCGCTTACAAGGCGGCGCAGATGGCGAAGCGCCGCGCCGCCGACCCGGAGAAGCATCGCGAGATAGTCCGTCGCCAGCAGCAGCGCCCGGACTGGAACGAGCGGCGCCGTGCCGCCTATGCGGCCAACCCGGATCGGGTCCGGGTCAAGAACGCGCGGGCAAGGGCCCGCCGCGCGAACGCCGAGGGAACCTTCACGGACGAGGAGTGGCTAGCAGTTGTCGCGCACTACGAGAACGGCTGCGTTGCCTGCCGTGCCGTCGGCCCGCTAGAGCCAGATCACGTTGTTCCTCTCACCTGGGGCGGGTCGAACTGGATCAGCAACATTCAGCCTCTCTGTCGTAGCTGCAATGCCAGCAAGTGCAACCGCCATGCGACCGACTACCGGCTCGCGTGGTCGCCCAGTTCTCTCGAAGCCACGGGGTGACGAACAATGTTCCACGGCTCGATCCCAGCGCCGCTCCGCTCGATCATCTACGAGCACGCGGGCATGTGGCCGGGCTCGGATATATATGTCGGCTGTAGTGGGAATTTTACGATCGAGAGGGTGCTGCACGCCCGCTTCGGCGCGACCAGAGCGGTGCACGGCAACGACGTCCAGGCCTACAGCTGCGCGCTCGGCTGGTGGATGTCCGGCCGGCCCCTCCCTTTCACCCTCCGCGAGGAGCACGAGGACGACCTCGGCTGGCTCAGCCCCTACCTGGACGACTCCACGGACCTGCTCGCCACCCTCATGCTCGGCACCCGTTTCCTGCAGTGGGTCGGCAAGACCGGCCCGTACTACCGGCGGATGCTCGCCGCCACTCAGGACCAGTGGCCGCGCATGCACGACAAGACCGCCACCAAGCTGCGGAACCTGACGGTGCGGCTCGGCTCCTACTTCGCCGGCGACGTCCGCGACTACCTGACCAAGGTCGTGCCCGACGACGCGCCCGTCGTCATGTTCCCGCCCTTCTACGGCGGCGACTATGAGGCCCAGTTCGCGCCCATCGACGCCGCCTTCGACTGGCCCGCCCCCGACTTCGACGAGCTCGACGAGAACGGCAAAGAGCAGATCATCGCCCAGGTCCGCGACCGCCCCAACTGGATGCTCGGCCTGCACATCGAACGCCCCGAACTGCGCGCCCAGCTCGCCGGCGTCGTCCAGACCGCCAACCGCGGCCTCCCGATCTACGTGTACGCCGCCTCCGGGCCGCGCCGCATCGTCCGCCCCCGCCAGGCCGTCGCCCCGATCCCCATGCCGAAGATCGGCCCCGACGACGAGCTCGGCGACCGCATGACCCTCCACGTGCTGACCGGCGGCCAGTTCGCCGCGATCCGCTCCCAGTTCATGTCCAAGACCATCAAGCCCGGCACGCCGCTGCTCGCCTGCGGCGTCGCCGTCGACAGCCAGCTGATCGGCGCGTTCGCGTTCCTGCCGCCCAAGTACGAGCCGTCGTGCGCCTACCTGATGAGCGACTTCCCCGTCTCGTGGACGAAGTACCGGCGCCTCGCCAAGCTCATCGTGATGGCCGCCTCCACCCGCGAGGCGCAGCTGCTGCTGCAGCGCTCACTGTCCCGGCGCATCACCGCCTGGTCGACGACCGCGTTCACCGACAACCCCAACTCGGCGAAGTACGGCCGCGGCATCCCCGGCGTCACCCTGCAGAAACGCACCGAACCCGCAGCCGACGGCATCCACCGCTACCAGCTGCAGTACGGCGGCCCGATCGGGGACCGCACCCTGGCCGAGGCCCTCGACCTGTGGAAGCGCAAGCACGGCAAGGACCAGCGATGACCGACACCACCAGCAGCCTGCGCCCGCGGCTCGTCCGCCGCGACCCGCGCACCCTCACCCGCCTCCCAGTCAACGCGAGGTACATGCGCAAGGAGGAGTACGACCGGCTCGTCGCCAACGTCCGCCGCGACGGCTGCCTCACCAGCGTCCCCCTCATCTACGCCGGCGGCGAGTACGACGAAGGCCGCGAGCTGATCCTGTCCGGCAACCACCGCTGCGACGCCGCCGTCGACGCCGAAGTGTTCGACATCGACGCCATGCTCATCGAGGAGCGGCTGTCACCCCAGCAGCTCATCGCCCTCCAGCTGTCCCACAACAGCATCGCCGGCGAAGACGACCCCGCCACCCTCAAGCACCTGTACGAGCAGCTCGACGACGTCGACTGGCGCGCCTACTCCGGCCTCGACGACGCCGACCTGGCCCTCCTCGCCGAAGTCCAGCCCGAAGGACTATCGGAGGCCAACCTCGACTTCGCCACCGTCCAGCTCATCTTCCTGCCCGCCGAACTCGAGGCCGCCCGCACCGCGTTCAACGAAGCCCGCGTCGGCCAAGACGAAACCTGGCTCGCCGCCCGCGCCGACTACGAACAAACCCTGGACACACTCGCCTCCACCCACGCCGCCCACAAGGTCACCAACGTCGCCACCGCACTGCACGCCATCCTCGCCATCACCGAACGCCACCTCGCCGACCTCCAAGACGGCTACACCAACCCCGACGGAGACCTCACCCACACCGGACACGTCGGCCTCGAAACCGTCATCGGCGCCCGCACCCTCCCCGCACCCGCCGCCATCACCCTCAACAAAGCCATCGCCCGCGCACAAGGACTCGGAGAGATCCCCCACGGACAAGGCTGGCAACTCCTGGAACGCCTGGCAGGCGACTACCTCTCCGGAGCCAACTACACCCCCTCCGACCAGGCATAGCCCGCCATGAGCAAGCTCAAGCCGCTACAGATGGACCCCACACTCGACCCCTGGGAGCGACAGCCCGACGAATCCATCACCCGCCACGCCCAGTTCTGCGAGTACCGCGACCAAGGCCGCGCCCGAACCCTCCGCAAGACCGCTGCCAGCCTGACCAAGAACGATCGCTACGTGCGCGACGTCGCGGCGGCGTTCAAGTGGCGCGAGCGGGCCGAAGCCTACGACCGTCATCTGGACAGGCTGTACGAGCAGACGTGGGTCGAAGAGCGCCGCAAGGCCGCCGAATCCGACGCCAAGATCTTGAACGCGGCGATCGGGAAGCTCGCCCAGCGGCTGCCGTCGCTGAACGCCTCCGACCTGTCGCCGGGCGACACGATCCGGCTGATGGACGTGACGATGCGGCATCGGCGCATCCTGTTCGGCGACCCGGCGATGACCGTCGCGGTGACCGGGCCGGGCGGCGACCCGCTGACCGTGCAAGTCGCCGACTTCGCTTCCCTGCCGCCGGAGGAGCGCCGCCGCATCCTCGGCGACATGGCGGCCGCGGTGGCGCGCCGCGTGGCAGCCGTCGACGGCCACGAGGACGACGATGAGGACTACCCGGCCCCCGACGACGTCGACCAGGCGGCCGACGCCGAGACGTCTGCGCTCGGCGACGGCGAGGGGTGAGCGTCGTGGCGCAGGTGGACCGGTCGACGACCCGGACGCTGACGGTCACCAGCAGGCAGCCGCACGGCGGGGTGATGCGGGTGGCCGAGCTGCGTGACTTCGTGCACGCCCTGGACGCCGAGCAGGTCGAGAACGGCGCCATGGTGGAGGTCATCCAGCACAGCGCCGGGCCGCTCGTCGGGCTGCGCGTCCACCTGGTCGTCGTCGACACCGAGCCCGCCGAACCGGCCAAGACGCACCAGGAGCCGCCAGCGGACGCTGAGGGCGTCGGGCCGGCTTGACCCGCCGCGACAACTTCGACGAGCTGGCCCACCTCGACGACGTCGAGCTGTACCGGCAACTGGCCGCTGCCCAGCGGCACACCAGCCGCGACCTGCTGACCGACCCGGTGACGCTGGCGCGCGGCCTGGATGCCACGTTCGTGATGCGGCCGCACTTCAAGGTGATCGCCCAGGCGTTGGCGGAGGTGGAGCGCGGCGACTACGACCGGCTGCTCGTGGTGACCCCTCCGCAGGTGGGCAAGAGCACGTGCGTCGCCGAATGGTTCCCGTTCTGGTGGTTGGCCAGGCATCCGCGCGACAAGGTGGCGGTCACCTCCTACAGCGACGCGCTGGCGCTGCGGCGCGGCAAGGTGATCCGCGGCTACATCGAGGAGTACGGCCACGAGTACGACCTGGCGCTCAAGCCGGGCTCGTCGGCCGCCCAGGACTGGGACCTGACCTCGGGCGGCGGTGTCCGCTCCGTGTCGGTCGGGTCGGGCCTGACCGGCTTCCCGGTCAACCTGCTGCTGCTGGACGACCCGCACAAGGACCGCGCCGACGCCGAATCGCCGACGAGCAGGCAGGCCGTGCACGACTGGTACTCCTCGACGGCGTTGAAGAGGTTGCAGCCCGACCGGAACGCCGTCGTCGGCATCCTCACCCGCTGGCACGTCGACGACTGGGCGGGCCGCCGCCTGGAGGAGGAGGGCCGCCTGGAGGAGGGCGGCCGGTGGAAGGTCGTGCACCTGCCGGCGATCGCCAACCCCAGCAAATTCGGGCCCGACCCGCTCGGCCGCCGCGACGGCGACCCGCTCACCCACCCGAAGATCCGCACCCGCGACCGGGCGGCACTGCTGGCGTGGTGGGAGGACATGAAGCGCACGTCGATCGTGCGTGACTGGCACGCGCTCGGCCAAGGCGACCCGCAGCCGTACGAAGGTGCGCTGGTGTCGGAGGAACTGCTGCGCCTCATCCGCGACCCGGGCGGGAACGTCGAACCGCAGAAGATCGCCGTCGCCGTCGACCCGTCGGGTGGCGGCCGCGACACCGCCGGCGTCGTCGGCGGCTTCCTCGGCGACGACAACCGGGTGTGGATCACCCACGACTGGTCGGGCGTCATGTCGTCGGCCGCCTGGTCGACGGCCGCCTGCCGCCTCGCCTACGAGACCGACGCCAGCGTCGTGTTCGTCGAAACGAACTACGGCGGCGACATGTGCGAGCTGGCGATCCGCACCTCGTGGGAGGCGCTGCAGCGGTCGGAGGAGATCCCGAAGGGCAAGCTGCCGCCGCTGGTGAAGGCGCTGCGCGCCAAGCAGGGCAAGCTGCTGCGCGCCGAGCCGGTCGCCCAGCTGATGATCCAGGACCGGGTGCGGTTGCGCGGACTGTTCACCGACCTGGAGAGGGAGTGGGCGACGTGGATGCCGACCGACCCACTGTCGCCGGGCCGGATCGACGCCTCGGTCATCCTCGCCTACGGGCTGATCCCGGAGGCGAATCAGGGCGCGGTCGTGCACGCGCCGCTCGCGCAGCGGCCGAGCCCGAACCCTGCCTCGCCGGGGGCGGCCTCGACGTACATGCGCAGCATCACCCGATAGGCGTGCCACCGGGATACGGCAGAAACGGGCTGTGGGGGGCTGGCGTCCCGTCTTACTCCTTCACCGCGGTCGGCCCGTCCGGCGTGCCCTTGCTCTCGACAGCACCCGGCACGGCGCCACTGTGGGGCCACCAGGCCGGCTCCAGCACACCGGGTGGTACTGGATCCGGTATCCCCATCGGCGGAGCCTCCCACAGGGGCCCTGGGTACTGGCAGCGGAAGTCGACGGCGCCGCCGAAGAACTGTGCGTCGCGGAAGTCGACGGTGCCGCCGGAGAACTGTGCGTCGCGGAAGTCGACGGTGCCGCCGGAGAACCGCGCGTAGCTGAAGGCGACGGTGCCGCCGGAGAACTCCGCGCGGTTGAAGCCGACCGCGCTGCCGGCGAACTGCGCGGCGATGAAGCTGACCTCGCCGCCGGAGAATTGTGCGTGACTGAAGGCGACCGAGCCGCTGGAGAACACTGCACCGAGGTAGACCATGCCGCCGTTTAGGAACTGCGCGTAGCTGAAGGTGACCACGCCGCCGGAGAACTCCGCGTGGCCGAAGTCGACTATGCCGCCGGAGAACACTGCGCCGCTGAAGGCGACCCCGCCGCTGGAGAACTCCGCGCCGCGGAAGGTGACCATGCCGCCGGAGAACTCCGCGCCGCTGAAGTCGCCGCCGTCGAACACCACACCGGTGAAGTCCAGGTCGTGGCCTTGCCAGGACACCGTGGCGTTGTCGCGTAGGTGGGCGGTGATCAGCCGGATGATGGTGTGCCGGACCTCGCGCAATCCGGCGAAGGCGAGTCGGTCGGCTTCGGGGGCGTCCTTGGCAGGTTTGGGGGTGTAGGGCATGCGCAGGTAGGCGCACAGCACATCGATGCAGGTCTGACGAAGTTCCCGGGTGGGGGCGTCGTCGGCCAGCCCTGCCAGGGCGTGTGCGCCGGCCAGCCGCACCGCCGGGGAATCGTGGCCGAGTTGTCCCGACGCGGTGGTGAACCGCTCGTTGTGCAGTTTGGTGGCCTCTCGCTGGCTGGATTGCTCGGCTAGTACCTGAGCGGCTTCGGCGACCTTCTGCCGCCGGTAGGCCACCACCAGTGCCACCAGTCCGCCCAGCCCGGCCACCACCGCGAACGCGATCTTCAACAGGTCGAACAAGGTCGTCGCGCTGACCTGTGCCTCTGGTTTCAGTCCTTGCACGCCGAGCAGCGCCAGACCTCCGGCGATCACCCCGGCGAGCAATACCACTGCTGCCGCCGCCGTGACCGTCAGCGCCGGGCCGATCCGCATCAACCGCAACCCCGGCGGCTCGCCGGCACCGGACTTTTCCAACTCGCCCATACGAGCCCATACGCGCAGGACCCGGCCGCGTTACACCGCTATGCCTTCACCTGCAGGAACTGTCTCCGTGAGTGATGTGGATGCTCGGGCTGGCTGCGGGCCCGGCCTTGTTCTGTGCGAGGCGGTTCGCAGTTTCATTACGCGCCGAAATCGCGGCACAAACGCCCGTTCACCTGCGAAAACGCTGGACGTTCAAGATCCAAAATTGCTATGATGTTGATATAACAACATCCGCCACCCCACCACGGAGGTCCGCATGACCACCACCACCGCCATCACCTTCGTGATCATCTCCCAGGGCGAGGAGGTCGCCGTGGAGATCGCCAGCACCGAAGACGCCTGCAAGATCGCCGAGATCTTCGTCAACAACGGCGTGATCTTCCAGATGTCCTACTCGTCAGCAACGGCGTGATCTTCCAGATGGCCTAGCCCAGCTGCCCCCGCGCCAGCCGGCCGGGGGCGGCCTCGACGTACATGCGCAGCATCACCCGGTAGGGGAGTCCCGCTTCTGGCTGCAACAGGATCGAGACGGCGGGAAGAGCCGAACGGCTAGCCGACCGGTCACCGGCCGGGCAAGAATGCGTCTGGAGCCACCGACAGTTGACAGTCCACTGGCCACCCGGCCGTAACGTCTGACCGAACCGTTTGATACAACAGCAGAGAAGCGCATTCCGAACATGAGTTCCCGGAGAGTAGGTATGCGAACAACTGAAGAGCAGGCCAAGCTGCTCGCCCTGTGCAAGCTGAAGGGCGTCAGCTGGTATCTGCTCGCACGCGAAGCGCAACGCCCCGACGGTGTCGACCGTCTGTGGCGCGGCGAAACCCTCGAAGTGTCCGAGGACGCCACCAACGCGACGGCTGTCATCCGCGCCAGCCAGGCTGACCTCGATGGGCACATGAAAGCCGCACAGGCCGACGTCGCCCGCGCGGCCGATGGGGGAGCGCGGCTTGTCACCGTCCTCGACGACGGCTACCCGCCGACGCTGCGACTCATCTACAACCTGCCGCCGTTCCTGTTCATCCGAGGCCAGATCGCCGAAGCGGACCTGCGCAGCGTCGCCGTCGTCGGCACCCGCCAGGCCAGCGACATGGGCCTGCGCCGCGCCCGCAACATGGCCGCCCTCCTCGCCGAACGCAGCGTCACCGTCGTGTCCGGCCTGGCCCGCGGCATCGACACCGCTGCCCACACCGCCGCCCTGGAGGCCGGAGGCCGCACCATCGCCGTCGTCGGCACCGGCATCCTGCGCTGCTACCCGGCCGAGAACCGCGCCCTGGCCGAGCGCATCACCGAGCGCGGTGCCGTCGTCTCCCAGTTCTGGCCGGACGCCCCCGGAGCGACCTACACCTTCCCGCGTCGCAACGTCACCATGAGCGGCATCGCCCAAGGCACCGTCGTCATCGAAGCGTCCAGCACGTCCGGCGCGAAGATGCAGGCCCGCATCGCGCTGGAGCACGGTAAAAAGGTGTTCCTGATCCGCAGTCTCACCGAAGCTCAGCCGTGGGCCGAGAAGTACGTGGCCACGCGCGGCGCCATCATGGTCGACCAGGTGGAGGACGTCATCAAGGTGCTCGCCGATCCCGATCGGATCCACGAAGCCGACGCCCGACGCCACCAGCTCGCGCTCGACTTCGGGTAGGGGCCGATGCCGAGCCCGGCTGAGCGGCCCGAACCGCGAGGCTTCGCCAGGTGTCGCGATGGCTGCCCGTACGTCACCACCGGCCCGATCGAGGTGTGCTACCAGTGCGCCTCCGAGCGCATCCGGCAGCCGGCCGATCCGAACTGCAGGATCTGTCGTCAGCGGTTAGACGCGCCCGGTGTCGCCTGCATGAATGACCTGTGCGGCTCGCCGGCCCGGCAGTTCGAACGTGTCGAGGTAATCGGCCTGAAGTCCGATGAGCTGGAGCAGACCATCTACCAGCTGAAGTACTGGACTGAATGGGAGGGCCGGTGGGGGTGGTGCGTGATCCACGCACGGATCGTGCTCGGCTACCTGTACGCCAACCCAGCCGTCTGCGCGAGCGTGGACGCGATCATCCCGAACCCGGGTCGGCCCGCCGTGCGCAAGGGACAGCCGAGTCTCGACTACATCGCCACCACGATCGAAGAAGCGATTAAGCAAGACGACCATGGGCTGCCATTCGTTCTTGCTCCGCCGCTGATCGTCAAGACGACGGAGACGAAACGTATGCGAGAGGCCGAAGGCAAGGCCGCCCGGAAGGCCGTCGGCACGGAGTTGTACAACGTCCTACGCGTGCCGGAGCCCGCTCGCGTCCACGGCAAGACGATCATGGTGTATGACGACGTGTTCACCATGGGTGAGACGCTCAACGCGGTCGCGAGACGGCTGCGCGAGGCCGGTGCCGCCAAAGTGGTCGGACTCGCGCTGGCCCGCCAACCCCGGTGGTAGCGCATGGCCGCCGTTCGAGTCTGTTCGATAAACGGCTCGAGCGTCCGGCATGCTGATGCTCGTGCGCAGATACGACGAGCCAGCCCAGGCCGAAACCGAGCCCGGCGAAGCCGGGAGCGTCCGGCCGCTCAAGTTCCGCGCCTGGGGCAGCACCTACCTGGTGACCGAGGTCCTGCACTACTGGTCCGAAGACCGCCAATGGTGGAAGCCGGGGGCATCCGCCGACCCGCGCCCCATCTGGTTCTGGCGGGTCCGCGCCGTCGGCACCCGGCAGGCGACCGTCGTCCTCCGTGAAGACGCCGGCACCTGGACCGTCGTCGGCATCGAAGACTGACCACCAGCCGCGACGCTACTGCCGCCAGGCGAACGACAGCCTTCCCGCCACGTCGAGCACGTCGTCCGGGCCCGCTGGCGGCAGTACCGTGACGTGATCGAGGAGCAGCGCGAGCAGGTCACGCCGCGCCGCCGGGTCCAACCCAGCCCACCAGCTCTCCAAGCTGCCGGTGGCCCCGCGCTCCACGAAGTCGGCCGCGCCCTGGTGCTCGATGGCGAACAGCAGCAGGTCTGCCGCCAGCTCGGGGCTGCTGCTCAGCCGCTCGACCACCTGGCCGACGATCGGCGGCTCCAGCACCCGCGCGGCAGCGTGGACCAGGCCGCACTCCTTCGACACGCACACGTACCTGACGACGCCGCCGCCCTCCTCAACCTGAAGGTCGACGCCGCAGGCGCCGCACGTGACCAGCCCGGCAAGTACCAGGTCGGCATGGACGGAGATGTCGAGCCCGTGCCGCGCGGCGAACTCGCGAACGACTGCCTCCTGCTCCTGCAGCGAGGGGATCCCGCCCGACTGATCTTCCACGGGCCGGTAGTGGGCGACGTGTGGCGGGCCGTCAGAGTCCGGCAGGTCGTCTGCGCCGCCGCGCTGGTTGTCTCGCTCGTCTGCCATGCCGGCCGCCTCGACTCGGGGGAGTAGTCCCACTCAGGGTAGAAGCGCACGCCCACCCAAGGCCCGTGAACCCCTGACACACTGGCAGCGTGACGCGAAGAGACGACCCGGACGCACTCCTTCACGCCCACCTCCGCGCCCAGCGGCAAGCCACATCGGCCCTGCCGCCGCCCAGCATCATCCCGGCCCCCGTCTTCCCGGCCGGGCGGCAGTTCCGCGGCACGGTCCGCTTCCCCTGCCCGATCGGCTGCGGCTGGTTCCACGACGAGCACCCCGGCAGCGAGACACCAGGGCCATTGCTGCTGCCCGTGGGCTTCACGAGCGAGGACATCGAGGACGCGCTCACCGCCAGGGCCGCCGCGGAAGGCGAGACGCGGCGGCGACGCATCGAGGGCGCCATCACCGCGCACTACCGGTCCGCCCACCCGAGCCACTGAGCACCCGCCCACACCGGCGGTCAGTTGGGGCGTGGCGGTCCGCCACCGGCCAGAATGGGTTGTGATGCATCTCACCTGATCAAGGTCGCGCCCGATCGGGACAGTTGCATGATCTGGTCGGCAACCGATGTCGCCCGCGAGTGTCACCGACTGTCTCTTCAAAGCGCCATGAGTTGTTTCCGGCGAAGCACGCGATCCGCCTGATTGACTAAATCATGGTCATAAGCCGCGATGGTCCGGTAACGTCACCGATTGCCGTGCTTACGGTCACTGCATGAGCACTATCGATGCTACGAATGCGGGTAAGCGCACGCTGCTGCGACCCTCCATCACTCCTGGTGAGCTCATCTCGGCCGGAACAGCCGTGACGCTCACCGCAGAGCGCCAGATTCACCCGCGTTCCGCCGCCACGGCGGTCCGTCTCTGCTCGGCATCCCGCAGGAGCGGTCCCGTTGACGGTCTTCACCAAACCGTCATAGCCAGGGACTCCACCATCGAAATCTCCACCGAAGGCCTGGACGTCGGCGGCTATGAGATCGTGGTGGAGCAACTCTGCGACGCAGAGGGCCGGATTCTGGTCGACCGCCAGGTGGTCCCGTTCGTCATCACCGTGCTCGCGGGCTCAATTCCGGCGGGCAGTCGCGTCGAGCACGCGGTTCATCTGAGGGTCGGGGAACTGCAAGTGACCCGCTGCGCTCCTGCTACCCGAGACGGAGAAGGACAGTACATCGAGGTAGTCAAGGTCGCCGACCGGGAGACCCAGGAGCTGACGATCCTCGGCTTCGACGAGCAAGGCCAGCAAATCGATTTCCGTTCGGTTTTGGACGGCGTTGAGCAGCGCAGGTTCGCGAAGTACGGGCGGATACACGAGACCTTGTGGCACCACATGGAGGATCTGCCGCCGGACGAGCAGGTAAGCGTGATCGTCTGGCCCCCCGTCGAATCGGTCGGTATCGGGTTTGACGAGTCGGGCAACGGTTCGAGGCAAAGGCCACCGGAGGTGGATGCCGAAGCGGTTCGTGAATGGCGCCAGGCTCAAGACGCTCTGGCTCACACACTGGAAGAACTCGGTGCGTCCGTGTCAGAGCACCGATATGAGCGAGTACCCCTCCTACGAGCCAGGCTGACAGTGGAGCAGGCGCGCACGCTCGCACATTCCGACACCGTAGGCACCGTATTCCTGGACAACCCGGAAGGGGTCGACGATCTCGGCGATTCCGTTTCTGTCGCTTATACAAAACAGGCGCACAGTGCGGGTTATGACGGCAACGGCATCTTCGTGGCGGTGTGGGAGAAACATCCCGACGCCATCGCGTTCCTCGACATTGAGGACCAGCACATAGCGTCGGCTGCGCTGCCCTCGGATGGCTTCAGCGCGCACGCGACGGCGGTGACCTCCGTCATCAAGAACACCCGGCCGTCGATCTTCTTCTCTCACCGCGGGCATGCGCCTAACTGCAGGATCATGGCCGCCAATACCTACTCTATCGACTCGGTGATCTGGGCGACTGAAGCGAGAGCCACGGTGATCAACCAGAGCTTCCACCGCGTGCCCGACGAAGCTGTCAGCGGTGTGTTCAGTGCAGACGATGTGCTCTTGGATTGGCTGGCTCTTCACCCGCCCTTCCCCACGATCGTCTCGGCGGCAGGTAACACGAACACGCCGATGCCGCCCGAGGCCAGCCCTCCACAGGCTGAATTCGTGAACCACAAGAGCTTCAACACGTTGAAGGTCGGCAACCACAACGACACCGCGACCGCGATGGCGCCCACAACGGTCTTCCGCAACCCGAGCTCCACGGGTGACCGGGAGTTGCCTGAACTGGCCGCGAACGGCACCACCGTACAAGTAGCCGGCGCAGACGGGATGGGGTGGGACGGCACCAGCTTCTCCGCTCCAGCGGTGGCCGGGGCAGCCGCACTGATCCAAGACGCCGACAGAACCCTGGAGTTCACAGGGACGGCCTGCCGCGCCATTCTGCTCGCCAGCGCCGATCGCAATGTCTCTGGCCAAACCTGGCAAATGGATCTGGCGGCGGGCACCGATGCCGCAGACGGCTCGGGCGCGCTCAACACCTACGAAGCCGTCCAGATCGCCGCGATGCGGGGCCTACCGAATGGGCCGCCGCGGAGGCGCGGTTGGGACCATGGCGTTATCACATCGGACACGCAGGGATTCGTGCCCTTCGTCTACCGGGTTCGGACGCCATCAACCCTCATCGGACCGGTCACAGTCAAGGTCGCGCTCACCTGGACGAGCAAGGTGAGGCGCTGGGCCCCGTTCCGCATACCCATGCTCTTGGACTCACGACTCGAAGCTGATCTCGACCTGCTGCTGATGACCGGGACCACAGTGGTGTCCTCGTCGTCATCGCTCAGCAACAATTACGAGATCGTCGAATTCGTTGCGCCAGAGGACGCCGCGTTCGACATCCGCATCCGGGTGGCACCTCATCCCCCAAGCCCAGCATGGAGGGTTGGTTTCGGGATCGCTTGGACGGTCTTCGCACCCCCACTCTAAAGTTACCCATCGGTAACCACCAAGATGGTGGCTGGCCCCATTCTGGAGGCTCCCGGAAACGCGATCACGGTGCGGCTGCCCGTCGCAGAGCGAGGGCTGTAGAGCCCGCTCGGCCGAACTCGATCGCGCAGCGTGCGCGCGATCTCTTTAGGTGTCCACGCGGTGCTGCCGGGCGGGGGCGCCTCGCCATCGTTGAAGATGTCGGCGATCTCTTCGGTCGACGCGTCCGACAGGTACAGAGCTACGCCTCGCGTACGAGATCGGCAGGCGCGGCGTCGGCGTGCTTCGCCGCCTCTGATTCGGCTGGCGTGCTTCAGCGCTAACGCGGGCGCTAGTCCGCTTGGCGATATTTAGACGTTGACTCATTTGGTAAGTCGGCGGTAGCAAATGAGGGCTGCAGCGATGGCGACGAAGGATGCGAAATGGTCCGCCCGGCGTTCGTAGCGCCG
>NZ_BAAATE010000065.1:0-18290 GCF_039533245.1 Nonomuraea recticatena | reverse complement strand
GTAGGTGCCGCGTTCCTGGGCTCGGCGCAGGCACACTTCCGGGTCGCCGAGCAGGAACACCGCCAGGTCGGCGCGGAGGGCGTGCCGGTAAAGGTGGGTGATGAACTCGAGGTCGGCGCCGTCGAGCCGGTCCAGAACGAACGCCGAGCGCCTCACGCCCGGGTTCCCGGCTCAGCAAGGTCAGACGACGCCGAGCCGGAAGCGGAGCCAGGCGCGACCCGCCTCAGCGGCGCGGGCCCGGAAAGCGCGGCCGTCCTGGGGACCGAACTGGGCCTTGTAGAGCCGGAACAGCGTCCACAATGCGACGAGTCCAGTCACCGCGGCGGGCGGGGCTGTCCGCCAGGCGGGCACCAGCTCCAGTAGGTCCTCGGTCTGGGCGGGGGTGTGGCCGGCCTCGATGAGGCGGGGGGCGAGCATGACGGGTTCCACCCATGCGGCGCCGCGTGCCGCGAACGACCAGTCGATCACCCGCACCCCTGCCGGGGTGAGCAGCAGGTTGCTCGGGCTGAGGTCGTAGTGGAGGAACGTGTCCCCCTCCACCGCGGCCAGGTCCAGGCCGTCGAGCGCGGCCTTGTACAGGCCGTGGTCGTCGCCGAGAGCGTCCTTGTCCATGAGGTGCTTGCCCTTGGCCTGCAACGGCGCGATGTTCTCGGTGACGCTGCGAGCGCCAGCGGGGCATGGCGTGAGGACGCGGCCGAGGTTGGCCACTGTGGCGAGCACCGGGTGTAGATCTGGGGAGCCTGGTGACAGGTCGGCCTCGCGGGCGTGCTCGAGATACTCGAAGCCCATCACGTGCCAGCCGTCGACCAGGTCGCTCCACAGCAGGCGCGGCGCGGCCACGGCGGCGGGTAGAGCGCGGGAGGCCCACTGTTCACGGGTATGCAGGAACGCGGCGGTGTTGTCGGCGTTGATGGCCTTGAGGAACACGCTGCCGCGTTCGGTGTGCAGGCGGGCGGCGACGCCCGGCATGATGCCGCTGGTCGCGGTCTCGACCTTGACGACGGCGCCGCACCGGTCCTGGACCGCGGCGCGGACGGAGTCGGGCAGGTCTTCCCAGTCGAGTCGGGTCACGTCATGCCTCCGGGGCGGGGTCGTCGAAACAGCCCTGATGACACTGGCTGCACTTGGCCTCGTGCAGCCACAGTTCCAGATCGACGGGCAGGTGCGCGGCGCGCATCGCCTCGATGGTCGCGCCGATCCTGTCCACCGCTGCGGCGCCGGTGGCAGGCTCGTCGTCGGGCGCGTGGTGGATCATCCGTCCCGCGACCTGGTTGCAGAAGCGGGTGTAGTCGTGGGTGAAGAGGATGAAGGTGTGCCAGCCCACGTCCACCTGAGGGGACGGGGCGAGGCGGGCGCCGGGGTTGGCCCCGCACGCCATCAGGAACGCCAGCGCCTGCGTCATGACGCGGCGGGCGTGGGCGTCGTCGAAGGCGGGGTGGTCGGCGAGGATACGGGCCACGAGCCGCTCGAACAGCGGCGTAGAGATGGCGGCGGTCGGGTCGATGACGTCAGCCTGGGCGGGCTGCTCCGTCGTCGGGGTGGTCATGTGCACTCCCATCATGGGTGACGGTCAGGTGCTGGATCGTGCGCGGGAGGAGCGGCCGTCACCTCCTTCGGCGGGTGGGCTGGGGTGTCGCTGGCAGCGGAAAGGGGCTCGGAGCGGGGCGGCCTGGGGCGCCCCAGGGCCCACAGCATGATCGAGTTCATGGCTTCTGCCTTCGGTGGTGCCTCCGACCGCGGGAGGCGTGCCGCCCGGGCGGTGATCACGCAGGCGGGAGCAGCTCCCGGGGTCGGAGGTAGGGGACTGGCGGACCTCGCCGGCGGGCCGCTGAGCTGGGGTGGGCCGCGCCTGTGTGGGGATGAACGAGGTTCGCCAGAGCTCAAGTTCAGCGTCTGCCATGCGCAGGCGCAGCTGGTGTTCGGTGGGAGCCTCCACAGTCACGCAGCGTCTCGGGTCGGCCATGTGCCAGGCGGTGAAGACGCGCCCGTACGGCCGCCACATCACCAGCCACGCCCTGTCCTGCACAGCCATGGCGCGCGCTGCCGCTCATGCTCGCCCCGCGTCGAAAGCGCTGACCGTGGCCAGCCCCGTCGCACGATGAGCGGGCAGGGATCGCCGCCGCTCGACCAGGCGCCCGCCCCTGACGAGCAGAAGGCGGGCCCCCACGCCGGTGATCCGCCGCGCACGCTCAGGAGCGACCTGGCGCGGCCCCAGATGAGCCAGCGCTGGCAGCACCACCCCGTACGTGTTCGACACAGACAATTCGACACAGACAAGACGTCCAGCAGCCCCGCGAACGCGGCCCCGCCGCCCCGGTCGGTGAAGACTCCCGCGAGCTGCAGCTCGTGCTGTCGGCAGTACTCGGCGAGTGCGTCACGCAGCGCGTGACGGCGGGCGGGTGCCGACCTCAGCAGCCGGAGGTAGCCGTACACGACCGGGCCGGGCATCGGCCGTTGCTCGGTGAGTGGCTCCGTCATGGTTCCCGTCCCAACAGGTCCTGAGCTGCGCGTTTGCCTTACGTCTCCGAGCTTGGCCCCGGTCCTGTAGCGGCGAAATGATCGACTGTTGCACTTGCGTTGCACTTCTGTCCCACCACGGCGTTCCACATGTTTCGATGAAGGCGCCAGAAGGGAGCGACGCGTGGCCACTGTGCACCTGTGGACGGGGTTGGAAGCCCACGCTCTGCGGCGTGCGCTGCGGATGAGCGTGCGCGCATTCGCTGATCACCTCGGAGTCGCCGTCCGTACCGTCTCCAAGTGGGAGAAGCTCGGCGCCGGGACAGAGCCTCGGCCGGACACCCAGGCGATCCTCGACGTCGCGCTCGGCCGCGCCGACGCCGCCGCTCACCTCCGGTTCGAGACGCTGCTGTCCGAGCTCAGCCGGTCAACCGAGATCGGCTTGCGCGTCACCACGGCCGGTCCGCGGCTGTGGGAGTACGAGACCTGGGCCGACGACCTCGACCGGGTCGTCGTCGCCCTGAGCCGCCAAAGCTTCTCCTTCGCCGAGAACCTACTGACCCGGTGGCTCGCCCGGTACTCGCCGCGCGACCTCGACGACCGAGGCCTGTATCTGTTCGCCCGCTCCACCACGCTGCTCGGCGACCTCCACCGCGACCAGGGCACTCTCCTCGGGCCGCTGTCCGCGCGGCACAACTACATCGACGCGCATTCGGCGTTCACCCAGCTCGACATCCCCCGCAGGGTCGCCCAGCTCGACCTCTCCCTGGCGGTGGTCACCGAGATGTCCGGCAAACTCGACGCGGCCGCCCACCAGTACGAGTCCCTCGCCGTCGATGACCGGCTCAGCCGCCGAGACCGAGCCCGCGCCCGCCTGTGGGTGGGCACCGCGCTGAGCAAAGGCGGCGAGCACGACTACGCCGCACGCGTCATGACCGTCGCCATCCGCGACTTCGAGGACCTGAACGAGCCCGACGACTGGTCCGCCGCCCACCAGAAGCTCGCCCTGGCCCGCCGCGGCGCCGGCGACCTGAACGGCGCCCTGGCGCTGATCGACGTCGCCCGCTCGACAGCAGTGAGCGATGCGCCGTTGCAGCGGGTACGGCTGGACACCGCATACGGGCACATCCTGATCTCCGACCCGGCCACCGTAGATGATGGGCTGAAGACCCTCGAGCGGGCGGCGCAGGTGGCCACGAAGGTTGGCCTGGTCCATCAGCTGCGCGCGATCGAGGACATTCGACGGCTCAGCCAAGGGGCGGACGCCCCGGCGGTTACGGTGATCAGGGAGATACACGAGTGACCAGCGACGCAGCACAGCGGACCGTCACTGATGAGCAGCGCAGGCAGGCTCTGCTGATCTGGGACTACCACCAGATGCGCCACCAGCCGCGGCCGTGTGACGCGGCGATCGGGCTGGGCAGCCACGACCTGGGTGTGGCCGACGTCGCCTCCGACCTCTACCACGCCGGCATGTTCCCCACGTTGGTCTTCTCGGGCGCCACCAGCCGCACCACCGCGGCCCGGTTCCCCCGAGGGGAGGCCGTGCACTACCGCGAACGCGCCCTGGAGCGTGGCGTGCCCGACGAAGCGATCCTGCTGGAGACTCGCGCCGGCAACACCGGCCAGAACGTGACGCTGTCGCGGCAGGTGCTGGCCGAGGCGGGGATTGAACCGCGGAGCGTGCTGCTGATCTCCAAGCCGTACATGGAGCGCCGGGCGTACGCCACCGCCCGCCAGGTGTGGCCGGAGGTGGAGGTGGTGTGCGCGTCTGAGCCGCTGGAGTTCGACGACTATCTCAAGGCGATCGGCGACGACAAGCTGGTCGTGGACATGCTCGTCGGCGACCTCCAGCGGGTGATCGAGTATCCGAAGCTCGGGTTCGCCATCGAGCAGGACGTCCCAGGAGATGTGCATGACGCCTACGAGTCTCTTCTCCGCGCCGGATTCGACAGCCGCCTTCTCAGCACCTGACGCCTTCCTGGCGGGCGCGCGGCGGGTCGCCATCCACCAGCCCAACCTGTTCCCGCGGCTAACCACCCTGGCCAAGCTGTGGGCCGCGGACTGCTGGGTCGTGCTGGACAACGTGCAGTTCGCCCGCCGGGACTACCAGCATCGCGCCCGCCTGGCCGCTCTCACCGACCCCGGCATGCGGCAGTGGCTGTCGCTGGCCACGCACCTGCCCGAGGGCCAGCCGACGCTCATCGGGGACGCCCTGCTCGCAGACCCTGCTCGCTCCCAGCGTCGAGTGGGGCAGCTGCTCCAGCAGCTCTACGGCCGCAGCCGCCACTGGCCGTTGTTCCAGGAACGCCTGGGCCCGCTGCTGTCGCTGTTCAACACCACGGACCGCCTGGCCGCCATCTCGGAGGCGTCCACGCTGATCCTGCTGAGGCTGCTGGGCTGGCGCGGACAGATCATGTCCAGCAGTGACCTTCCGGCGCGGCTTGGCCGGTCACGCCGGCTCGCAGATCTGGCTAAGGCGTGCGGGGCGCGCACGTACCTGTGCGGGACTGGCGGCATGCGGTACCTGGCCGTCGACGCGTTCACTCGGCAAGGGATCCACGTGACCGCCTTCCGTACCCCCAGCGAGGGGGTGTGGGCATCAGCGCGCGAAGTGAGCGCGGTGCGGGCCCTGATGGTTCTCGGGCCTAAGGTTCTCGCGCGGGAGCTGTCTGCGGTGGCGGTTGCGCAGTCGTGAGGGTTGGGGTCGGGAGGCCGCACCCCACCGTGCGGTCCCCATCCGCATGCCGTCGCCTTACGAGCGGCGCAAGCTCGGCATAAGGTCCGACGGTGGCACGGGCAGCCCGGCGACGGGCACCAGGAACATCAGCTTTGTCGCGGTCACTGCGAACGACCGCTTCGCCAGGTCGCGTCCCTCCGGCATGTAGAAGTTGCCCAGTTCCTCCGGCCGTCCCCACCAGGAGTGCAGTCCCTTCGGCAGCGAAGTCGGCCGGTCCGTCACCAGTGACGCCGTTGCGTAGAGCGGCCCGTCCTCGTAGTTGCGGGTCAGCGCGGCGTCCGTGACCGCCGGTGAGATGGGATGTAGCCGGGGGCCATGATCGGCTCTGAGGCCACGCGCCATGCCAGAGCCGCGATTCGCGAGCTGTCGCGGTCTTCCCGTGCTTCGGCGAGTGCTGGCGCACGTACGCGTCGTAGCGGGAACCGTGGGAGAGGCCTGGAAGGCTGGCCCGATCGCGGTCGTACTCGTGGTCGATCCAGAAGGCGCGGTGCTCTTCGTGGTAGCCCATGATGTCCTCTCTCGAGGCTTCGAACATTGTCCCGACGTAGAGGAGGGTTTCCGACGTGGCTTCGCTGTAGTCCTGGGGAAATTTCCAACGGATTTGTCTGACCTGCGACGGTGTACGGCTCTGGGACTGTGGTGTCGATTCGCTTACGGTGAAGGCGTGAGCGACGACAAGCCGTAGTTCGGGTACGGCGCGGGCGGTCGGCCGCTGTGGACCGTGCGGGATCGGAACGCTGAGGTCATCCGGACGGTGTTGCACACAGCGGGACGGCGGGAGTTCAGCGAACGACATGACGGGTTCGTCGTCGAGGGGGGAGACGATGGGGCGCCGTTCCTGGTCGCCTGCACCGACGAGGCCAAGCGCTCCGCGCCGCAGCTCACGCGGTATCAGGTCGATCTGGTGAAGGCCGGGTATCGAGGCGAGCCCGACCCGAAGACGATCAGGTGCTGCTGGTGCGGGACGGCTCGTGACCCGGTGGTCTACCGGGTGGTGGGGGAGTCAGCGGGTACGGCGACGCTGGACGGGTCGGCTTCGGCGGCGATGCGGGCGGAGGTCTCTTCACCGAGTCGCACGTAGTGGCCGAGGCTGGCCAGGTGCTGGTGGCGGCTTTTGGCTTGCAGATCGGGCGCGCTGCGCCCGGCCTGGGCGAGGTGCTGGAGCGCCGAGTGCCGCAACTGGTACAGGTCCAGCCTCGCCGGTGTGGGTCGAGTGTGGCGGAGGCGGTCTTGAACAGGTACTCGGCGCGCGTAGGGCAGCCGGCCGCGCCGGGTGGTGGGGTCAATGTCGCCGTCCGCCGGCGCTCTGGGGCCGGAGGTGGGAGCGCGCCGGTCGGCCAGGAACACCGGCCCGCTCGTGCGGCCGGCCAGCAGTCGGGGCAGCAGCCGGGCCGTGGGGGTGGCCCAGTGCACGTATTCGAGGGCGCCGCCCTTGGAGGTGACGCGGGCGCGGCGGAACTCCGGGTCGAGGTCTTCGATGTTTCAGGGTGAGGATTTCCTCGGCGCGCAGTGTCGTACGGGAGCCGCCTCTCGTAGGGCGTGCGAAGTGTCGGTGAACAGCGTCTCCAGCCGGGTGCCGGGATGGAGCGGTCGCCGCGGCGGGCACTCTTGCGGCGCTCCAGCCGCCGGGCCGGGTTGGTGGCGAGGATCTCCTGGCGCTGGGCGCCAGGTGATGAAGGACGTGAGGGCGGATAGGTGCCGGTTCCGTCGCCGCGGCGTAGTGCTCGGGCTGGAGGGCGGCGGCCGGGAACTGGGCGCCGGTGACGGTGAGCAGCCGCGTGAGGTCTCGGTGTAGCCGGCGCGGGTCGTGGCCGCGGTGTGGAGGCGAGGAAGCGGTCGACTGCTGTCGCGGTCGTCGGGCCGACCGGGGCCGGGTCGGGCTGGCCGGGGAACGCGACGACGGACAAGCCAAGCACCTCCTATACCGTCACGCGCTAAAGGCATTCGACTCACATTTGACCGGTTTCGGGATGTTGGGCAAGGAATTCGGGGTGATTCCAAGTGCCGCCGAGTTCTGGGGCGAGACAGGCGCGGGCTATGGGGAGGAACGCTTTGCGATCGTGTTTCGCGCAGCGTTCTGGCAGGGCCCCCAGGAGAGGTGCGTTCGCGACGGCTGGCAGATCGGTCAAATTGCAGCGGGTGGCCAGGTCGGGGGCGGCGGGCCAGCTGCCGATGACCAGGCCGTCCAGAGGGAGACCACGGGTGCGCAGCGCCTCCGCGGTCAGCGCCGTGGTGTTGAGGGTGCCCAGCCCGGCGGTGGTGACGAGCAGGACGGAGACGTCCACGCCGAGGCCGCGCAGCGCGACGGGGACGTCGGCGATGGTGCCGCCGTCCGGGTCGTAGCGCACGAGGAGCCCGCCCGCGCCTTCGACCAGGACGAGGTCATGGCCGTCCGCGAGCCGGGCGGCCTCCTCCGCGGCTCGGCGAGGGTGTACTGGAGCCAGGCCGCTCCTGCGGGCGCCGGTGGCTGGCGCGAGCGGCTCCGAGTAGCGGGCCAGCTCGCTGCGGGTGACGGGACCGGCCAGACGGGCGACCTCGTCCACGTCGCGCAGCTCGCCGGGGGCCAGACCGGCCTGAGCCGGTTTGAGCACGGCGACGCGGCGGCCCGCCGCGACCGCCAGCGCCGCGACGGCCGCGGTGACCACGGTCTTGCCGATCTCGGTCCCGGTGCCGGTGATGATCAGAACACGCATGAGGACGTTCCCCTCCGAAGGTGTCAGCCCGCCGCGGCGGCCGCGACCATCGCGGTGGTGACGCGACCGAGGTCGGCGTCGTCGATGACGTAAGGCGGCATGGTGTAGACGAGGTCCCTGAACGGACGTATCCACACACCGTGACACGCGGCGGCGCGGGTGGCGGCGACCCTGTCGACGTCGTGGTCGAGCTGGACGACGCCGATGGCGCCGAGCACGCGGACGTCGCGCACCCCGCCCAGCCCGCGCGCGGGGGCGAGCCCGGATCGCAGCTCCGTCTCGATCCGCTTGACCTGGCCCTCCCACGCGCAGTCCGTCAGGAGGTCGAGCGAGGCCCCCGCGACGGCGGCGGCGAGCGGATTGCCCATGAACGTGGGACCGTGGGCGAGCACGGGGAAGTCGCCGCGGCCGATGCCGTGCGCCACCTCGGGCGTGCACACGGTGGCCGCCATGCTGAGGTAGCCGCCGGTGAGCGCTTTGCCCACGCACATCACGTCCGGGGCGACGCCCGCGTGGTCGGCGGCGAACAGCGCGCCGGTCCGGCCGAAGCCGGTGGCGATCTCGTCGAACACGAGAAGGACCCCATGCGTGTCGCACAGCTCGCGCAGCACCCGCAGGTAGCCGGGTGACAGGAAGCGCATGCCGCCAGCGTTCTGCACCACCGGTTCGACGATGACGGCCGCGACCTCGTGCGCGTGCCGTTCGATGAGCTCGGCCAGGTGCGCAGTGTAGGCGGGGTCGGGCTCGGCGTCGAAGCCCGCGGGCGGGGCGTCGGCGAAGACCTGTCGCGGCAGCACGCCAGTCCACAGGGAGTGCATGCCACCCTCGGGGTCGCACACGGACATCGGCTGGAAGGTGTCACCGTGGTATCCGCCACGCCAGGTCAGCAGGCGTTGTTTGTCCGGGTGGCCGAGCGACCGCCAGTACTGCAGGCACATCTTGACCGCCACCTCGACCGCGACCGAGCCCGAGTCGACCAGGAAGACGTGCTCCAGCGGATCTGGGGTGATCTCCGCCAGGCGGGTGGCGAGGTGGATCGCGGGCTCGTGGGTGAGTCCGCCGAACATGACGTGGCTCATCCGGCCCAGCTGGTCGCGTACCGCGGCGTCCAGGACGGGGTGTCCGTAGCCGTGGATGGCGGCCCACCAGGAGGACATCGCGTCCACCAGCTCCATGTGGCCCTCGACCGGCTCTGCCAGCCGCAGTCGTACCCCGGAGGCCGATTCCACCAGCAGCGGGGCCTGACGGCCCGGCATTGGCGCGTATGGATGCCACACGTGGGTCCGGTCCAGCTCCAGCAGCTCCGGGACGGGCCGGGGGTCACGCATTGGGCGCCAGGTCGGTACCGGCACCGCGGCGGCGCAACGCCACCAGGTCGGTGCGTGCGGACTCGGCGGCCGACGCGTCGCCGTGCTTCCCAGGCTGGGCGGGCGCGGCCGCGCCGCGGTGCTCGGGTAGCCTGGCGGACCCCAGTTCCTCCACCGCGAAGCCGAGGTCCTTGATCATCTCCTGGTCGGCCTTGCCGGGCTGTCCCTCGCTGGTCAGATAGTCGCCGAGGAAGACCGAGTTGACGATGTGCAAGGCCAGGGGCTGCAGGCTGCGCAGGTGGATCTCCCTGCCCCCGGCCAGGCGGACCTCCACGTCCGGGCAGACGAAGCGCACCATCGCCAGGATCCGCAGGCACCGCTGCGGGGTGAGCTCCCACGTCTGCGACAACGGAGTCCCCTGGAGGCCCCCCGCTCCCGAAGGTGGCCCCAGCCCCAAAGTAGCTTTGTGAGTGATCACGTTGCGGTTGGCGCGACGTCGGAGTAGATGATCCAGCAGATCCTCACCGGACGGGTCCCCGAGGCGGGGTTGCGTCCCCGTCGGCGTAGAAGCCGGTGATGAACAGGTGGCGGGGCACCGTGGCGAAGGCGTGGTGGGCGGCGTCGGTGCGGATGGCGCCGAGCTCGCGCAGGTGCTCGGCCGGCCTGCGCGTCTGAGACCCACGGGTCAGATCGTCGCCGTACGGACCGTCCTGCTCAGCGTCGCCACAAGCGCGAGCACCGCCAGCCACCCCGCCAGGACGTAGGTCAGCACCGGCGCCCCCAGCAGCGCGATCAATGCCCCGCTGGCCATCGTCCCCACGGCGGCGGCTCCGCCGGTAAGGGTGTCGATGGCGCTGGTGACCCGGCCGCGGATCGCGTCGGGGGTGACGCCGAGCCGGTAGGAGTCCAGCGCGACGTTGTAGACCGGCGACACCACCGACTCGGCGAACGCCACGACCAGGAGCAGCCACCACGTCGGCGCCAGCGCGTAGAAGGGGAAGACCAGCGCCTCGACCCACAACATGGTGATCGACAGCGCCCCGAGCGGGAACCGGCGGGTGAGCGCCGGAGCTAGCAGGCTGCCGAGCAGGGCACCGGCCCCGGCGCCGGTGAAGACGATGCCGAGCTGTACGGGGTTCGCGCGCAGGTCCTGGGCCAGCACGATGATCAGGAGGAAGCCGGTGCCGAATCGCAGGCTGTCTCCGGCATCGAGCAGGGCCAGCGTCCGGATCACCGGCTTGCGCCACAACCACGACAAACCGTGGCCGACGTCGGCGAGGAGCTCGCGCGGCGTCGCCGGGGTAGGGGCCCGTTCCTGCTGGAAGCCCGCGCGGATGCCCCATAGGGAGGCGGCCGAGGCTAGGAACGAGACGGCGTTGAACGCGAACGGCACCATCCGGCCCAGGGTGTACACGATGCCGGCCACGGACGCGCCGACGATCCGCAGAGTGCTGGACATGGCCCCGACCGCGCCGAGCGCCGCGGTGAGGTCGCCCTTGGCGACGATGTTCGGCAACGCCGAGCTGTTCGCCGCTCCGAACAGGGTGCTGAGCAGGCCGTTCAGCACCGCGACCGCGTAGAGCTGCGGCATGCCCAGCACCCCGAAGGCGGCGGCCACGGGAACGGTGGCGGTCAGGACGCCGCGGCCCGTCTCGCACCAGAGCATCGTGGCCTTGCGGTCCCAGCGGTCGGCCAGGGCGCCGGCCACGAGACCGAAGACGAGATAGACGACGGTCTGGAGGCCGAGGACGATGCCGGCCTGCGTCGAGGACCCGGTCAGGGCCACGACGAGCAGGGGCAGCGCGAGGGACTGGAGCTGGTCGCCCAACTGCGAGACCAGCCGCCCGCCCAGCAGCAGCCGGAAGTCGCGCTGCCGCCAGAGAGAACGGGGGCGCGCCGAGGTGAGATCGTTCATGGTGTAGTCCTGTCGGTGAACGCGTTGTCACAGGGGCGTAGGAGGCCACAGCGGACACGCGGGCGCCACGCGACGCATGGCCGAAACCGTATCGAAGGCCGCGGAGATCACCAACCGAATATCGGTTCCGGGACGCGCACGGGACAGAGGCGGGCGCGGACGCCCTCCCGCCCCGGAACACCGGGCGCCCGACAGTGAGGTGCGTCCAGCGGGGACGGACACACCGGCCCCCGCACGATGACCGAAAAGGAGATCATCAGACCCAAGCAGAAATTGATCTCGGGGTGATGCCTCGCGAAGTGTCGGGATTAGAAGATTTAACGACACCCTCTGATTGGGCCCCGCAAGCCCCCTTGAAAACCAGACATCCAGTGACGAACCGTGACGTCAGATGGCCGGTTCCGCGCACGAATTGACGACAGGATTTTCCGACAGGCAATCGGGCTCCAGCCCTTCCCGAGGAGAGCCCGGTGCAGATCGTCTACTCCCGCGTCTCCACCGCGACCCAGTCCCTGCTACGGCAGCGCCACATCCTCACCGAGGCCGGCCTTCTCGTGCGCACCGAAGGCGTCGCCGAGGGATTCCGGCCGGCCGACGGCGTCCTCCTCTTCGAGGACCCCGCCACCACCTCCAAGATCCCTGCCCTCGACCGGCCCGAGTTCGGCAAGATCGCCGCCAAGGCGCACCCCGGCGACACCCTGACGGTCTCGGAGCTGTTCCGACTCTGCCGCGACCTGCTCGACATCCACGCCGTCCGCAACTGGTGCCACGCCCGCGGCGTCGCCCTGCGCGTCCTGTCCGGACCGCTATCGAACTTCCACGACCTGGCCGCAGGCGACGCCACCACCGCCGTCATCATCAACGTGATCACCGCCGTCGGCCAGTTCCAACGTGACATCCAGAACGAGCTCACCGTCGAGGGGATCGCCGCCGCCGAGGCCGAAGGCCGCTACCGCGGCCGGCCGCCCGCGCTGGACGGTGACCGGCGCGAGGACGTGCGGGCGGCCTTCCACGAGGGCACCTCGATCGCGGCCCTGGCACGGGCTCATGGGGTGAGCCGGGCGGCCGTGCGAACCGCCCTGGCCGACCTGCTACCCGGCCAGGGCGCGCTGCCTCGGCCATCGGCGTGATCGACGGGAAGGGATGTCAGGCGACCAGATCGAGGTCAAGACGGCGGCCCATGTCGATGTCGATCGTGCCGTACAGGTTGGCGTTGGACCAGAACAGTGGCGAAAGTCCTCGCTTGTCGGCGTCGGTCATCTTCTTCTGCCAGGCGGGGTCCTTGAGGACGGACTGAACCAGCAAAGTGTTGATGAAGACCAGCGCCGACTGCAGCAGGTGAAGGCTGAGCATGGAGACCTCCTGATGCTCCTTGTCGCTGCCGGGGATGGTGCCGGCGCTGCCGTAGAACAGGTCGGTGTTGGCGGAGTTCCAGTTCTCCACGACCTTCAGACCCTCATGGATCTCGCGGCGCAGTTCCTGCGAAGCGACGTACTCGGCGACGAACACGCTCTTGACCGCCTTGCCGAGTTCCTCGATGGCCTTGTAGGTGGGGTGCTTGGGGCCGCCGCGGGTGAAGCGTCGCAGCACCTGCTCGGCCTCGGCCGTGCCCAGCCGCAGGGCGGTGGCGTATTTCACCATCTGGTCGTACTGCTGAGCGATGATCTCCCAGTCGATCGGCTTGTCGGCCACCATGCCGGTCAGGCATGACGGGACCTGGTCATCGGCGTCGGCCTTCACCAGCTTCTGCCGGGCGATGTTCTTCATCCGCGGCAGCAGTTTGAACCCCAGCAAGTAGGAGAACGCGAACCCGACCAGGGACTGGCCATGACTATCTGTGTACTGGCGGTCGATGGTGGCGTCGGTGCAGTGCCGCAGCACGCCCTCCATCATCGCGGCGACCTCTGAGGCGTTGCAGGAACGCAGCTGGGAGTAGACGCACACCGACTTGCGGTCCACATGCCAATAGATCATGACACCGGGGCCGCCATACCGGGCGTGGTACTCGGTCATCAGGTTCGACGACCATGACCCGAACTTCTTCGAGTCCGACGCGCACGCGGTGCCGTTGCCCCACCACAGCGAATCCCGCATCCTCAAGGTGGCATTCACCAACGTGGCGATCGCCGCGCGCAGGTTGTCGCGGTTGACGAACAGGTGCCGAGTGGCGCGCAGCGCGGCCTCGCTCTCGCCGTGTCGGCCGCCGTCGGCGACCCGTTTGATCCCCACGTTCGTGCCGAGCGCGTACAGGACCGGCAGCAGGCGTTTGCGGATCACCTCGCGCGGGGTCGCCTCCCTGGTCGCGACCGTGGTGAAGGCGTCGGTGAAGTCGGTGACGAAGTCCGACTCCTTCAGGAAGTCCAGCAGGTCGATGATCCCCCAGCGGGCGGCGACCTCGGTGTGCAGCGCGCGCAGGTTCTCCGGGACCTTCAGCTTGCCCAGGTCGGGGATGTGCCAGCGCGGCTCGCCGCGGTGCGTCTTCGCCTTCGCGCCGCCGGACTTGTTCCTGGTGACCGCCTGGCCGCAGGCCGCCATCGATGCGCGCATCGCCTCCTTCAGCGTGGCGATGAACACGCTGTCATCCAGCGGCTGGCGCAGGTTCTCGTAGTGGACGTCCCGGTTGTCCTCGAAGTCGGCCGGCAGGTCCTCTTCGGGGTTGCGCCAGCGGCGGGCGCCGGCGACGTAGATCTCGCGGCGGCGCAGCGCGTCCTTCAGTGACACGATCACGCACAGCTCGTAGGAGGCCCGCTCGATGACCCCGTTGTCGTCGACGACCGCTTCCAGCCAGCCGTCCGGCACTACCCCTTGGATGGGCACGTTCTCCGAGGCGTCGTAGTGGCGGGTGGTGTTCGGGATGTCGGCGTAGCGCTGCAGCAGGTCCAGGGCGTCCATCACCGGCCGGTAGGCGGTGTTGTTGCACTTGAACTCGATCGCGGCCAGCAGCTTGGGCAGCATCCGCCGGTAGTAGGAGGTGTAGGAGCTGGTCAGCACGGTGCGCACCTGGGCCTTGAACGTCTTGGCGTCCGCTTTCGCCTCGGCCACCAGCGCCTGCAGCGTCGCCTCCCCGCCCGGCACCGCGGGGAACACCACCTGCCGGACGGTGCCCTCCGGCGCCCGCAGCGACGCTTCGGCGAGCGAGAACAGCTTCTCGGTCTTGCGGTGCACCTTCTTGGCCTCCACCTCGATCGCCCGCTCGACCTTCCGCTCTGCCCGAGTGTTGATCTTCGACACCAGGCCGATGAACAGATCGACCAGCGCGTCCGTGATCTCCGTCGTCCGCGACCAGGCCAGTGCCGCCATCAACATCAACCGGATCGCCGGCGGATTGGCCGCGAAGTCCGACGGATGCGAGGCCATCGCCCTCGCCCGCCACGAGGCCACCAACCGATCCGAATACCCGCCGAACAGATCCACCGCCAGCCCCAAAGCCTTCGCCCGCCGCAGCTTGACGACCTCCTCCAACAGAGTCTCCAGCCCCAGCCGCCCGGGGTCAGACTTCAACTCCAGCAGGAACCCGTCCTCACCCGTGGCCAGCTCCCACAGCGACCGCGCCGAGTCCGCCGACAACCCGTTCAGCACATGCAGGCAAAACTCCCGCTCGAACCGCGCCCTGCCCGCACCCACGATCCGCTCCACCCGGCCCGGCGGCTCGATCTTCAACGTCCGGCAGCGGGCCAGCAGCGCCGCCCGCAGCCCCTCGTCGGTGAACACCATCGGACAGATCTCCTCCGCCAGCCACCCGGCCAGCACGTCCTCATCCGCCCGGGTCGACTCCCGGAACCCCAGGGCCTCCCGCACCTGCGCCCGGTGGTACTCAATCGTCGACCCCGACCACCGATACTCCGCGAACAGCGCCGGATCGACCTTCACCTGCCCCGCCACGTAGTCGACGGCAGCCTTGGGCACCTCGCCCGCGTGCCGCGGGAACCGTCCCTCCTGCTCGAAGAACTTCAGCAACATACCGAAGCCCAGACGCGTCGCACCGGTCTTGTTCCCCACCAGCTCCCAGTCGCCATCCAGCAGCGTCCAGGCCGCGATCAGCTCCTCCGGCTCCCACTCTCGACGCATCCCCGCCGCTCCCTTCGCCCGACCGACCCCCCGAGAACAGGGCAACACGATCGAACGGGGAACACCCCCTACGCCCCGGTACGCGCGATTCGTGACGACCACGAACCGCAACCGTGATCTAGCTCACCGCTACTTTGGGGCTGGGGCCACCTTCGGGAGCGGAGGGCCTGGAAGGGGATCAGGAAGTTCACCGGCACCGAGTCCACCTCGAGTTCTCGCAGCGCGAAGACCACGTCCACCAGATCGGCGTCGCTCTCACCCATCCCGGCGATCAGGCCGGAGCAGGCCGACATGCCTGCCTCACGCGAACGCCGGACGGTGTCCACCCGATCGGCGAATCCGTGCGTGGTGCAGATCTTGCCGTACTCGTCTTCGGAGGTGTTGAGGTTGTGGTTGTAGGCGTGGACGCCCGCGAGCCCAGCCGCTGTGAGCAGTACGAGCAGTCCTCAGGACACAGGCCCGACTTCAGGTTGACGAGGTAGTTGAGCTTGACCCGACGGCCGAACCACTTCCGTCGCACCTTCCCGGCCGCAGCCACCACATCGAGCAGTTCGTCGTCGGAGGTCGCCAGCACGGCCAGGGCCTCCTCGCGCGTCGGCGCCTGTCCGCGCAGCCCCTTATCCACTAGCGTGGTCAACAGTTCCATGCCTCGATCCTCCGCCAGGCCGTCGGCGGCACCCGCTGGGCGATCCCGACAAGATCGTTCAGGGAAGGTTGTAGAACGGCCCTACCACGGCCACGCCCATCCCCGGGCTAGAAACGCGCCGAGAACGCCGACACTGCCGTGCGGTGGGCCATCGCCTGCCGGGACGCCGGAATCGCGGTCGGCTGCTTCCGCCCGCCATCGGTCCCGGACGGAATCTCACGGCTGCGGCTGTCCGCACGAGCGGACCTCATGCCGCAGGACATCGATCGCGCTGTCAACATGATCACCCGAACACTCCACGATGAAGCCGCAGGCCACAGCCCGAACAGCTGCACCTTTGCACGACGATGACGACGGCCCGCGCCGTGCGCGGGCCATCACGCCCACCACCGCCTCCTCCACCTGCGCGCAGGATCGCTCAGGGCGTCAGCCCCAGCTCGCGCAGTTGCGCGAGCCGCAACGGCCGCCAGCCCCCGCCGCCGAGTTCGGCCCTCGTGGTCATCCCGAGTGGCTCTCCTCGGCCTCGCTCTAGCTCGACTCAGAGCTCTCCTGGCGCCGATAGAGCACGTGCCCGATCAGGCTCTTGTTGCGGCCCTTGTACCGGAAGGTGGTCTCGATGGAGGCGTGCTGCGCGGCAGCTTGAACTTCTTCGGGCCGGGCTCCGGCGTCCAGGAGTTCGGTGATGGTCGTGGCACGCAGCATGTGCGGGTGCAGAGCCGCGGCTTCCTGCGCGGGCATGCCGCCGGCGATCGCGGCCGCGGTGAGCGCGGCGCTGATCCACCAGCGGTCGATGGGGCCGCCGTCGTCACGGGTGAACAACAGCTCGGTGGCCGCACGGCCCGCGCCGAGTCGCTGCATGAGGGTGCGGCCGAGCTCGCTGGCGATCGGCAGCTCCACCGTTTTGCCGCCCTTGTTGATGAAGCGCACCACGGTGTGCCGGCTGCCATCGGTCGCGGTGACGGTGCGGATGTCGCCGACGGTGAGTCGGCTCACCGCTCCGGCACGGGCACCGATGTCGTCGAGAAGCGCGATCACCGCCGCCTCGGCCAGGTGCCCTTGCCCGGCCAGCTTGGCGATACCCTCTCGGACCTGCTGGTGCGCCGCCGGGATGAGCGCCTCGGTGCTGCCCTCGCTGGAGACTCGGGGCGCCCGGACGTCGGTGGCCGGGTTGGCATCGATGACCTTGCGGCGGCGCGCGTAGGTGTAGAAGCTCGACAGGTTGTTGCGCAGCTTCGCGATGGTGCGGGCAGCGAGCGGCTTGCCGGGGATGCGCACCCCGACGGTCAGCAGGCCATTGCCGGCCGCGTCCCGGTAGGCGATCAGGTGGTCCTCCGTGACCGCCAGCAGCGGCACCTCCGGTGTGAGGCTCTGCAGCCAGCGCAGGAAGGCCGCGAGGACCTGCAGGCGGGTTTGCCGGGTGCTGGCCAGCGGGGAGTCGGCCAGCCAGGCGGCGACGACGCTCCAGGTGCGCCGGTCCAGGGCGTCGACGAGGTCGACGTCGGCGCCGGGCACCTCGCCGCCGTCGCGCCGGGCCCGCCGGAGCCGCAGCCCGGCGATGTCGCCGACGCTGGCCACCAGCGGCGCCGGTGGCGGGGCAGCGGACCCGCGCGCGTGCGGGGCGAGGGGGCCGACGGGCGTCGCGGCCGCGACGCGGCCGGGCGGCAGCAGCGCGCTCGGCTCGAGCACGTCCCCGCGCTCTGGGTGCGGGCCTGCCGCCAGGGGAGGCGGCGGAGAGGCGGCGACGTCGGTGTATTCGATCATGCCGGTGTGCCGGACCGCTGCCGACGCCCGCAGCCGCCCCGCCTCCGTGCCCGGTGCCCAGTCACCGGAGCGCCTGGAGGCGCGGTGAGCGCCTGCTGGCGGATGGGTCCGTAGACCGCTCCGTCGTCGAAAATCCCGCCGTCGTCCGGCTCGGTCACCACTGTCGGGGCCTCGGCGGCGAAAGCGGGGCCGTAGCGGGCGCTGTCGTCGTACAGACCGCTCATGGGTGCACTCCTCGTCATGGGTGATCGAGCTTCTCACAGAATTGGACTTCTGTGAAGCGCTCCGTCCGGCCATTTTTAGATTTTCGCGAATCTCATAATTATTTAGTGTTTCGCGAAAAGCAGCATGTTAGAGTTCTGGCATGACCGACAGCTCGCCGCCCGGCCCGCCGGATGCCCCGGAACCTTCCTCCGACCCGGCATCGTCCGGCGCGGCGGCGCACGAGCAGCAGGCCGCGCCGCACGGCCGCTGCGCGCACGCCGGCTGCGCCACGCAGTGGGCCACCGCCGACGGGCGACCGCGGCCGCTGCTGCGGGCCGGGACCGGCCGCCCGCCCAAGTTCTGTAGCGGCGACTGCAAGGACGCCGACCGGCGCGCGCGGCAGGCGCGGCCGGCCGCCTCCGGCGACGCGATCGACGGGGCCGTCTGGGTCCGCCAGCTCGGCGAGGACGCCGGCCGCCGCGCCCCGCTGATCGAAACC
>NZ_BAAATE010000064.1:0-19044 GCF_039533245.1 Nonomuraea recticatena | reverse complement strand
CCCCGGCCGAGGCCGACAACTTCCGCCGCACCGTCATCGTCGCCATCGAAGCCGCCGCCCAGACCCACAAGGGCCGGCCCAGCCCCACCATGGCCGACATGATCCGCAAGATCACCGAAGCCCTCGACGCCGCCTGACGGGATGTCGACCTGCGCAGCCGTCGCCGCCGGACTTTTCGTGGAGGCCGAGCACGGTGACTTCACCGCGGCAGCCGACCTCGCCATGGCCACCTACGAGCAGGGACCGATGCTGCTGTGGCACCACCCGGGAAGAGCGCGATCTGACCGCCAGAGGAGCCGACGGCGGCGGCCTCCGCCCGGGTGGGGCGTGGATGGCCCGGTGACCGTCAGCTGGCCCTGCGACCGCGGAGGGCGTTCGCGGGACCATGATCGGCCCGCGCCATGCGGATGGGGTTCTCCGCCACCGCGTGCCGCAGTACCAGTGGGAGCACTCGCTGGATCGGCGCGGCGACGAGCTGCGCGCCTTGACACTCCGACCCGGGTTGCCGCCCCCGTATGGGCGGTGTCAATTCTCGGACGCGGGCCGTATGGAACCCGTCAGGAACGACAAAACCGGACAGATCTGGGTTTTGGCTAGTCCCGTAGCAATCATCCGGATGTGAGGTGTGGGGATGGCCGACGTCATCTTCGTCGCCCTGACGATCGCGTTGTTCGTGATCCTCGGGCTCGTCGTCAAGGCGGTGGAGCGCCTGTGAGCGCGATCAACGCCACTGGTCTGTTCGTGGCCACCGGCCTCGTGATCTTCATGGTCGCGGCCCTGCTGTTCCCTGAGCGGTTCTGATGGGCTGGATCTTCGTCGCCTCCCTCGTCATCGCGCTGGCTCTGGTGCACAAGCCGCTCGGCGACTACATGCACAGGGTCTACACGACCAGCAAGCACAACGGGGTCGAGCGCTTCCTCTACCGCCTGGTCGGCGTCCAGCCGGACGCCGAGCAGAAGTGGGGGGTCTACGCGCGAGGCGTGCTGGCGTTCTCGGTCATCTCCCTGCTCGCCCTGTACGGCCTGCAGCGCCTGCAGGACAAGCTCTTCCTCAGCCTGGGCTTCGCCCCGGTCCCCGACCACGTCGCGTGGAACACCGCGGTCAGCTTCGTGACGAACACGAACTGGCAGGCGTACTCGGGTGAGTCCACGATGGGGCACCTGGTCCAGATGTCCGGCCTCGCCGTACAGAACTTCGTGTCGGCGGCGGTCGGCATGGCCGTGGCGATCGCGCTGGTGCGCGGCTTCGCCCGCAGGGGCTCGGACACGATCGGCAACTTCTGGGTGGACCTGGTGCGCGGCACGCTGCGCATCCTGCTGCCGATCGCCTTCGTCGGCGCGCTGGTACTGGTGGCCGGCGGCGTGGTGCAGAACTTCGTGGGACCGCACGAGGTCATCACGATCGCGGGCGGCACCCAGAACATGACCGGCGGCCCGGTGGCCAGCCAGGAGGTCATCAAGGAGCTGGGCACCAACGGCGGCGGCTTCTACAACACCAACTCCGCCCACCCTTTCGAGAACGCCACGTCGTGGACGAACTGGTTCGAGATCTTCCTGATCCTGCTGATCCCCTTCGCGCTGCCGCGCACCTTCGGCAAGATGGTCGGCCAGCCCCGCCAGGGGTACGCGATCCTCGCCGTCATGGGGATCATCGCGCTGGCCAGCATCACGCTGACCAACGTCTTCGAACTCGGCGGCGACGCGACCGTCCCGCAGGCGGTCGGCGCGGCCATGGAGGGCAAGGACGTCAGGTTCGGCGTCGCCAACTCCGCGACGTTCGCCGCGGCGACGACGCTGACGAGCACCGGCGCGGTGAACTCCTTCCACGACTCCTACACGCCGTTCGGCGGCATGATGACGCTGTTCAACATGATGCTGGGCGAGGTCGCCCCCGGAGGCGTCGGCGCGGGCCTGTACGGCATGCTCGTGCTGGCCGTGATCACCGTGTTCGTGGCGGGCCTGATGGTCGGCCGCACGCCTGAGTACCTCGGCAAGAAGATCGGCTCCCGCGAGATCAAGCTGGCCTCGATGTACTTCCTGGTCACCCCGATCCTCGTGCTGGTCGGCACGGCCGTGGCGATGGGCAACGAGGCTGGCCTCGCGGCCATGCTCAACAGCGGGCCGCACGGCTTCTCGGAGATCCTCTACGCCTTCACCAGCGCCTCGAACAACAACGGCTCGGCTTTCGGCGGCGTCACCGTCAACACCCCGTGGTACGACGTCGCGCTCGGCCTGTGCATGCTGCTCGGCCGGTTCCTGCCGATCATCTTCGTGCTCGCGCTGGCCGGCTCGCTGGCTCGGCAGAAGCCCGCACCCGAAAGCGCCGGCACGCTGCCGACCCACCGGCCGCAGTTCGTCGGCATGGTCGTCGGCGTGACGCTCATCCTCGTCGCTCTGACCTTCCTCCCGGCGCTCGCGCTGGGGCCGCTCGCAGAAGGACTCCTGTCATGACGACCCAACTGGTCGAGGCCCCGGCGCGGACACCGGGGCAGAAGAAGAACGGCAAGGTAGGAGGCGGTCTGCTCGACCCGAAGCAGATGCTCAGGTCGCTGCCCGACGCGCTCAGGAAGCTGAACCCCGTCACGCTCTGGCGTAACCCGGTCATGCTGATCGTGGAGATCGGCGCGGCCTTCACCACCGTCCTGGCGGTGCTGGACCCCTCGTTCTTCGCCTGGGCCACCGTCGTGTGGCTCTGGCTGACCGTGGTCTTCGCCAACCTGGCCGAGGCCGTCGCCGAGGGGCGCGGCAAAGCTCAGGCGGCGACGCTGCGCAAGGCCAAGACCGACACGATGGCGCGCAAGCAGTCCGGTGAGCTGGTCCCCGCGCCCGAGCTGCGGCAGGGCGACATCGTCGTCGTCGAGGCCGGGGAGGTCATCCCCGGTGACGGCGACGTGATCGAGGGCATCGCCAGTGTGGACGAGTCGGCCATCACCGGCGAGTCCGCTCCGGTGATCCGCGAGTCCGGCGGTGACCGGTCCGCGGTGACCGGCGGCACCAAGGTGCTCTCCGACAAGATCACCGTCCAGATCACCCAGAAACCCGGCGAGAGCTTCATCGATCGGATGATCGTCCTCGTCGAGGGCGCCGACCGGCAGAAGACGCCGAACGAGATCGCGCTCAACATCCTGCTGGCCGCGCTAACGATCATCTTCCTGGTCGCCACCGTGACCATGCAGCCGCTGGCCATCTGGGCCAAGGGCCAGAACCCCGGCATTCCCGACTCCCTCGCCCTGACCGGAGACGGTGTCACCGGCATCGTGCTGGTCTCGCTGCTGGTCTGCCTCATTCCGACCACGATCGGCGCGCTGCTGTCGGCGATCGGCATCGCGGGCATGGACCGGCTCGTGCAGCGCAACGTGTTGGCCATGTCGGGCCGCGCGGTCGAGGCCGCAGGTGATGTCTCCACGCTGCTGCTCGACAAGACCGGCACCATCACGCTGGGCAACCGCCAGGCGTCGGAGTTCGTGCCTGTGGCGGGCGTGTCCGAGATGGAGCTGGCGCGGGCGGCGCAGTTGTCGTCGCTGGCCGACGAGACGCCCGAGGGCCGCTCGATCGTGGTGTACGCCAAGACCGCCTACGGCCTGCGCGAGCGGGAGCCCGGCGAGCTGGCCCACGCCGACTGGGTGGCGTTCACCGCGCAGACCCGCATGTCGGGCGTGAACCTCGACGGCAAGCAGGTCCGCAAGGGCGCGGCGACCGCCGTCATGAAGTGGGTCAGGGACCACGGCGGTCACCCGACCGACGAGGTCGGCGACATCGTCGACGGGATCTCCGGCTCGGGCGGCACCCCCCTGGTCGTGGCCGAGAAGGGCCGCGTGCTGGGCGTCATCCACCTCAAGGACGTCGTGAAGGCGGGCATGCGCGAGCGGTTCGACGAGATGCGCCGCATGGGCATCAGAACCGTGATGATCACCGGTGACAACCCGCTGACCGCCAAGGCGATCGCGGACGAGGCCGGCGTGGACGACTTCCTCGCCGAGGCGACCCCCGAGGACAAGCTCGCCCTGATCAGGAAGGAGCAGGAGGGCGGCCGGCTGGTCGCCATGACGGGCGACGGCACCAACGACGCCCCCGCTCTCGCGCAGTCGGACGTCGGCGTCGCCATGAACACGGGGACCAGCGCCGCCAAGGAGGCGGGCAACATGGTCGACCTCGACTCCAACCCGACCAAGCTCATCGAGATCGTCGAGATCGGCAAGCAGCTGCTCATCACCCGCGGCGCGCTGACGACGTTCTCGATCGCCAACGACATCGCCAAGTACTTCGCGATCATTCCCGCGATGTTCGCTGCGGTCTACCCGGGCCTGGACGCGCTCAACGTCATGCGCCTGGCCAGCCCGCAGTCGGCGATCCTGTCGGCCGTCGTCTTCAACGCGCTGGTGATCGTCGCGCTGATCCCGCTCGCCCTGCGCGGCGTGCGCTACCGGCCTTCGAGCGCGTCGAAGCTGCTCAGCCGCAACCTCTACGTCTACGGCCTGGGCGGCATCGTCGCGCCGTTCATCGGCATCAAAGTCATCGACCTGCTCATTCAGTTCCTTCCTGGGATGTCATAAATGGAACGCATGCCCAGCTGGATCCGCCGGCACCTGGCCGCGCTGCGCGCGCTGCTCGTGCTCACGGCGGTAACCGGCGTCATCTACCCGCTGGCGGTCACGGGCGTGGCCCAGGCGCTGTTCACCGGCCAGGCCAACGGCTCACTGGTCGAGAAGGACGGCAAGGTGGTCGGCAGCGCGCTGATCGGCCAGTCCTTCGAGGGGCACAGGGAGTACTTCCAGAGCCGCCCGTCGGCGGCCGGTGACGGCTACGACATGCTGTCCACCGCCGCCAGCAACCTCGGACCCGAGGACGTCGTGGACGTCCTGCCGGTGCCCGGCGCAAAGGACGACGAGGGCGACCAGGACGAGGGCAGGCAGTCGCTGCTCACCCAGGTCTGCGCCCGCTCCAAGGCGATCGGCGAGCTGGAGGGCGTCAGCGGCGCGCGGCCGTACTGCACCAGCGACGGGGTGGGCGCGGTGCTGAAGGTCTTCCCCGCCGTGGGCACCCCAACCAGGGCGGTCAGCGTCAACCAAGCCTGCCCCTCGCGGCCCTTCGTCGCCGAGTACCAGGGCGTCAGGGTCGAGTGCGGCAAGCCCGGCGAGGACTACGCCGCCGGCCGTACCGTGCCGGTGCGCGGGAACGTGAGCAACGTCGAGGTCCCCGCAGACGCGGTCACCGCCAGCGGCTCCGGCCTCGATCCGCACATCTCCCTGGCCTACGCCGAGCTGCAGGCGCGGCGGGTGGCCGAGGAACGCGGCGTCGACATCGGCAGGGTGCGGCAGCTCATCGGCGAGCACACCACCGGCAGGGCGCTCGGGTTCATGGGCGAGCCGGCCGTCAACGCGCTCGAGCTCAACCTGGCACTCGACAAGGAGTAGGACATGCCACGCGGGCGGCTGAGGGTCTACCTGGGCGCCGCGCCCGGGGTGGGCAAGACCTTCGCGATGCTGGGTGAGGGCCGCCGGGCCAAGGAGCGTGGCAGGGACGTGGTCGTGGGTTTCGTCGAGACCCACGGCCGCCTCCACACCGAGGAGCTCCTTGAGGGCATGGAGGTGATCCCCCGCCGGACGCTGGTCCACCGGGGGGCGACCTTCACCGAACTCGACGTGGACGCCGTCATCGCTCGCGCGCCGAAGATCGCGCTCATCGACGAGCTGGCGCACACCAACGTGCCGGGGTCGAAGAACGTCAAGCGCTGGCAGGACATCGAGGAGATCCTCGACGCCGGCATCAATGTCATCTCGACGGTCAACGTCCAGCACCTGGAGTCGCTCAACGACGTCGTCCAGCAGATCACCGGCGTCCCGCAGCGGGAGACCGTACCGGACGAGGTGGTGCGCCGCGCCGACCAGATCGAGCTGGTCGACATGTCGCCCGAGGCCCTGCGCAGAAGGATGGCCCACGGCAACGTCTACGCCCCGGAGAAGGTCGATGCCGCCCTGTCCAACTACTTCAGAGTCGGCAACCTCACCGCCCTGAGAGAGCTGGCCCTCCTCTGGGCCGCGGGCAAGGTCGACGAGCAGCTCGACCGCTACCGGGCCGATCACGGCATCGCCACCACCTGGGAGGCGCGCGAGCGGGTCGTCGTGGCCCTGACCGGCGGGCCGGAGGGTGACACGCTGGTACGGCGCGCGGCCCGCGTCGCCGCTCGCACCAAGGGCGCCGACCTGCTCGCGGTCCACGTGACCAGGGCGGACGGCCTGTCAGGCGGCGATCCCGCCAACCTGTCGCGTCAGCGGACCCTGGTGGAGTCGCTCGGCGGCACCTACCACCAGGTGGTCGGCGACGACATCCCGCGCGCGTTGCTCGACTTCGCCCGTGGCGTCAACGCCACCCAGCTGGTGCTCGGCGCCTCCCGGCGCGGCAGGTTCGCCCAGATCCTCTCCCGCGGTGTCGGGGTGGAGACCACCGCGCTGTCCGGCGCGATCGACGTCCACATGATCACTCATGACGAGGCGAAGAAGGGCAGACGCCGCCCGGAAGGTCACCGGGCGGCGCTGACCGGAACGCGCCGGCTGGCCGGGTGGATCGTGGCGGTCGTGGGCGTTCCCGCGCTCACGGCGGCGCTGATCCCGTTCAGTAACGACCTGTCGTTGCCGAGCGAAATCCTCTTCTTCCTGGTCATGACGGTCGGGGTGGCGCTGATCGGCGGCATGTGGCCGGCCATCACCGCGGCTGTGGGCGGGTCGCTGCTGCTCAACTTCTTCTTCACTCCCCCGGTGGGCGAGTTCACGATCTCCGATCCTGAGAACCTGTTCGCTCTGATCGTGTTCGTGCTCGTGGCGGCGGCGGTGAGCACGATCGTAGATCTCGCGGCCCGCCGTACCAGAGAAGCGGCGCGCGCCACCGCGGACGCGGAGGTGCTCTCGACGCTGGCCGGGCACGTCCTGCGCGGCGAGTCCGCCGTGTCGACGCTGCTGACCCGCCTGCGGGAGACGTTCGCGCTGATTTCGGTGACGCTGCTGGAACGGCTGCCGGACACCGGCAGGGCGCCGGACGACCAGACCGACCCCGCGGCGTGGCGGGTCGTCGCGACGAGCGGTGGCACGCCGTGCACGACGCCGTCGGAGGGCGACACCGACGTGGTGGTCGACGAAGACCTGGTGCTGGCCGCGCGGGGCGGGCTGCTCAACGCCTCCGATCGGCGGGTGCTGGAGGCGTTCGCCGCAGAGATCGCCGTGGCCCTGCGCCAGCAGCGCCTGGAGGAGCAGGCCGACAGGGCCAAACCCCTGGCGGAGGCGGACAGGATGCGCACCGCGTTGCTCGCCGCCGTCAGCCACGACCTGCGCACCCCTCTCGCCTCGGCCAAGGCGGCCGTGGAGAGCCTGCGCAACGACGAGATCGACTGGAGCCCCGAGGATCACCGCGAACTGCTGGCCACCGCCGACGAGTCGCTGGCCCGCCTGGACCGCCTGGTGGCCAACCTGCTCGACATGAGCCGCCTGCAGGCAGGCGTCCTGGGCCTGGCGCTGCAGGCCGTGGCGCTCGAGGAGGTCGTGCCCCGCTCGATCGACGACCTCGGACCGCTCTGTGAGCGGGTCGAGGGCGACATCTCCATCGAACTGCCCGAGATCGCCGCCGATCCCGCGCTGCTCGAACGGGTCCTGGTCAACCTGATGGCCAACGCGATCCGCTACAGCCCACCGGAGGCGAAGGTGCTCATCACCGCGAGCCGGCACGGCGACCAGGTGGAGATCCGGGTGATCGACCGGGGCCCCGGCATCCCGCCCGATGCCCACGACCGCGTCTTCCTGCCCTTCCAGCGGCTGGGTGACCGCGACAACCACACCGGTGTCGGCCTCGGCCTGGCCCTTTCCCGAGGACTGGCGGAGGCCATGGGCGGCACCCTCGTACCCGATGAGACACCAGGGGGAGGTCTCACCATGATCCTCGCATTGCCCATTTCCTCGAGAGCGGTGACGCTGTGAAGCGCGTCCTCATCGTCGATGACGAGCCGCAGATTCTTCGAACGCTCCGGCTCAACCTGGTCGCCCGGCACTACGAGGTGGAGACCGCCGCCGACGGCAGCGCCGCCCTGCGACAAGCCGCCGACAGCGCACGGGACAAGGGTCAGGCTTTCGGGAGTGCGTCAGGTGGGGTCCAGTCCCACAGGGGGCCGAGCGCGCGGGGTGCGAGGCGCGCCCACAGCGTTGAGGGAGTGAGCTGGAGGGCGAGAGCAGTCGTGGTGTGGGCGATCGGCCCCGCGTTGATCACCTGGAGACCGGCCTGGCGGGCGTTGCGGGCGGTCGCCTGGGTGCGGGGACGGCGCTGGGCGTCGTAGGCGGTCAGCGCCTCGGAAACGGTGCCGTGCGTGGCGAGGGTGGCGGCCAGGACGACGGCGTCTTCGATGGATTGGCCGGCGCCCTGGCCGCGGTCGGGGCTCATGGCGTGGGCGGCGTCGCCGAGCAGGGCGACGCGGCCGCTGGTGAAGCTGAGAAGGTCGGGCAGGTCGTGGATGTCGATGTGGCGGACCTGCTCGGGCGGCGTGGCCTCCAGCAGCGCGCCGATCGGATCGTGCCAGCCGTCGACGCGTCGCCGTACCTGCTCCAGCTCGTCGTCGAAGCGGACGCCCGGCCGGTCGGCAGCGGTGCCGAGCGCCCAGTAGACCTGGCCGGGAGCGACGGGGTGGATGAGGAAGTAGCGGCCGCGGCCCATGGTCATGCTGCCGCTCACCGAGATGGCGGTGTCGGCCAGGCCGAGCCATGCGGTGTAGCCGAGGAAGCGCGGGCCGGGTGCGTGCGGCCACAGCAGGCGGCGGGTGAGGCTGTGGATGCCGTCGGCGCCGATGACCAGGTCGGCCTCCTGACGGCCGGCGGTGTGGGTGACGGTCACCTTCTCGGCGTCCTGGGTCAAGCCGGTCACCTCGATGCCGGTGCGCACCACGTCTTCGGGCAGGGCCTGGCGGAGGAGCCGGTGCAGGGCGGCTCGACGGAAGGCCCGCAGCGGCGGATCTCCGTGGGCGGGGGCGCGCATCAGGTGGCGGCCCGACGGCAGGCGCATGGTGTGGGTGGCCCAGGTGGGCATGCTCGCCTGCCTGGCCTGTTCGGCAAGGCCGAGTGCGGCCAGGGCGCGCATCGCGTTGGGTGACTGTGACAGGCCGGCGCCGACCTCTTCGAAGGCGCTCACCCGCTCCAGCACGTTAACCTGCCAGCCGATGCGGCGCAGGACGACGGCGGCGGCCAGGCCGCCGATGCCGCCGCCGATCACGATCGCGTGGCCGGTCATGGTGTCTCCTTGTCCAGAGGCGGGGCCTGCTCGAACACCTGGGCCATCCACGCGAAGGTGGCGTGCGCCTGGCGGACGCGTGCGGCCCTTTCGTCGTCACGGCCGAGCAGGGCGAGGCCCTGGCGGGTGATGTCGAGGAACGAGGTGATCCCGGCGACCTGGCGCCGCACCACCGCCTGCCAGGCGTCGTCGGCCATCCGGTAGTACATGGTGCGATCACCCGGCCGGGTGCGCCAGGTGAGGAAACCCATGCCGGTCAACAGCCGCAGGTTCAGCGTCAGCGACGCCCGGCTGGCGCCGATGGCGGCGCTGATCTGGCCGGCTGACTGCTCCGGCGGATCGCAGACCATCAGCCAGCCCAGGATCCGACCGGCGATCGGCGGCACGCCATCGCGGGCCAGGTACATGGCGACCTGCTCGGCCCATTCCAGCAGTTGCTCGTCCTCGCTCATACACCCCTCTTTTCGTGAGTTTTAGTATGAGCTAAAGTCCGTGTATCCAACAAGATGGTGAGCCGGGAAGTCTGGTCGGCCCGCGGCGCGCGTCGCGGAGAAGCAGGAGGCTTCCCCATGTCCACCACATGGTTGCTGCGCTGCACGCTGACCAGCCTGCCCCGCCCCCACGGCTCTGGTCGCACACGACCTGTGCGGCACACAACAACCAGCGCCAACAGCAGTGCGGGACAGTACGGCTAGCCGGGCAGACGGCCAAGGAGGGCGGGCAGGAGTGCCGGATCCTCGTGCGGGCCGAGATGCCCCAGACCTGGCACGGCCACCACCTCGGCGCCCAGCAGAGCGCGAGCCGGTCCTCCGATGCGGGCGGGCGGGTAGAAACGATCCTCGGCACCTGTGGCCACGACCACCCGTGTGCCCACCCAACGGCGCACGACGGGTTCGGGCAGCGGCGAAGGAGCCAGGCTGGTGCGGCTGTGCCGGGCGACGAGCGTCATCCACTCCACCGGCACACGGTCCACGTCGATCATCCCGCGTGTCTGACCGCTCATGTACCCCAGCAAGGCCTCACTGCGCCTGGCAGTGGGAGCAACGAGCCAGGGCAGGGTGACGCCGAGCAGGGCGGGGGTCAGGCGGGCTCGACTCAGTCCGGCCGGGGACACCAGCACCAGGCCGCCGATCTGCGGCCCAGGTCGCGCAGCCAGGGCCACAGCCGCTCCCAGCGAATGCCCCACCACCACGACGGGTTCCCCGCTTACCTGACAGATGATCTCTCCGAGCCAACGCCCATAGGCGGCCAGGCGTCCCCTCCCGGGCCGCCGTGGAGCGCTCAGGCCCGGCTGACCCGGAAGGTCGGCCATGATCACCTGGTGGTCGGGGACCAGCGCATCGGCCACTTCCAGCAGGGTCGCGGCGCAGAAATTGGTGCCCGGCAGCAGCAGCACACGGGGGCCCTGCCCAGCGACGACCACGGCGGTCGCTCCCAGACTTGTCTCCAGCGTGCATACCCGGTGCTCCGTCGGCCAGGAGTCCAACCGCTCCCGGCACCAGTCGCGGACGTGCCGCTCGCCGGCGGGTGAGGTGTAGATGGTCGTGAAACTCAACGCGAGCCTTTCCATGAGGGACGTCAGGTCGGAGCGCCGACCAGGCTTCCCGGCTCACCAACCACGCGATCCGCCGGTCCTCGGCGTGTGCGCGGCCTCCCGCCACTCTGACAAAGATCGTCCTCCCCCGCAAACGACTCTCGCCCGCTCCTGGACCCAGGGGTTCAGCCCTTGATGAAGCGGCGGACCATGTAGCGGCGTACCGCCGGGAGCGCGGCCAGGCGCAGTGGCAGTTGGGTCAGCCACAGCAGCAGCGGGTTGGCGGGCGCGTAGACGCCTTTGACCCGGCGTCCCAGCCTCTGTTTCCTCTCTGCCTCCGGCCGGAGCGCCTTCTCCCACGCGGTCAGGGCGGCGCCGATGTCGCCGGGGTGGGCGTCGAGTTCGCTGCCCAGCCGGTCGGCGCCGCCCACGGCCAGGGAAGAGCCGTATCCGGCGAACAGCGTGACGCACCAGGCCGCATCCCCCAGCAGGATCACGCGGCCACGGTGCCAGGTGGGGGCGACGACCTGGCTGATGGTGTCGAAATAGACCGAGTCGGCCCGCTCCAGTCCCGCCAGCGCTTCGGGGACCACCCAGCCGAGGTCGCCGTAGATGCGGTGCAGCTCGGTGGCCGCGTCCTCACCTGGGTGGGCGTGGCCGGAGCGGTAGCCGAAGAAGGCGACGTTACGGCCGTCGCCGACGCTGATGACCGCCACTGTACGGCCGCCGGCGGACAGGGTGCCGGTGGTGCCGGGGGCGATGGAGGCGGGGCGTTTGTCGAGCATGTAGACGGCGACCTTGTGCTCCAGGTCGAGCAGGTGGTCGCGCTCAGGGCCGAAGACCAGGGAGCGGGTGGCCGAGTGCAGGCCGTCGGCGCCGATCAGCAGGTCGGCCTGTTCGACGGTGCCGTCGCTGAGGACGACGTGGACGGCGTGCGGGTCCTGGTCGACCGCGGTGATGGAGGTGCCGAAGCGTATCTCGGCGTGGTCGCGGACGCGCTCGTACAGGACGGTTTCGAGATCGCCGCGCAGGATGTTCATCGAGCGGGGGCCGGTGGTGGCGGCGATGGTCTCGCGGCTCAGGGAGAAGCGCCGGTCGCCGTTGGGTTTGTGGTAGACGAGTTCCTCGGTGATGAAGGACTTCTTCTCCAGGTCGGGCAGGATGCCCATCCGTTCGGCCGCGTCGTAGCCGATGCCGCCGAAGGTCACGGCGTAGCCGCCGCTGCGGCGCTGGGGGGCGCGCTCGATGACGAGGGTACTCCAGCCGATCTGGGACAGGCGCAGAGCGGCGGCCAGGCCAGCGATTCCCGCTCCGATGATGATGGCGCGCATGAGGGTTTCCTTGCTGATCAGAGTTGGCGCAGGAGGCGCTGTTCGGCGGCCGGGTCGAGCCAGGTGTCGGGTGAGGGGGCGTCCGGGCGCGGGAGGGGGTCGCCTTCGGCCTGCAGCCAGGCCCAGGTGTCGGCGAGGGTGTCGCGCAGCGGGCGGGTGGTGAGCCCGGCGGCGAAGGCGGCGTCCACGTTGGCGTCGTGCATGCCGTTGGGTGTGGAGCCGTCGGGCAGCCGCAGTCCGAGCTCCGCGCCCAGCGCCAGGCCTTCCTGTCGCAGAAGGTCGGCGGGCGCCCAGACCAGCTCGGCCTCGAAGCCGGTCACCTCCAGCGCGGTGGTCAGCAGCCGCCCGACCGTCACGGCGCCGGAGCGACCTGTCGCCGTGTAGAAGCCACCCACGCCGCCTTCGGCGCAGCGCAGCATCCAGGCGGCCAGGTCACGGACGTCGATGTACTGCAGCGCCGCCTCGGCCGGGCCGGGGGCGAGGACGCGTCCGCCCTTCTCCAGTCGGCGCATCCACCACGGGATGCGGCCGACGTCCTCGTAAGGGCCGAGGATCATCCCGGCTCTGGCCAGCAGGGCGTGCTCGCCGTACATCTCGGTGACGGCCAGTTCGCCGCCGCGCTTGGCGGCGGCGTAGTCAGCGCTGTCATCGCTGGCCGGATCGCCGTCGACCAGCGGGGCGCTCTCGTCCGCGCCCGCCGGCCAGGGCCAGCGGTGCACGCCGCGGCTGGAGACGTAACCGTAGTGTCCGATGCGGCCGGCCAGCAGCCGGGCGCTGTCGGCGACCACGCGCGGCGCCCAGGCCCAGGTGTCGATCACGGCGTCCCATTCGCCGTCGCCAAGCGCGGCCGTCACGGCTTCGGTGTCGGTGCGGTCGGCGAGCAACGCCCGGACGCCGGGGGCCGGTGGGCGGCTGAGACCGCGGTTGAGTGTGGTCACCTCGTCGCCGCGTTCCAGCGCGGTCTCGACGATCGCCCGGCCGACGTGGTGGGTGCCGCCGAGGACGAGCAGCTTCATGAGTTTCTCTCCGTGAGGGGCAGCCAGAGGGCTGACGGGTGGTCGGGGTCGTGGAAGATCTCGTGGGTGGAGGCGCGCAACGCAAGCGTCGTGGCCAGGGGCTCGCCGGTGCCCGGGTTACGGCCGTAGCGGGGGTGGGCGCCGCTGGAGACCTGCAGCCGGATGCGATGGCCGCGGCGGAAGTGGTGCGCAAGTGGCCACAACGCGATGTCCACGGTGATCACCCCGTCGCTGTCGCGCCGAATATCGCTCGCAGGGTCGAGACGCACGACGCCGTCACAGAGGTTGACCGAGCGGCCGCGCGGGCTCACCTCACACAGCCTGGCCACGTAATCGACGTGCGGGATCGAGGCGCGGGCGTGCAGGCGGACCCGGACCGGGCCGATGACCTCCACCTCCCGGGCGAGAGGGGCGGTGGTGAAGGTGAGCACGTCGGGCCGGGCTTCGATGGCGCGGTTGTCGGCCGGGCCCGACGACATGCTCACCGTCGTGCCGCCGACGGTGGGCGTGGGGTCTGCGGGGTCGTACCGGTAGCGGCTCGGGCCGGCTGCGGGGTCGGCGTGCATGCGGTTCAGCCTGCCGCCGGGATGCAGGTACCAAGGTGTGGGCTCATGGGCGGGTGGCCATTCGGGCAGGTCCTGCCATCTGTTCGCGCCGGTGACGAACACCCGTACCCCCGAGGGGGCCTGCCTGCCGAGCAGGGCCGCGTCCAGCGCGGCAAGCGCGTCACGCATGCCGTCGCGGGTGTACAGGCCCTTGCCGTGGCCCCACGGCCCGATCAGCAGCCGGACCGTACGGCCCGCCGCGAGCAGCGCGGCGTGGTCGGCCAGCATGCCGGGGAGGAAGAAGTCGTACCAGCCTCCCTGCAGATGCACCACGGGCGGCATCCGCCCGACGTGGGCGCGGTGGTCCATGCGCGACCAGTACGCCTGGTCAGGCCCGTTGCCGATCCATTCCTGGAACCAGCTCACCCGGTGCCCTGTCAGCGCCCGATCGGCCTCGGCAAGCGGGAGCGTGGCACTGGCGCGGCGCAGCTTACGGCCGGCGGCGGGCACCGCCAGGAACTGCCGGACGAGTGAGAAGTCGCCGCTGAACATGGTGTCGACGAGCTGGACCCAGCCGAGCGCGTTACCCAGGGCGAAGGCGCCTCCCGGGTACATGAATCCCTCGGCGAAGGCCGAAGGGGCGTCCTGTATGACGGCGATCTTCCACTCGGGGATCTGCCGGGCGGCCAGCTCCCACTGGGCATAACCCAGGTAGCTGGCTCCCCATGTCGCCAGCGCGCCGCCGAACCACGGCTGGGCGCGCAGCCAACTCAGCGTGCCGTCAGCGTCGGCCGGGTCGATGACGAAGCCGTCGAAGCGTCCGCCGGCGCCGGCCGTGCCACGCAGGCTCTGGTACAGCACCTGGTAGCCGCGTTGGGCCAGGATTCTGGGCACCTGGTCCAGCGGGTTGCCTCTGCCGTACGGGCTGCGCAGCAGCACCAGAGGCGGGCGGTGGACTCCCGCCGGGTAGTAGTGGGTGGCCGGCAACGGCACGCCGTCGGCGGCCGGAATCTGGACATCGCGCCGTACGCGTACGGGGTGCCGGACGGCGGGACGCACGCCCAACAGGCGGCTGAGCAGGGTCATCGCGGGGTCATCTCCTCGTCGACGTGGGTTGGATCACACATCGCCGACCAGGCTTCCCGGCACACCATCGGCCTCTCCGCGAAGCGGAACCCGATGTCAACAACATACCGAATTTTCAGAAATTTCTGAACCCCCATAATGTTCGCTACTCTGCGCATGGAGGTTGAGCGTGAACGACAAGCGTGAGCAGCGGGAGGCGGCCGAACAGCTGGCCTTGGTGTTGACCGAGGGCGGGCTGCAGCGGATGGCCGCGCGAACATTGGGGGTGTTCCTGTTCACCGATCAGGAGAGCGTGACGGCTGGCGAGATCGCCGAACGGCTGGAGGCCAGCGCGGGCGCGGTCTCCGGCGCGGTGAAATCACTGCTGACGGTCGGCCTGATCGAACGGCTGCCCGCACCTGGCAGCCGCCGCGAGCACTACCGGCTGCGCGACGACGCCTGGGCCACACTGTTCACCAGCCAGAACACGGTCATCCAGACCATGCTCCATGCCGCGAGAGCCGGGATCGACTCCACCGAGGCCGGCGATCCCGCACACCGGCGGCTCACCCAGATGCGCGACTTCTACGAGTTCCTGCTGGGCGAACTGCCCGCTCTGCTGCAACGCTGGCATCAGCGCCAGCAGCAAAGCTGATCAAGGCTCTCAGAACCAGCCCATTACCGAGCGGATCGCCAGGGCTCAGCTCAAAGGCCAGTCTTCGGCGTTGGAGTGATCATTTGACCGCCCCTTCCTCGGTCCGGCTTCCCTCTCCCTGTACAGGAATGTCACATCCCCATAGGGGGCGAAGGGATGAAGGCTTGACAGCCGCCTGAATGTGGCCATTAATAAACCAGCGGTCGGTTTATTAATGGAGGTCGATCATGGCCCGGACGATCGACGCGGCTGCGCACGCAGCCCGGCGGGAGGAATTCCTCGACGCCGCGCAGCTCCTGATCGAGAGCCAGGGCTACGCGCGCATGAGCGTGCAGGACGTGCTGGCCGAGGTCGGCACCTCCAAGGGAGCCTTCTACCACTACTTCGACTCCAAACAGGCGCTCCTGCAGGCCCTGGTCGAGCGCAACGCCGACCTCCTGCAAGCGCATCTGGCACCGATCGCGGACGCGCACGAGCGCTCAGCTCTGGACGACCTCCAACGCTTCTTCGCCGCCCTGGCCGGATGGAAGACGCAGCGGCGGGACCTCCTGACCGCCCTGCTGAAGGTCTGGTACTCCGACGACAACGCCGTCGTCCGGCACAAGACGCGCTCGGTGATATCGGCGAGGGTCGTTCCCCTTCTTGCCGCGATCGTAGGCAGGGGCCTCGCAGAAGGGATCATCACCGCGCGCGACCCGCACCAGACGGCGCGTGTTCTGTTGTCGCTCGTCAACGACCTGAATGACGCCCTGGGCGAGCTGTTCCTCGCTCGGGATCCGCACACCCCTTCGGCCGTACTCATCGAGCCGGCCGTCGCGGCCTACACCGACGCGCTCGAGCGCGTCCTCGGCCTGCCATCCGGCTCACTACGGCTCGTGGATGTGGTGACTCTGGCGGCCTGGTTCGACGGGGACGACCCTGTCAAGGAGTGAACATGGCCCTCGCCCTGAAGATCCTGCTCGGCCTGTACATCCTGCAGGCACTGATCAAGTTTATCAACCTGTTCGCCATCCCCTACGACATCCGCATCGAGCGCATCGCCGCCTACCACCACAGCCAGGCCAGCAAGGTGTTCGACCACATCCTGCTGACGCTCATGGCCGTCCTGGTGGCGTTGCTGGCCGCAGTCGGGCTGGAGCACCTCAGCTTCATCACCGGCCTGCTGGTCGGCCTCACCCTGACCCAGGTGCTCTTCCACCGCTTCACCCAACCTCTCGCGCCGGACCGGGCTCCCCCGCCACCGGTCACGCCGATCACGACCATGTCGTACGCCATCCAGGCCAACCCACGGCTTGCCTGGCGGGAGCTCGCCATCCAGACCGCACTGTTCGTCTGGGCTCTGGTGGCGCTGATCACGCAGGGCGGCTGAGCGTCAGGACGCTCCCCGCTCCTTGCGCACCCGTTCGCGCAGGCGCCGGGCGACGCCGTACCAGGCGGGCACCTCCTGCTCGTCGTCGAACCAGCGGGCCACCACGATGTCGGTGGAGGAGTGCAGCAAGATCGAGACCACGATGGTGACCGCGACCAACTGGAAGACCTCCTGCGCGGCGGCGATGCCGGAGGCCAGGACGATGAGGCCGTAGACCACCGAAGCGAAGCCCTTGGGGCCGAACCAGGCGACCGCGGCCTGTTCCCGCACGTTCAGTCCTGAGCCCAGGAAGGAGATCCAGATGGCGAGCGGCCGGGCCAGCACGAGCGCGAGGATGGCGAACAGCCATCCTCGCCAGCCGACCGATCCGAGCAGCGGCAGGCTGATCAACGCGCCGAAGACCAACAGGGCCGCGAGCTTGAACAGCTCGGCGATCAACTCGCCGAAGTGCTCGAACGACTCGCGCTGCCGCTCTCCGAAGGTGGCCACCGTGATGCCGGCGCAGAAGGCGGCCAGGAACAGGTTGCCGTGCGTCGCCTTGCCCAGCGCGAGTACCAGCAGCCCGATCGCCAGGGCGTTGAGCGGTTCGTAAGCGGTGGAGGCGGAGAACCAGCGGGTGCGCTCCAGCTTGATCGCCACCCACGGCACCGCCACACCGATGACGATGCCCAACCCGAGCTCCAGGCCGAGCTCACCCAGGTGCAAGCTCTCCGATCCGGCGGCCACCGCCAGGAACAGCATCACGAACGGCAGCGCCAGCCCGTCGTTGACACCGGACTCGACGTTGAGGAGCTGACGCAACCGGGGCGGCACCTTCTCGTTGCCGACCAGCGCGGCGGCGAAGACCGGGTCGGTGGGCGCGAGGATCGCGCCGATCAGCAAGGATTCCATCCAGCCCAGGCCGACCAGATAGTGCGCGCCCAGTGCGGTCACGACCAGGGTGAGCGGTAGTCCCCACCCCAGGGCCCGGCCGGGCAGGCGCCATGCGGTACGCAGATCCTTCCAGCCCACCCGCATGCCGTCGGTGAACAGCACCGCGAACAGGGCCAGCTCGGCCAGCGTCGCGACGATCTCGTCATCGGGGGCGAGCGAGACCACGCCAAGCGCCCCGTCGCCGAGCAGGAATCCGGCGACAAGGAACAGCGCCGCCGTTGACAAGATCGTGCGGTGGGCCAGGCTGGACAGCAACACCGCCAGCAGCAGGAGGCCGGCGAACACGAGCAGGAGAACACTCACAGAAACCTCGATCGATGGTCACAGGGGGATGGGGGCAGCCACGAGGTCCACCGTGATCACGATGGCCTGGTGAAGGTCGAGAGGCTGATTTCCGCGCTCACCTGCGCCGATGGCCGCCTTGCGGGCCGCTGTCCCCACGGTGGTGGCGGCGCCGGCGAGGTCGACGCCGAGAGACAGCAGTCAGGCGCGGCACCCGCGCGCCAGACAGGAGGCGTGCCGGAGGCCCCTGCGCGTCTACGACTGTGACGGTCGGGCATGACCTGAACAGGTCACGAGTGCACATGACTGGCACCCCTTTTCATGATCGACAAAATGACTGCCGACCAGACTTCCCGGCGCACCCGTTAGGAACCTATCAACGACCGTCAAGATCGGGCAGAGTGGACGCGTGCCGGTCATCGAGGTCGTCAACGCGTTCAAGCGCTACGGCGACGTCATGGCCGTAGATGGCGTCAGCTTGCAGGTGCAGGCCGGACAGATCTACGCCTTGCTCGGGCTCAACGGCGCCGGCAAGACGACCTTGATCCGCATGCTGCTCGGCATGATCACGCCCACCAGAGGATCGGTAAGCGTGCTTGGCGCCCAGGTGTCTCGCGGTGAGCGAGCAGCATGGGGTCGTACCGGCTACCTCGTGGAAGCTCCCGCCGCCTACCTCGAGCTGACCGTCCGCGAGAACCTGGAGGTCGTGCGCAGATTGCAACGCTTGCCCACGCGGCCGGTTCGTCGTCATGATCATGCTCGTGGCGCTGCGCCGAGGCCAGCGGACCGCCAAGATCTTCGAGGCCGAGGGCCAGTCCCGCGCGATCGACCAGGTCTTCCAGGCCGTCCACCGCAACGACCCCGACCCCAAGCTGCTGGCCTATTAGGGCGCGTATTGGGTCGTGATCCATCTGTCGATTCGCCCTCGTGGTGAGGCCTGGACCGGTAGACCTTGTTCCGTGACGCGAGTGCAGCTGACGGACGCGGAGTGGGAGTTCATCGGGCCGTACCTGCCGATCGGCGAGTACGGCCCGTATCCCGAGCGGTTACGGCA
>NZ_BAAATE010000063.1:0-19902 GCF_039533245.1 Nonomuraea recticatena | reverse complement strand
CGCTACGTCGCCCGCGAAGTCTTCCCGATCATCACAGAAGCACTCTCACCTGCGCGTACTCCGTCCGCTGCGGCTTGACAAGCATAGGGGCGTCATCCCGCTCCATCTCCAGCTCGGCGCGTTCCTTGGCCCATTCGGTCCGCTGCCTGCGCAGTCTGGCGAGTTCCTCCCGCTCCGACTCGGCCAGCTCACCACCGTTGGTGTCCTGCTCGCGGGCCAGCCGGTCCATCTGCACCCAGTTGGCCAGCGTGCCCGCGTTGATGCCCAGGTCCTTGGCGACCTGCGCGATCGGCTTTCCTGTCTCCCGCACGATGCGCACCGCACCCGCCCGGAAATCCGGATCGAACCTGCGTCTGGTCTCTCCCACGACCCAACCTTCTCCTTAGGTCAGGTCTCCACGCTAGAAGGGGAAGGCCACTGACGTCCCTGAGTCAATTACCAAGTCCGCTGACATCTCTCGTGTTGTACGGACACCTGCAAGCGTTCGGAAGAAGCCAGACAACTTATGAGAGGCAGGGCTGGCGCCAGCCAGCAGCATGTCAATACTATATTGACATGCCTAAGCGTGCATATCCGATCATGGACAAAACCGCAGGTCAGGAAGCCATTGCGCGGATCTGGGAGCGTCGAAAAACAACCACTTCTCCGAGTGATCTAGGTCTGGAAGACTGTGAGACCGATCCACTGGCTCTCCTTCGGCTTATCATCACAAGTGACCGGGGAGTCCCTGAGTGGATCGTTATGGAAGACGTTGTGGATGGACTATGGGTCTTGAGCTACGTTCGTCAGCACCTACCGCATGTACCTGCGGTGCTGGATCGGTTTGAGTACGAATTGGTCGAATTGGGTGGGCGGATGAAGATGCCCCAGATACGAATGGCTGCTCCTTTGGGGCTCCGTAGTCGGCAGGCAGTCGCAAACCTAATTGGGCGCCACCGAGCCGCCAAGCTTGGACTTCCACGAAGTGAGAGGGCCGAGCGGAATCATCGCCTGCGTGCGGCAGCACGAAGCACTACCAACCAAGACGAAGCAGCGTGGCTTGACCGTCATGCGCTTCCCCTCTGGGAGGCCGCTGCTCAGCTCGCGCAACTTCGGAGAACGTGTGACCATCTCATCGACGATGACCTAGCCGAGGATCTCATGCATCTCCGCTCAGTTGTGCGGGAAATGACATGGCCGCTTACTCCAACTCAGTTCCCCACCCTCCGCGAAATCGGCTGGTGGGTCCGTAGCATCCTCGAAGATCTCGAAGCGGACAGTTATGCGGCGTTCCGTGCTGAAGCTGGCGATCTCCTCCCTGTGCTCGCTGATCTCTCGTCGCGGCATTATGCGGTTCTCAATCGTGGCTAGCCCTGGAACCGGAACGATCACCGGGTCAGGTAACAGATTCAGGCTACGAGTGTAAGGAGTCGCCACCTCCGCGGATGTTTTCGTGCGGCGGATGCGAACACGTTCGCGCGTTGAGCGTTTCGCACATCGAGGTGACGGCGTCGGTGTTGTGCCGCCATATTCAGCTACGTGACGTATGAGCTGGCCCTTGCGGGATCCTGTTTCTGCAGATTAACCGGTAGGTGCCTGTACCAGCGGGTCCTGTGCCGATATGTCGCATGGGATCACTCGCATGCGGGCCTTGACCATAACGCCCAGGCCCATGTCGCAGCGGGCCTCGGTCCAGTCCACGGGCCTATTCGGCCAACACCGCGCCCACGAGCGGACGATCGAGCCGCAGTCGGGGAAGAGCCCGACACGTCAGTACGGCGGCGGGTCTCTTGTTCAGCCGTTCCTGCGGATTGGCGGCGTCCAGGTGCTCGATGCGGCCCGGGCTACGTCTCCAAAGCATCGATCACCCAGGTGTGTTGCGTATGAACGGCCTCCGCGGTGAAACCCAATGGCTTAGGAAGGCCAGCCAGCCGGCGCCGTCGGCGGAGGTCACCTCTAGACCGAGGATTTCCCGTCGGCCGCCTGCGTTGACGGCATTGGCGACCAACACATAGACGTTGATGATCCGGCCGCCTTCGCGGACCTTCTGGGCCACGGCGTCCAGCGTGCGGGTGCGAAACGCCTCCAGCTGCGCGCCGAGCACCTTGGTCGGGACCAGTGATCGCTGATCTCCATGTGGAGAGAACGGTCAGGCGTTCGATCGTGGTGCACAACCGACGCGTCATTGGACACCGGTGGACGTGCTGGCGAAGTTGATCGCCGAGATGGGGCCGCTATGGATGCCCAACGGCAGCCTGAGCTGCGGGCCAGACCCAATTGACGTCGGAGCGGGGCAGGAGACCCATCACAAGCTGGTCTTCGTTAATCGGATTCTGGCCGCGCTGGTCCGTATGTCATGGCGCCACTCGTCATGTGCTGGGTTCGGTGGCGCGTGCAATGGCGGTCCAAGACCATGCTCATCGATGTCGGGCCGGTCGAGGTCAGCGTGCTACAGGATCAAGGCGGCAGCTTCGAGCAGAAGACCGCGCGCAAGCGGCAGCGGCGACTGGCGGGCGTGGATCAGAGGGGATTTTGCTGGCGGCCACGGGGCTGCCACCGGGGAGATCTCCGCGGACCTGGCGGAGATGTATGGCGTCGAGGTCTCCAGGCAGACCATCTCCGCTACCACCGACAAGGTGCGGGAGACGATGGCCCAATAGCAGAACCGGTCGCTGGATCCGGTCCCCGGAATCTCCATCGGCGTGATCCATGTGAATGCGAGAGGGCAAAGGGAGCCAACCGGTCCCTCTACACGGCGATGGCAGCCGCCGCCGATGGCGAGCGTGACATCCTTGGCTCGTGGGGTCGGCGACGGTGGTGAGTGGGCGAAGTTCTGGCTGCGTGCTGACTAGTGGCTCGGCTCGGTAGATTGACCAGGCAATTGCCGTGCGGATGGTTGGCCATCAGGCTGTCTCCAAGAACTGATCTTGGAGGTGGTCGTGGGACGGCGTCCGTCGGTGTCCGGCCGGTGAGCATGGAGGAGGGCCGGCGGCTGCAGCGGATCGGCCGGAGTTCGAAGGACCCGGTCCGGTTACGGCGCGCGATCGTGGTGCTGATGTCAGCCCAGGGCCGGTCGGTCCACGACATTACCTCGTTGCTCCAGGTCTGTGAGGACTACGTGTGCGATGTCATCCACGCTTCAACGAGCGGGGGTTCGCTGCCCTCGACCCAAAATGGAGCGGGGGACGCCCGAAGACGATCGATGACCAGGTGCGCGAGCGCCTCCGCGCTGACTGGGGCATCACCGCGTTCTCCACCTGGAGCCTGGCCAAACCCACTGAGCACCTGATCCAGCGGAACGTCGTGTCGGCTCTCAGCCGGGAGACGCTGCCCGGATTCTGCGCCAGGGCAAAATCTCCTGGCAGACCACCACGACGTGGAAGGCTTCCACCGACCCGTATTTCATAGCCAAGATGCACCGGGTTCTGGAACTGTACGACGCTCCACCCGCCGACGGCCGGGTGGTCTGCGTCGACGAGTTCGGCCCGCTCAACCTCCAGCCCCGCAAAGGCAAGGCCTGGCGCCCTCTGCGCTCCCCGCGCCGACTACGGGCCACCTACCACCCTACGACGGCGTGATGCACATGCTCGCCGCCCTCGACCTGGCGACCGGCAAGATCTACTACCGGATCCGCCAGCGAAAGCGGTGGCACGAGTTCCCCAGCTTACTCAAGGCCCTGCGCAGCCGCTGGCCAGGCGAGAAGCTCTATCTCGTGCTGGACAACTTCTCCCCGCACAAGCACCCGAACGTCCGGGCCTGGGCGGCGGCGAACGAAATCGAGCTGGTCTTCCTGCCCACCTACGGTCCATGTCTGAATTGGATCGAGTCCGAGTTCGCGGCCCTGCGGTACTTCGCGCTCAACGGCACCGACTACCGCAGCCACGGCGAGCAGAACGCGGCCATCGCCGCCTACATCCGCTGGCGCAACGCACGCGCCGCACCGAAGACCGGCTTCGCCCTCGAGTCACCCATCCGCACCTGGACCGATTACCCGGCGAAGGCGGTTTGAGAAATCCTCCGCCGGGCCCTCAGGGAGGGCCGGCCACCTCTCCATGGCCTGGACGATCTCAGCCAGCTGGACTTGGAAGTTCACTATCGCGACCTCGCCCCGTCCGTACGCCTGCCACAGGCTAACGAGCCGGTCCTCCCACCCTCCGAGCTCGATCAGCTTGTCCGCAAAAGTGAACCCGTCCAGCGATGGCTTACCGGCCTCAAGCACCCAGCGAGTGCCAGCCGCACTTGCCGTGACGCCGCGGCCGGCCAACTCGACCACGGTGAACGGCACCTTGGCATCCGCCGCGATCGCGAGGAACAAACCCAATGACACCGAGTTCCGCACGGCCAGACCGCGCCCGGAGGTATCCGACTCGCTCACTCACCATCACTCCCGCTCAAGCCCAACCCGAAGCGATCTTACCGAGTTCCCCGGGCAACGATCTGGGACGAGTCACTAGAACGTGGCGTTGGTGATGTGCTGATGGTGGTCTGCGACGGGCTCAAGGGGCTGCCGCAGGCCATCGAACAGGTCTGGCCCAGACTGTCGTTCGGACATGCGTGGCGCATCGGCTGCGTGCCTCGTTCCGGTATGCCGCTGGCCAGCGCTGGGACGGCATCATCAAGGTGCTCACGTCGATCTACACCGTCCCGACCGAAGCGGCCGCGCTTGAGCGGTTCTACGCGTTCGCGGAAACCTCGGGGGGCAGGCATCCGTCGATCGTGAAATTGTGGGAGGAGGAGGTCTGGATCGAGTTGGTCCCGTTTCTTCAACTTTGACACCGAGATCCGCCAGGTGATCCGCTCGGCCCACGCTATCGAACCGTGAACGCTATGATCCGGCAGGCGGTCAAGGCTCGCGGGCACTTCCCCCACGAGCAGGCCGCACTCACGTGTGTCTATATAACGAGCATGAGCCCAATGCTGGCCGGCAAGGGCCGCAAGTGCTGGATCACCCGCTTGAAAGCCGCGCTGAACGCCTTGGCCGTCACCTTCAACGCGCCTGATCTCCACCACCCGATAAACTAACCACGATCAAGGGGCATCGTTACCAAACAGGCCCGCTGGTGATCTGCAGCTCCTTCAGCGGCTCTTCTAGCCTGCGAGGGGTCAACAAGCGAGTTAGGGAGTCGTCGCAGACGATTCTAAATCTGAGGTTGTTGGCACTTGTGCCTAAACAATGAAGTCGTACGCATGAATCGGTCCGTCAGTCGACGACAGGGGGCTCGAGAAGCGTCTCTGTACCTTTGGCGAACCAGATGGTACAGGCACCGGCATGTCGCTGGTTGGTGCCTGTACCATCCATCTAGGATCTTGACGGATGGAGATCCTAGAGGATTCCACCGTCAATAAATTCTGTTAACGCCGTCAGTGCTCCGTATGACCGGCAGTCATACCTGCCAGCTCGGACGCGAACTGGAGAAGTGCGTTACCCGCTTGTTCGCACCCGACACGGATCTCCTCTGCCGCATCGGGAGACTCCGCCGCCAGAACCCGCAGGGACTGAAGGTCAAAGGCGCGCAGAGCCTCACGCATCTCCAGGATGGCGTTGGGATGGCCAACGTCCTTCCTGCTGAGCGTCTTACCGCCGCCTGCGGGCGCGAGATATCCTCTCGCACGCGCGATACGCTCAAGCGCGGCTGCTGTCGGCTTGCCGGATCTGGTCGCCTCGACCCATACTTCGACGACCGCTTCTCCGCCATGAGCGTCGTACACCGATGCGAGTACACGCGTCTGGCCTTCTTTTACTTCTCGATCGGCGTAGGGCGCGACGAGTTCAACGATCGGGAGTGCGGCGATCAGTTGATGTGCTCGCTGCCGAGTCATGTCCCAGCGATGGCTGACGTAGGCATCAAACGAGGGGTAGCCCGTGTGCTCATACAGCTTGTGGTCACGGATTGCTTTAAGCGCTTGCCCGACGCCAAGCAGCCATTGATGAGTGACATTGGCTATGTGCTGCTCGCATTCAGCCAAGGTGGGAATCCTGGCGTCGTCAACAAATTTGTTGACGGATGCCGCCTCGGCCACGGCTACCGCATCGCTCGGCTGCGTCGCCTTGGCGGAGGTTATGACCTCTTCGGCGACAGCTCTTGGCTCGACATCGACCGTCTTTGATCGAGTGATCACTGAAGCTGGCTGATCGCCAGCCGCGACTGGTTCTGGAGCTGCGACAATACGTGGTTCGCGTGTCGGGCGACCGCGTACCGGTTTAGCCATTACTTCACCCCTGCCGCAGCGCTTGTTGTGAGTCCCACACGTTCGCTGAGCTGTCTCGCCAGTTCGGCGAATCGCTCCGCCATAGCCTGTCCATCGCGACCCAGGGCACGCAGGGGTCGTGGCGGATCTGCGTCGGCCGCGTCCTTCATGGCGACCCGCTCAGGGAGCATCGGAGTCCATAGGTGCTCACCGAAAGCTTCAGGGATCGACTCTTCGGTCTGGAACTTGTGAGCTCCCGTTCGAGTATCCACGCGGTTGACGATGTAGCCAACAACTTCGAGTTGCGAATTAGCGAGCTTGTTGCGGTTGCTCTTGATGAAATCTCGCAACGCGATGGCGCCTTCGATGCCATCCAGTTCGGGATCCATCACGCACAGTGCCGCATCGCTAGCGGCCAGAGCATTCTGAGTGAGATGACCCAGATTTGGCGGACAGTCGATCAGCACGACATCGAACTCATCGTCAGCGCCGTCAAGCGCGACATCGAGACGATGCACCGCGCCGAGTTGTCCCGCCTCGAGAGTAGCTCGATTCTCCAGATCGGTGCGGGACGGCAGCAATACGATGTGCTCGTTGTAAGGGGCAGGCCAGCCGATCTCTGTAAAGGCGTCAGAGGCGCAGCCTGCTAGATCAGCGTTAGGGCGCTCAGCGAGTGCCTTAAGAACATCAGACACGGTAGCCAGATGAGAATCAGGCTTGACGGCGAGACGACGGCCAGCGTTAGCCTGTGGATCGAGATCGATGACGAGGACAGTGAAGCCAGCCTCAGCTAGGGCTGCGGCGAGATTCACGGTTGTGCTCGTTTTGCCCGTTCCGCCTTTGTTGTTAGCGATAGCGATCCTCTTCGATCGCCGCTGGGTCGTAGTCAATGAAAGCCTCCTGAGAAGGATGCGCTCCGAGAGAGCATGTCACATCCTAGAGCGAAGGAACCGTCAAAGACCCCTGCCTTCTCCTGGCCGTCTCGGTGTCTCGTTGTCACCCCTGAAGGGATCGACGGCCCTCGCTGCGGGCAATTCAGCAGATCAGCCAGCGCGTCGCACCCGTGGGGCACGGCGGGCGACGCCGAAGTGCGCCTGGGTCACCAGGTCCTGATCAGTCATGGCGCAGTTGTGTCACTGTCGTCGGTGTGCTGACGGACCGCAAGGCCCCTTTCCGCCGCAGCTGCCTGCTCCCGGTCACTGCTGGGGTGGGCGCGAGGGTCCGGGGTGCTGAGTAGAACTCCGCGCGGGAAACTCCGAGCGAGAAAGACCAGGGGCAGGCTTCCAGCGGTTTCCGTCGCGTTGACCACGACGCCGCAATGGCACGAACATAAGCGGAGGCTTCCCAGCGTTAAGGCGATGCCGCATCCGCCGTCCGCCGAGGTCCCCTATCGCCCGGGCATACCCAGAATGGTTGCGTCTCTCGATTGTGTTAGCCGCGATCCACGAGGTTGGACACCTCTTCGAACTCGACGACATTGTCGATATCGGTGCCCATAGAGATGTTCGTAATGCGCTCAAGGATGACCTCGACCACTACTGGCACCCGGTGCTCTGTCATCAGCTTGACCGCTTGACTGAGTGCCGCTTCGAGCATGTTCGGGTCGTGGACTCTGATCGCCTTGCAGCCGAGCCCTTCAGCGACCTTGACGTGATCGACACCATAGCCGCCCAGGTCCGGAGTGTTGACATTCTCGAAGGCGAGCTGGACTCCGTAGTCCATATCGAAGAGTCGTTGAGCTTGTCGGATCAAGCCGAGGTAGGAGTTGTTGACGACGATCTGAACGTAGGGAAGGCTGAACTGCGCTCCCACTGCTAGCTCTTCGATAAGGAACTGGAAGTCGTAGTCTCCGGAAATACCGACCACAGTGCTGTCGGGATCGGCGGCGACCACGCCGAGCGCGGCCGGTATTGTCCATCCCAGCGGACCGGCCTGACCGCAATTGATCCATGATCGCGGCCTGTAGACATGAAGGAATTGGGCAGCGGCGATTTGGGACAGTCCAATTGCGCTGACATAGCGAACGTCGCGGGTGAACGTGCGGTTCATCTCCTGATACACGCGTTGAGGCTTGATCGGAATGTTGTCGAAATCCGCGCGACGGTGCATCGTCCGCGTCCGCTCCTGGCACTCAGTGACCCATGGGGTGTAGTCAGGGAGCGTTCCGGCGGTGTGGCATTCGCGGGCGGCTTCGATCAGCTGGCCGAGCGCGGCCTTAGCGTCGGAGACAACGCCGTAGTCGGGCGGAAATATGCGGCCGATCTGAGTGGGTTCGATATCGATGTGGACGAAGGTTCGCCCCTTGCGGTATGACTCCAGCCCTCCGGTATGGCGATTCGCCCATCGATTGCCGATGCCAAGGACGAAATCCGACGCTAGCAGGCTGGCGTTGCCGTACCGGTGCGAGGTTTGCAGGCCCGCCATGCCGGCCATGAGCCGATGATCGTCCGGGATGCTGCCCCAGCCCATGAGAGTGGGGATGACTGGAACGTTGACGAGTTCGGCAAAGGTCACCAGGAGGTCGGCGGCGTCGGCATTGATGATGCCACCGCCTGCGACGATCAGTGGCCTTTCTGCTGCGGCTAGCATCTGCAGAATCTTGTGGGCTTGGGCCCGGGTAGCAGCTGGCTTGTAGACCGGCAGGGGCTCGTAGGTCTCGGGATCGAACTCGATTTCCTGCATCTGCACGTCGAAGGGCAGGTCGATGAGGACCGGGCCGGGCCTGCCCGACCTCATGAGATGGAAAGCCTGCTGGAAAGCGCCAGGCACCTGCGCTGGTTCGAGGACGGTCATCGCCATCTTCGTGACCGGCGCGGAGATGGAGCTGATGTCGATCGCCTGGAAGTCCTCTTTGTGCAGGCGCGACACTGGCGCCTGGCCAGTGATGCACAGAATCGGGATGGAGTCGGCCCAGGCCGAGTACAGTCCCGTGATCATGTCGGTGCCACCTGGACCGCTGGTCCCGACGCAAAGGCCGATGTTGCCCGCTCGCGCGCGGGTGTAACCCTCGGCCATATGAGCGGCGCCCTCGACATGTCGAGCGAGGATGTGCCGGATTCCTCCGTCGGCTCGCATCGCGGAGTAGAAAGGGTTGATGGCCGCCCCAGGAACGCCGAAGGCATGGGTGATCCCTTCCCGTCGCAGGATGGCCACTGCGGCGTCCACCGCTCTCATCTTTGGCATCTGTTCACACCTTCGCTGATTGCAGGTCACGTCCGGACAGCCGCTCCACCAGGAGCAGCAAGGCGGTGTGGTCGAGCTGGCCGTGCCCAGAGGCCCTCAGTGAGGCAATCAGCTGGGCGACATGCGAGCCGAGAGGAATAATTACCCCCGCGTCTCTAGCGGCCGAGGTGAGAATGCCCATGTCCTTGTGGTGAAGGTCGATGCGGAATCCTGGTGTGAAGTCGCGTTGAAGCATCGAGGTCACCTTGCGGTCGAGAATGGCGTTGCCCGCTAGTCCACCCGCCAGGACTTTGACGGCGGCGGTGGTATCCACGCCGTAGGCCTCGAGGAACACAATCGCCTCCGCCACCAGCTGGATCGTGCCAGCCACAATCAGCTGGTTGGCCGCTTTGACCGTCTGGCCGGCGCCGTGCGGGCCGACGTGCACGATGGTGCTGCCGACGTGCTGCAGGATCTGTTGCGCTTCACTGACGTCGTCCGGCTGGCCGCCCACCATGATGGACAGTAGAGCCTCTATAGCGCCGACCTCACCGCCGCTGACCGGGGCGTCTACGGCACGTAGTCCCAGGTCGGTGGCCCTTCGAGCGAGCTGCTGAGCGATATCGGGCCGGATGGAGGAGCAGTCGATGTGCAGTGTTCCCGCTCTGGCATTGGCGTAGATGCCTTCTTCTCCAAGAGCGACGGCCTGGACGTCTGGGCTGTCCGGGAGCATGGTGATGACCACATCGGCGTCGGTGACGGCCTGTGCAATGCTGCCCGCGCTTCGTCCGCCGAGATTTTGCAGGCTGGCGAGCGCGGAATGATTGGTGTCATAGCCGATAACGTCGTAGCCGGCCTTAACGAGATTGGCGGCCATAGGTCCACCCATGATGCCCAGGCCGATGAAGGCGAGGACGGTCATTGCTTCGCTCCTTGGGATGTCTTCGATATGGGGTCGGCACCGCGATGGTTGCGGGGCAGCCAGGACAGGGACTGTTCGGTGGTCGTCGCGGGCTGGTACTCCAAGGCGGCCCAGCCCCGGTATCCGGCCGCCTCCAGCGCGTTCAAATGCTTGTCGAAGTTGATGCGGCCGGTGCCGGGCTCGTTCCGTCCCGGCCAGTCGGCAATCTGCAGGTGGCCTATGCGGTCGGCGTACCTGCTGATGACGGCGTCGAGGTCGTCGCCGTTGGCGGTCAGATGGTAGAGGTCGGCGAGCATTCGGAGATTGCCAGCAGTTGTCAGCCGAGTGACGCGATCCAGGACATCGATCACATCGGCAGCGGTCCGCAGGGGGTAGCGCGCGACTCCGCTGAGCGGCTCTACTACTACGGTCGCTCCGATGCTGGCCATGGCCTCAGCCACGGTCGCGAGGTTGTCCGCTGCGAGGTCATCCTGTTCCTGTGCGCTGGCGTTGTCGAGTCTGTTGCCGTAGAGCGCGTTGAAACAGGAAACCCCTAGCTGGGAGCCGATTGAGATGGCGACCTGGACGCTGTCGAGGAACTCGGTTCGTCGGGCCGGCCATGACAGGAGCCCACGGTCACCACCCGGCATGTCTCCGGCTGCCAGGTTCAGTCCGATCAATTCCACGTCGGCGTCCTGGACGGCTGTCACGAAACGGTCGACATCCGCCTCGCGCGGCACCGCCGTGTCGAACGGCCACCATGATTCGATAGCGTGGAATCCTGCCGCCCGAGCCGCGGCGGGCCGTTTCAGGAGCGGTACCTCGGTGAACAGCAGCGAGCAGTTGGCCGCATAAGGGAAGGGATGTTTCATCGGTCCTACATGCATTGACTGATCCCCACTGTTAGGCCGACTCGGCGTCGAGTTGAGGTTCGTGTGCGGATTCAGGTGCTCCGCTCCACCGTTTGGACCCCAGCCAGCAGGCGAGCGCGATCAGGACCAAAACGCCCTCGGCGACCAGGTACTTCACCTCCTGCATCGCCAGTGCGAGCCCCGTGAAGGCGATGACGACCAGAGGAGGCAGCGGCCACAGCGGCATCCGGTACGGCCGCGTTTCCCTCGCCTGGCTGATTCGGCTCATCAGAGCGGCCAGCCCGATGCAGAAGTAGACAGCGGCGATTACCGCGCCTGCGAAGATGATGAGAAAGTCGAGGGCAGAGGTGAAGACCAGCACCGCTGCTGGCACTGCCAGGATCAGAATGCCAGCGGCCGGGGAATGGAAGCGGTTGAGCCGGGAAAGGGAACGATTCACCGTCTTGGGCCAGAGTTGATCCCGTCCGGTGGTGTAGGCCACCCGGCCGAAGTACATCAACAGCGACAGCATCGCGTTGAAGAGGGCGATCACCGCTCCGACATCGACGATCACGCGAGCATTGCTGCCTAGTGATTGTTCAACCGAGTAGACGACCGGTGCTGGCGCCGTGAAGAAGGCTTTCAGATCAGGTGCTGCCACCACTGCGGCGACGAGTGGAATCACGATCAGGACGCAGGCCATGATCGCAGAGATGATCACCGCTCGAGGGAGGGCCCTTTCTCCTCCTTTGATTTCCTCAGCGAAGCCAAGCGCCGCGTCGTAGCCGTTGATGACATTGAAGGCGGGCGCAAGCGTGGCGAGCATGACGACGGCGCCTACGGACACCAGTTGCCCGTCGGACAGCATGGTGGGATTGAACGTGATGTCGGCCAGGGACTGACGAGGGTGAGACAGCGCCGCAGCGGTGATGATGGCCAGGACGATCAGTTCAACTACCACCATGATCGCGGTGGCCCACGCCCCCACTTCGACCTTGGTCAACGCGATCGCAACCGCCAGAGCCAGGAGGACAACGGCGATCACGGGAGCAGGCGCCGTCAGAGCGGGAAAGAGATCCTTGAGGAATCCCACGATGCCGAGCGCGATGCTGGCGGGGATCACGATCCCTTGAATGAGGTAGTTGAAGGTGGTAGCCCATGAGAATGGAGCTGGCAGAACCTGCCTGACCAGCGAGTACATGCCGCCCGCGATGGGGTACATGGAGGCCAGTTCGGCCAGGCAGAGCGCGATCAGGACGACGATGACGGCGAGGATTAGGTTCGCTCCGATGGCGAAGGTCCCACCGACCAGGAACACCCCCGCGGTCAGGAAGAGGACGGCCATGGTGGGGGAGACATCGGCCATCGCCAGGCCGACGACCTCCCACATCTTGAGGCGTCGAGCGAGTTGCTGTTGGTATCCCAGCTGTTCTAGCCGCGACGGCGGTTTCCCGCCATTGGTCGGGTCGTACATGGCATGGATTCCTTCGGTTGTGTCAGGATCAGGTGCCTGCGTCGGTACCGATGCTTCCGATGGCAAAGCAGCCGGTGCGGCCACCGTCCAAGACGAGATGCGTGCCGGTGATGTAGCTGGCACGGTCCGAGAGCAGGAAGACGACTCCCTCAGCGATCTCCGCAGGATCGGCGATCCTGCCTACCGCGACGCTGGCCTCGTTGTCCGCCAATTCCGCTTGCGGGTCGGCTGCCCCCTCGAACTCCCGCAGGAACATGGGAGTGAGGGTAGTCCCGGGGCAAACCGCGTTGACGCGAAGCCCCCAGGAGGCCAGTTCGGCGGCGGCGCTGCGGGTCATGGCGAGGATTCCGCCTTTGGTCGCGGTATAGGCGACGTAACCGGCTTGCCCCATCAGTGCCAGCTCGGAGGCGGTGTTGACGACGGCTCCTCTGCGACGTGTCTTCATTACGCGTGCCGCTTCGCGCAGCACGTAGAAACTGCCAGACAGGTTGGTGGCAAGTTGGCGGTGCCACAGCTCATCTGATGTGTCGGTCAGGGCCGCGACCGCAGAGATGCCGGCGTTATTGTGGACGGCGTCGATCGGTCCCAGTTCAACTTCAATGCGCTGGAACGCCTCGCGTACCGCCGCCGAGTCGCTGACGTCAGCTGTTACCGTCAGTGTCTTGCCGTGATGGACGGCACAGGCGGCTTCTGCCGCCGCGAAGTCGTCGCCGGGCAATGACACCAACGCGACGGATGCGCCATGGCGGGCGAGTGCCTGGGCAGTGGCCAGGCCGATTCCGGAGGCGGCGCCTGTCACTACGGCCACGCGTCCGTGCATATCGTTCATCTCATTGCCTCGTCGTTCTCCTCGATCGACACGCGAAGCGGGTCAGAAAATCCGGTCTCAGCAGGTCGTACGGCAATATTGGAGTCGGAGTGCACCCGGTCCGCCACGTCGGCCGCGGTCAGGATCGATACGTCACCGCAATCCAGGGCGTAGCTGATGAGCTCGCGTAGCGCCTGCACCCGTGACGGCCGGCCGGACAGGAAGGGATGGTTACACAGCATGAACAGGCAGCCGTAGCGCCGCATGGCTTGCAATTCAAGGGTCCACACCTCCAGAGCTTTGCGCGGCGACTCGACCACGTGCCCGATCGGGGGATCTGGAAGGAACGCGTACTGGGGAAAGTCATCAAGCAGCCAGTGCGGCGGGAGCTCCGCGATCCGACCCTTTGATGTGTTGATCAGATACGGCCGGTCGTCATCCATGAGGCTCGATTGGTAACGGAAGCCGTACTCGGCCAGCATCGTCGAGGTGTGGGCGCTCGGTGAGGACAACGGACTGCGATGGCCGACGGGGCGTACTCCCCGCGCCTCGAGTGCCGCCAGGCCCAGCTCGAGGTCGCGCCGTTCCTCTTCGGGTGACATGAGCACCAAGCGCTGATGAGCATAGGAGTGGTGGGCGATCTCGTGGCCGGCGGCGGCGATGCTCTCGACGACGTCCGGCCACGTGTCAGCGCTACGCCCGGGTACGAAGAAAGTTGCCTTGAGGCAGAAGTCAGCCAGCAGATCCAGGATACGAGGCACGCCCACGCGAGGCCCATACGCCTGATGGCTCAGGGCCCCGACGTGAGTGGCGTAGTGGGCGCTCTCGGCAAGCACGCACGACTCGGCGTCCACGTCGAAGCTCAGCACCATGACGGCCGAGGCATCGCCCAGCCAACTGCTGTCAGGCGTATCGGTTGACATCGTGGATCACCTCTTTTGATCGACGAGCCAGTCGATGGTGGCGCGCAGCCCAGCTTCCAGCGGCCACTGAGGCTGGTATCCCAGGCAGCGCTCGGCCGCAGATATGTCGAACGGGCCTTGCCGGTCCCATTGCGGCAGGTGCCCCTCACCGAGGTGGATCTGAGCGGCCGGGATGAGTGCTTGGAGGGTATTCGCCGCCTGGGCGAGCGTCACCTGAGATCCGCCCGAAATGTTGTAGACGTGCTGCCGCGGGGCGGTAGCAATGGAAGCCAGATAGGCTGCCCGCGCGACGTCTTGGACGTAGACGAACTGGAACGGGTGGTCGCGCCCATAGTCGAGCTTGAAGACGACGCCGTCAACCGCTGCGCGGAGCATGTCGCCGAGTACGCTTGGCATCCACAGCCCGGGTCCGTACACCTCAGTGACGCGTAGCGACACGATGTCCATGCCGTACAGATCGTTGTAGACCTTGCCGAGCATCTCGCCGGTCACCTTGGTGACGCCGTAGGGTGTGGTCGGAGAGCACGCGGTGGCTTCGGTGACGGTCTCGAACTCGTTCAGGCTGCCGTAGGCGCATTCTGAGGAGAAGTTCACGACTCGCCTGACGTTGGTCATTCGGGCAGCCTCGTAGACGCCTTGAGTGCCCTCTACGTTGGCGGCGAACGTGGTGAGCGGCAGGTCGATGGAGACCTCTGGATGGCTCATTCCCGCGGTGTGGATGATTCGGTCGACGGTGTGCTCGAACAGAGCGCGAGTAAGACGCGGGATGTCGAACAGCTCCCCCTGGATGGCGGTGACTCCGGGACGGTTATCGATGGAGAAGTCCCGGTTGTAGCTGACGACCTCCTCTCCGTGTTCCACCAGGAGATCGACGATGTGCCTGCCGACGAAGCCGCGTCCGCCAGTCACTAGAGTGCTCATGGTCCACCCTCCTCCTTCACCATTGCGGATAGATGTCTTCGTTGACCTGGACAGGTTCTTGCTTGCGGCGTTCCACCGCCTCGTCGGCCAGCACGGCCGCGCACAGTTGCTCGCCAGTGCGGAACTCCACGTCTCCTCGCGCGAGCACGGTTTCAATGAGCCTGCGCAGATTGCGCGCCCGGCCGGGTCGTCCGGACAGGAACGAGTGACTCGTCAGCTGGAAGAGCCCGCCCCACTCCCTCATCCCGTCCAGTTCCGCCGTCCATACGGCCAATGCCTTCTCGGGCGGCTCGATGGCATATCCGAGATGCGGCTCCGGCAAGAAGGCGTACTGCTCCCAGTCGTCGAGAGCCCAGTGCACGGGAAGCTCTACCAGCGGTCCTCTCGCGGTCTCGATGACGTAGGGCATGTCATCGTCCATCAAGCTGGTGTCGTAGGTGAGAGCGAACTCCCGAGCTAGGTCAGCGGAGCGCCAGGTGGCCGCCCACATGGGTGAGCGGTAGCCGGACGGCTCGATCCCGAGGCGGTTGAGGGCGTGCATGCCGCGCTCAAACTCCCAACGCTCCTCCGTATGCGTTAGGCCGGTGGAAGGCCGATGAGTGTAGCTGTGGTGAGCGATCTCATGCCCGCGCTCGGCGATCTGGGTGATCGCTTCTGGCCACCATTCAGCGACGAGGCCGGGCACGAAGAACGTTGCTTTGATGGAGAACTCGTCCAAGATCCCCAAGAGCCGCGGCAGGCCTCGACGTATGTCGTAAGCCTGGTGCGACATGGCCATGGCATGGTCGGCGTAGCGCCGTCCTGCTGCCAGGACCGGGGTCTCGACGTCGACCGCAAAGGTCAATAGGGCGATGGCTGCGGCTTCCCCTCGCCATCCCAGTCCCTCACCACGGGAGTCAGTCATCTAGCTTGCGCTCCTCACCTGTGTGCTTTCCATCACTGTGCGACCGTGACGCGAATCACAACAACGGACACGGTGTCAGAGGACTGAGCCGATTCATGTGACACTGTGCTTATGGGAGTGTCTCTTCGAGAGGTTCTGGACCATCCGCTGGTGGTTGCGGGCGAGCCAGAGCTGCTGAGCGGTGAAGACAGGCTCGACCGGCCCGTGCGTTGGGTGCACACGGCTGATCTATACGACATCGCGCCTCTGCTCAGAGGGGACGAGGTCTTGCTCACCAACGGTGTTGGTCTACTGGGAGTCGACGAGGATGCTCGTCGAATCTATGTTCGCAAACTCGCCCAGCGTGGGATCACTGCCTTGTTGTTCGAGATCGGGCGCCCCTTTCCGGAACTCCCACCAGATATGGCTGATGAAGCCCGTAATCTGGACTTCCCGCTAGTGGTCCTGCAACCCGTTCTACGCTTTACTGAAGTCGCCGAAGCGATCAATAGTATGATCATTGACCACTCGGTTACCCGGCTGCGGCATGCAGACGAAATTTCCCGGACTCTCTCCGAGACGCTGGCACGCGGCGGAACGGTGGCCGAGATCGTCGATCGCATTCAGGAAATCGCAGAAACCTGGGTCACGCTGCATGACGGATACAACAGGCTGACCAGTGCTGCTGGTCGAGTACCTGACCAAGTAGATCAGGCTGCTGCGGCCAGCACCCCCATTGTGATTGATGGTATGACGTGGGGCCATCTCACTATCGGTGCAGGCGTGCCTACCTTGCTACTCGACGCTCTGCTGGAGCGGGCTCCAGCGGTTTTGGCGCTAGGTCTAGTCCGCCATGAACATGACGCCGCAAGTTCTCTTCGGCTTCGAATGTTGCTGATTGAACAGCTTGCGGCAGGGCAACATGTCGAAGCACACGTACTGGAGGATCGACTAAGAGCCAGCGGCATACCCATATCCGCACCCCTATACATCTGCGTCGTGGCGGACCGCCTGAAGGTGGCCAACTCGCTCGCCTCCTTGGAGGGAGCTATTCGCAGGTGCGGGCAAGTGCTGGTCGGCACATTTGAAGGCATCTCATGCGCTCTCGTCGCCGGCAATCCCGACACCAATGCATCGCAACTGGCTTCATCCCTTCGCGCCGCCCTCGAACAAAGGCTGGCTGTCCGTGGAGAACCATGCGCAGCTGTGGGACCCGCTGCGTTCGACATCATGAGCCTTTCGAACAGCATGGCTCAAGCGCGGCTCACGCTGCACCTTGCCCAACAACTCCGCTTGAACCGCGCCGTCGTACTGGCTCAAGATCTAGCGGCCGAGCGGCTGCTTTACCGGCACGGTGAGCGCTCCGAGCTTCGGAGATTCGTCGACGAGCAACTGGGACCGCTCATCGCTGAAGATGCCCGGCGAGGCACACAATTGGTCACCACGTTGAACACCCTCCTCGAGTGCGGAGGATCAAAGGTGCTAGCAGCCCAAAAGCTCCATGTACGACGGCAATCGCTCTACTATCGCCTCGCTCAAATAAACGCACTGCTGCCAGCTGATCTGGAAGATCCGACTCACTGGCCAACACTTACCGTGGCTTTGAAAGCGCTAGTGGTCCTCGAAGGATTCACCGCCAACAGCAACCGCCATCCGGGGCGGCCCTGACGGTTCAATGCTGTCTCATGGGACAATCGGACTGTAAGAAGGAACGCTGCTGCCGCAGATGGGATTGTGACGGAAAGTACCATAAGGTCACGCTGGGTCGTGCTCAATATCGATAAGCTTGTGCATACGGAGCTCATCTCCAGTGACGTCACAGTCACCGCTCCGTTGAGGATCATTGTTCTTGATAAAGAAGCAGGAGGAGCCTTGGCAGAAGGGTTATCGACCAGATCGACTATCATCACTAGAGGTCCGTGAATATTGAGTTTGAGTCAATCTGGGCCAGCTCCATCCCGCGATCCCATCTCAATATCTGGCAAACTTGCTCGGCCAGCCGGGTCATCGTCGCCGACAGCCTGCTGGTTACGGTGGCCATATCCTGCCATCGCGCTGGACCAAGACGATGAAGCGGGTTGTGCGCTCTACCAACGTCGCCATCTGGGTCAGTTTTCGGCTCAGCAGCAGGTCCCCTGAGCTGATCAAGACCCATCCGCGCAAGTTGGCGGGCAAGCAGACCGACCTGTCGGACTATCCACCCGAAGGGTCACCTTTCACCTGTGCACCCCGCCCGGTGTCGCGGCGAAGCCAAGGAGATCGGCCCAACCCTGCCACCAGGTGGTCGAGACGCTGCTGGCGGCAACGACATGCTCGATCTACTGCACGCCGCTCATAGCGTGATCGGCTTGGCCGACAAGCACAACCCCGAGCGACTGGCGCTGGTCTCACCAAAGCACTGTCGGGCGGTGACCCCTCCTATCGGACGGCCAAGGGCTTCCTGGATGCCGGCACCGAGACTGTCCCGACGTCCGGGGGTTGCGGCGACGGCGCGGACGCGTTCCTGCACGGCCCGCCGCCGACACGAACACGGCGAAGCTGGCTTGCACGACCAACCCAGCCCAAACACCACCGCACACCGCACCGCGGCCCGCATCGAGGCCGCGGTCTACCGGCTGCGCACCATCCGCAAACTCGACCACCGTGCACCGCATCCTGACCCGCCACCACCTGGGCCGTCTAACCAGCCAGCTAACCCAAGGGTCCTCGACGACAACGGCGCCAAAAGGCAGAACATCCGTGTACGTCCATCGCGGCCTAATAAAATTATGAACTCACTCGAGGACGGAAAGTACTCAATGGGTTCAACCTATGTCAGGCAATCTAAGCCCACTTTGTCTTGGCGGAGCTGAGCGCGATTATTTCCGGTTAAGAGTTTAGCGAGCAGGCCCGGTTCCGTGCGGATATGAAGTCTGGCGCCCACTCCTGCCGGGCTTCATGATATGACCGGCTGGTGATCGGGCAAGCTTCCGAACAACACCAAGCAAGCTCGCGCGAGGGAACTCTCCGCGCGGATACTGGGCAATCTGTCCCTCTAGCCAGCCGATCGGATCCGCCATGCTGAAAGTTGCCACATTACCGGCGACATAGACAGTGCTCTTCGATGCCTTGACATGACGATCCTCAAGGATATGGATAAGAGCGGCACGCTGATTCTTTGTAACACGAACCCTAATCTTCAAGACCCACCCCTGCTTAACCAGGCTCTTCACGTCTATTGTGGTGCGAGCTTGAGGCCAGCAGCTTCAGATGGCAGAGACCTAGGCAAGTTGGCAAGAATTAGAGCCTTCCTGGCAGGTTCTGCTTGCATCGATTGCCACGGTAAGGCACCTGTCGGTGTCGCTGCGCTAAGTGGGCGTTTGATCCCGTAGGTTCCGTCTGGTTCGGTTTCAGGTGCCGCGCCAGGTCGGGGTGGATTCGCCGGTGAGACGGCGGGACATGAGGTCGATCATGGCCACGTGGATCATGGCTTCGGAGCGGGCGGGCAGGGCTTCGTAGTCGCGGACCAGGCGGCGGTGGAGCATCAGCCAGCCGAGGGTTCGTTCGGCCACCCAGCGGCGGGGAAGAGGTGTGAATCCCCTGGTGGCGGGGTCGCGGCGGACGACTTCAACGTCGATGCCGAGCCCGGCGGCGTGTTCGATGACGGTGGTGCGGTAGGCGCTGTCGGCCCAGGTCTTGGTGAGCGCGGGATGGTCTATGGCGACTTGGGTCATTGAGCCCTTTTCATCCTGAGTAGCGGCCCTCTTCGATGAGCTGCAGGACGAGGATGGCCTGCACGAGTGCGGTCGCTCGATGCGGGCAGCAGCGCAGC
>NZ_BAAATE010000062.1:0-20813 GCF_039533245.1 Nonomuraea recticatena | reverse complement strand
GCGCTACGAACGCCGGGCGGACCATTTCGCATCCTTCGTCGCCATCGCTGCAGCCCTCATTTGCTACCGCCGACTTACCAAATGAGTCAACGTCTTATGCCCGGGTGCTGGACGGGCTCGGCGCCAACACCGCGGTGCAATTCGTCGGCGGCCGGCTGCAGCTAGAGAAGCTCGGCGCGGCCGAGGAGCCGCCGCTGATGAAGGAACTGCGCTCCCTGCTGGATGACATGCTGCCCCGGCTGGACTTCCCCGAGCTGCTGCTGGAGGTCTTCGACCGCACCGGCCTGCCGGCCGACTTCACCCACATCTCCGGCGCCGATCCGTCGATGGAGGACTTCGGGGTCAGTCTGGCCGCGCTGATCGTGGCCGAGGCGTGCAACGTCGGCCTGGTGCCGATCGAGAAGCCGAACGTGCCCGCACTGACCAGGGCCCGGCTGCTCCAGGTCGACCAGGGCTACCTGCGCGGCGAGACGATCGCGGCGGCCAACGCCCGCCTGATTGCCGCCCAGGGCGAACTCGACATCGTCAAGTGCTGGGGCGGCGGGCACATCGCCTCAGCCGACGGGCTGCGCTTCGTGGTGCCGGTGCAGAACCTGCACACCGGGCACAACCCGATCTACTTCGGCCGCCAGCGCGGCGCGACCTGGCTGAACGTGGTCAACGACCAGGTGATGGGCATCGGCGGGCTGGTGGTGCCCGGCACGCTGCGCGACTCGCTGTTCATCCTGGACGCCATCCACAACCTCGACGGCGGACCGAAGCCGGAGACGGTGGTCACCGACACCGCCAGCTACTCCGACATCGTCTCGGGACTGTTCGCGATCTGCGGCTACCAGTTCTCCCCGCGCATCGCCGACCTGGCCGACACCCGGCTGTGGCGCACCAACACCCGCGCGGTCTACGGGCCGTTGGAGCACATGTCCCGCCACACCGTCCGGCTGGACAAGATCCGCGCGCACTGGGGCGACATGCTGCGGGTGGCCGGCTCGCTGACGATGGGCACGGTGCGCGCCTACGACCTGATTCGGATGCTGTCGGCCGACGGCCGCCCCACCGGTCTGGGCGAGGCGTTCGCCCACTACGGCCGCATCTCCAAGACGCTGCACCTGCTGCAGTTCATCGCCGACGAAGGCTACCGGCGAATGATCGGCACCCAGCTGAACGTGCAGGAGGCCCGCCACCGCCTGGCCCGGAAGATCGCCTTCGGCAACCGGGGCCAGCTGCGCCAGCGCTACCGCGAAGGCCTGGAGGATCAGCTGGGCAGTCTGGGCCTGGCGTTGAACGCGGTGGTCTGGTGGAACAGCCTGTATCTGGATGCTGCCGTCAAGCAGCTGCGTGCCGACGGGTTCCCGGTCACCGATGAGATGTGCGCGCGACTGTCGCCGATCCAGTACGACCACATCAACTTCCTAGGCCGCTACGCCTTCTCCCGCGCTGATGTGGCCGGGGGTTTGCGTCCCTTCCACGACGGCGCCCACGAGAGCACCTGAGCGTCGGTTCAGGGAACTGATCAGGAGGCCGCGCGAACATGAGCTGGGCGAGGGTCAGTCGGTAGTTGACCGCCACGGTGCATGGGGCTCGGTACGGCGGGCGTCGGCGCGGACGCTCAGGGCGTAGATGGGACGGCCGTTGCCGGGCGCGGCGCCGAGGTAGAGGTGGCCGGTCAGATGGCACCAGGCGGGCAGGTCGATCGGTGCGGCGGGGTCGGTGGCGATGAGGTGGACGACACTGCCGGAGGGCAGGCCGGCTACCAGGCGGCTCAGCTCGATCAGCAGTTGCACGCAGCGGCGGTCACCGCCGTCCAGCACCACCGGTACCACCGGCACGGCCGGCACGGCCGGATCGCCGGCACCGCCATCGGCAGGGCGGTCATCCTCAGGGGCGGCGTGCGCCCGCTCGTCATTCATGACGTCGCCTGTTCTGCGCTGTTGGCAAGGCCAGGCATCGGGTGAGAGACAGTCAGGGCCGCGCTGATGAGTGCAGCAGCGGCGGTCTTGATGTCGGTGCTGGTGCTCCAGCGACCCAGCGACAGCCGCACCGCGCTCAAGGCTCTGTCGGTGTCCAGGCCCATGGCCGACAGCACCGGGGACGGGGTGTGGGTGCCGCTGTGGCAGGCCGAGCCGGTGGAGGCCGCCACGGCGGGCACGGCGGCCAGGAGGTCGTGCCCGTGGATGCCGTCGATGCTGAGGTTCAGCGTGTTCGGCAGGCGCTGGCCGGTGGGGCCGTTGAGGTGGACGCGGCCCGGCAGCGCCGCGTCCAGGCGGCGGTGCAGGTCGTCGCGCAGGTGCGCGAGGCGGGTGGGCGCGCCGGTGGCGAGGTCGTGTGCGGCCAGGTCGGCGGCGGCGCCGAGGGCGACGGCCAGGGCGACGTTCTCGGTGCCTGCGCGCAGGCCGCGCTCTTGCCCGCCGCCGTAGACGACCGGCTCCAGTGTGACGCCTTCGCGCACGTACAGGGCGCCGATGCCTTTGGGCGCGTACATCTTGTGCCCGACAAGGGTGAGCAGGTCCGCGCCCAGCTTGGTGACGTCCAGCGGGATCTTGCCCGCGGCCTGGGCGGCGTCGCAGTGCAGCAGCGCGCCCCGGGCGTGGGTGAGGGCGGCCAGCTCGGCGATCGGCTGCAGGGCGCCGGTCTCGTTGTTGGCGGCCATCACCGACACCAGCACGGTGTCCTCATCCAGTGCGGCGGCCAGCGTGGCCGGGTTCACCAGCCCGTCGCCGTCGACCGGCAGCACGGTGACGCGGGCGTCGTGCAGGCGTGCCAGCGCGTGGCAGGTTTCCAGCACGGCCGGGTGCTCGGTGGCCTGGGTGATCACGCGCGGGCGCGGGCGGCCGGCGGCGAGCAGCGCGCCGCGCACGGCCAGCAGGTTGGCCTCGGAGCCGGAGGCGGTGAACACCATCTGCGCTGCCTGTGCCCCGATGAGGGCGGCGACCTGGGCGCGGGCGTCGGCGAGCGCGCGGCGGGGCCGATCGGCGTACGGGTGGCTGCTGGAGGGGTTGCCGAACCAGGCGGTCAGGTACGGCAGCATCGCCTCGGTCACCTGCGGGTCGACGGGGGTGGTGGCGTTGTAGTCCAGGTAGACCGGCCCGTCCATGGGCCCGTCCATGGGCCCGTCCATGGGCCCGCCCGTGAGGTGTCCACCGGCAGGCCGGGCGGACTCACCGGATGAGCCGGGACGCGATGCGAGCGCGTCGCTCATGTCAGCTCCCCGGCGTCGACGGGCATCTCGGCCAGCCGCCATTCGAGCATGCCGTCAGCCAGGCGGATCGCGTGCCGTCCGCGGTCGGTCAGCAGGCGGACCGCGTCGTAGGCGAGCACGCAGTATTCGCCGCGGCAGTAGACGACGATTTCGCAGTCCTCGGGCAGCTCGTTGATCCGGTCGGCCAGGTCGGCGACGGGGATGCAGACGGCTCCGGGGATGTGACCGGCCAGGTATTCCTCCACCGGGCGGACATCGAGCACCACGACGTCTCCCGCCTGGAGGCGGGCGCGCAACTCCTCGCGGCTGACCTCCGCCGCGCCGTCTCGGCCGAGATAGGCGTCCCGCGCCGGCGGGACGGCGGCCTGGTGGTTCTCGGCGACCTTGCGCAGCAGCGCGAACAGCTGGGCGACGTCGTCGCCGGCGAGCCGGTAGCGGATACGCACGCCGTCGCGGCGGGTGGCGACGAAGCCGGCCTGCTTGAGGGTCTGCAGGTGGGCCGAGGCGGTGGTCAGGTTCAGCCCGGCGGCCTTGGCCAGGGCCTCGACGGTGCGTTCTCCTTGGGCGAGCAGGTCGAGTAGTTCCAGGCGTTTGCCGCTGGCCAGAGCCTTGCCGCTGGCGGCGAATGCGTCGTACAGGTGGGTCTTGGCCTGGGCGGGGGTTGCGTCACTCATCCAATCCTCCATTAATCTATGGAATATCGTACCAACTGGGAGCGGTGTGCGCTCCCTCCCGCACCGCCGGGGCCAGATCGTGGAGGACGTCGTGGGATTCGCCGAGGACCACCTGATACCGCTGGTGGACGAAGGGCTGGGCAACACTGCCTACCTGCTCGATCTGGGTGACGGCCGTGCGCTGGCCGTGGACGCCGGCCGTGACCTGCGTGCGCTGGACGCCGTTGCCCGCCGGCGTGGCCTGACGGTCGCCTATGCGGCCGACACCCACCTGCATGCCGACTTCCTGTCCGGCGCCGTGCAACTCGCCCATGACACGGGGGCGACCGTGCTGGCCTCCGCGGCCGGGCAGCGCGCGTTCCCGCACCGCGCCTTGGGCGACGGTGATGAGGTGGGTCTGGGCGGGCTGCGGCTGCGTGTGCTGGCCACGCCCGGGCACACCGACGAGCACCTGTCGTTCCTGCTGCTGGACGACGGCCGGGAGCTGGGGGTGTTCACCGGCGGGTCGCTGATCGTGGATTCGGCCGCCCGCACCGATCTGCTCGGCGCCGAGCGCACCGAGGAACTGGCCCGCGCCCAGTACCGCTCGCTGCACCGGCTGGCCACGCTGCCGGAGGCGACCGCGGTGTGGCCGACCCACGGCGCGGGCTCGTTCTGCTCGGCCCCGCCTGGCACCGAGCGAACCTCCACCATCGGCGCGCAGAAGCAGACCAACCCGTTGCTGGCCGCGCCGGATGAGGACACGTTCGTCCGCCGGCTGGTGGCCAGCTTGGGCTCCTACCCCGCCTACTTCGCCCGCCTGACCGAAGCCAACCGGCGCGGCCCCGCCATCCTGACCGGCACGCCGCCACTGCCCGCGCTCGATGCCGGGCAGGTCAAGGCACTGATCGCCGATGGCGGCCAGGTGGTGGACGTGCGTCCGGCGGCCGAGTTCGCTGCCGGTCACATCCCCGGCGCGCTGTCCATCCCGCTACGCGAGCAGTTCGCCACCTGGCTGGGCTGGCTGCTGCCCGACACCACGCCCCTGGTCTTCGTGGTGGGTGACGGTCAGGACCTGGCGGAGGTCGTGTGGCAGGCGTACAAGATCGGCTATGAGCGGCTGTCCGGGCACCTGGCCGGCGGCATGCCCGCCTGGCTGGAGGCCGGACACCCGCGGGCCACCACCGCGTTCGTCACCGCCGACCGCGTACCAGCCCGCCCGTACTTGGACGTGCGGCAGGAGACCGAGTACGCCGCCGGGCACGTGCCCGGCGCCCTGCATCTCGAACTCGGCGACCTCGCCCGCCACGCCGCGGACGCCCCGGCCGGTGCGGTGGTGGCCTGCGGGCACGGCGAGCGCGCCATGACCGCCGCGAGCCTGCTGGAACGCGCCGGACACACGGACGTGACCGTCTTGGACGGAGGCCCGGCCGACTACGCCGCCGCCCACGGCCTGCGGCTCGACACCGTTGACGCCGGCACCGCCGATGGCGGTGCTCGGTGAGCACCGGCACCATCCCCCCGGTGCGGCTCGGGCTGCGGGAGAACTGGCTGCAGTTCACCCTGCTGGTCGTCGTCAACATCTGCGTCGGCGGCCTGGTCGGGCTGGAGCGCACCACCGTGCCGCTGATCGGCACCGACATCTTTGGGCTGACCAGCGACCTGGCGGTGTTCTCCTTCATCATCGCCTTCGGCCTCACCAAGGCGGTCACCAACCTTGCCGCCGGTGCGCTGACCGCGCGCTTCACTCGCAAACAGCTCCTGGTCGCCGGCTGGCTGATCGGCACGCCGGTGCCGTTCATGCTGGCGTGGGGGCCGTCGTGGTGGTGGATCGTGGCGGCGAACGTGCTGCTCGGCCTGAACCAGGGCCTGGCCTGGTCGATGACCGTCAACATGAAGATCGACCTGGTCGGCCCGGCCCGCCGCGGCCTGGCCACCGGGCTGAATGAGGCCGCCGGTTACACCGCGGTCGGCGTCACCGCGCTGCTGACCGGCTACCTGGCCACCGCCTACGGGCTGCGGCCCGCGCCCGAGCTCATCGGTGTGGTCTTCGTCGCCACCGGCCTGATCCTGGCGCTGACCGTCCGCGACACCGCCGCCCACGTCGCCCTGGAGCTCGCCCAGCACCCCAAGCCGCTGCCCGACGGCGAGAACATCGGGCTGGCGGCCACGTTCGCCCGCACCTCCTGGCGGGAGCGCTCGCTGCGCGGCGCCAGCCAGGCCGGGCTGGTCAACAATCTCAATGACGGCCTGACCTGGGGCGTGTTCCCGCTGCTGTTCACCGACTACGGGCTCGGCCTGGCCGCCGTCGGATTGATCAAGGGCCTGTATCCGATCCTGTGGGGCATCGGGCAGATCCCCACCGGCCATCTGGCCGACCGTATCGGCCGCAAACCCCTCATCGTCTACGGGATGCTGGTGCAGGCCGGCGGGTTCGTCCTCGCCCTGGCGCTGCTGGAGCGCCCCCTGCTGGCCGGAATCCTGTCGGCCGTGGCGCTCGGCCTGGGCACCGCGATGGTCTATCCGGCGCTGATCGCCTCCGTTTCCGATCATGCCCATCCCGCGTGGCGGGCGCTGGGCACCTATCGGTTCTGGCGCGACATCGGCTATGCCGCAGGAGCCCTGCTCGCCGGCCTCCTGGCCGACGCCTTCGGACTGGAGGCCACCGTCATCGCCGCCGCTGTGCTCACCGCCGGCTCCGGTCTGCTCGCCGCCCGCTGGATCACCGAACACCGCAGTCACTGAGCCCGGCAGGCGGCCCGCCGAACGGCCATGCGCGGGTCAGCCGGGGTGCGAGTGGCCCGCTTGGCCTTTCGGCGGGCCTTGCCGCGCGGGTGAGGCCGGGCCCGGCCGCTGAGCTTGCCGGGCGCGGCGGTTCAGATGCCGAACTCCTCAAGTTCGGCGAGCAACTCGGTCTTGGTGAGCGACCCGGTCAGCCGCTTCTTCTCCACCCCGCCGATGAACACGATCAGTGTCGGCAGGGCCATGATCTCGAACCGGCCCGCCAACTCTGGCGCGTGGTCCAACTGCACCATGCCCACCCGCAACCGGCCCGCCTGCTCGGCCGCGACCTCCTCCAGCACCGGGGCCAGCGCCTTGCACGGGCCGCACCCGCTCGCCCACAAGTCCACCAGGAACGGCCGCGTTCCCGCGCTCATCAGCTCGCCGTCGAAGTCGGCCACCGTCAGGGCGATGGATGTGGCGCTCATGGCATTCCTCCTGCTTGTCCCTCCCGATGGGGATCTTCGCTGGCCTTCGGTACGCCGCTCACTCATCGCCGCCCCGCACAGCTGTGCCGATGATGTGGAAGGAGACCGGGGTCCGCGCGGGCGGGAACAGGAAGCGGTCCAGGTGGTCGACGCGGAACCCGGCCTGCCGCAGTTCGGCCTCGGCGTCGCGGCCGAGGTGGCAGCCGCCGACCATGAGCGGCCAGATGGTGGCATCCAGCACGTCCTGAAGGCGGGCCAAGCCGGGCGTGTCGGCGCGTACGTGCTCCAGGAAACGTAGCCGTCCGTCGGGCTTGAGCACGCGTCGCGCCTCGGCCAGCGCCGCGCCGACGTCGGGCAGCGAGCACAGCACCATGCACATCACCACCGCGTCCATGCTGTGATCGGCTGCGGGCAGGTGCTCGGCGACGCCGGGCACCACCTCCACGGGGACCGCCGTCTCGGCGGCGGCGGCCTGCGCCTGCGCGCGCAGGCGCGGTTCCGTTCCACCGCCACCACCCGCCTCACCTCGGGCGGGTAGTGCGCGAAGTTGACGCCGTGCCCGGCGCCGACCTCGACCACCTCACCGGACAGGCCGGCCAGCAGCTCACGGCGGCGTTCGGTCATGCCGCCCCGGTCCATGCCGGCGGCCATCTTGGGATACATCCGGCCGAACAGCGGCCGCCGCCTGTTCACCTGTCTGCTCGTCTTGGCCGCGCTCATGCCGGTCACCAGGTCACCGGCAGAGAGGTCAGCCCGCCGGTCAGCGTGCGCTTGTCGAAGGTCAGCTCCTCCACCGCACAACCCAGCTCCAGGGTGGGGAAGCGGGCGGCGAGCTGGGCGAAGACGACCTGCAGCTCGATGCGGGCCAGCGGTGCGCCGACGCAGTAGCGGGCGCCGTGCCCGAAGGTCAGGTGCGGCACGGCGGGCCGGTCGACGTCGAAGCGGTCGGGGGCGGCGAACACGCTCACGTCGTGGTTGGCGGCGCCGGTGTCGAGCAGCACCAGGTCCCCGGCGCGGACGTGCACGCCGGCGATGTCCAGGTCTTCGCGGGCGTAGCGGGGGATGCCGCCGCCGCCCAGGCTCGGGGCGCGCAGGATCTCCTCCACGGCGGCGTCGATCCGGGACGGGTGGGCGACCAGGGCCTGCCATTGGCCGGGGGTGGCCAGCAGCCACAGCACACCCTTGCCGATCGCGGTGACCGTGGTCTCGTGCCCGGCGAACAGCAGGAACATCCCCATCGCGGCGGCCTCGTCATCGCTGACCCCGTCGGTGGCGGCCAGCCGGGAGATCACATCGGCCTCCGCGTCACCTGCGGCGCGTTTGCGGGCCACCAGCTGCTGCCCGTAGGCGAACAGTGCCCCCAGTCCCTGAGTCGAGCGGGTGCGGTCGGTGATGTCGGCGGCGTCCTGCGTCCAGCCGCGGAACTGTTCGCGGTCCTCGTACGGGACGCCGAGCAGCTCGCAGATGACGGCGATGGGGAGCGGCAGCGCCAGCGCGGCGTGCAGGTCGGCCGGCGGCCCGGCCTTCTCCAGCTCGTCGAGCAGCTGGGTGGTGAGCGTCTCGACGCGGCCGCGCAGCGCCCGCATCCGTTTGGGCGAGAAGTGCGGCTGCAGCAGCGCGCGCATCCGCCGGTGGTCGGCCTGCTCGGTGTCGAAGCCGCCCATCGGGCCGCCGAACAGCTCCGACTCTCCCGTCCGGGAGGCGCGGTCGGGCTCGGGGTGGGCGCGGCCGAGCCGGGCGTCGTCCAGCAGGGCACGCACCTCCTCATACCCCGTCACCTGCCAGCCGGGGTCGCCGACGGCGGTGCGGATGGCGTGGATCGGGCCTTCGGCCTGCAACCGGCGCAGCAGCGGCGGCGGCTCCAGCGGGCCAGGCTGCTCGAACGGTAGCTGTACGGGATCGGACACAGCCCCTCCTGAAGTAGATGCGACTTTATAGACTTCAATGTATAAGAAGCTACATGTATACTTTGCCTTCTACAAGTGGAGGTCGGAGTGAGTACTGAAGCGGGCCAGAGCCAGCACGAGGCCGGACCGGCTCAGCCGGTGCGGAGACTGCGCCGCGCGGAGCGGCGTGAGCAGATCCTGGACGCGGCCACCCGCGCCTTCGCCCGCGCCGGATACACCGCCACCGGCCTCGACGACATCGCCGCCGAGGCCGAGCTCACCCGGGCGATGCTGTACCGCCACTTCGACTCCAAGGCCGACCTCTACCGGGCCGTGCTGGACCGCGCGTGCACCCGACTGGCCGAGGCCACCGGCGCCGACAACTTCGACGACGACGCCATCCCCGCCCTGCTGCGCGCCGCCGCCGCCGACCCCGACGGGTTCCGGCTGCTGTTTCGCTACGCGGCCCGCGAGCCCGACTTCCGCGAGCTGATCGACTCCATCACCGCAGCCTCCCGCGAGGTCGGCCGACGCAACCTGGCCCGCGTCATCCCCGAGGGGCCGTGGCTGGACTGGGCCGCCAGCCTGATCCCCGCCTTCACCCTGGAGGCCGTCATCGCCTGGCTCGACGCCGGCCAGCCCGACCCCGACCAGGCCGCCGACCGCATCACGGCGGCCGTGCACGGCGTCATGGCCGCCGCCCACCCCACTCCGTAGCTCATAGCCGCCACGCCGTTGATCATCGAGAGGGATCGAGTGGTGAGCCGAGACAGAGCGAGTACATCGAAGGGCTGGCGGCGATGAGGTCTACGCCGGGGGTGTATGGGGAACCAGTTCCTGGCTTTCCGGATCGGCGCTCCAGTCAGTGGTGGCGCCTGTGGCATCGGTGAAGCGGACGGACAGATGTTCGCGGCCGCTGTCGTGAGTGAAGACCACCAGCGCATCGACCCCGGCCACCTGGCCCGATCCGTAGGCGAACGCCGCACCTTGGAACCCTGCGCCCTGCAGTTCTCCGGCCGCCAGCTGCACGGGGCGCACATCGACGCGGCTTGCGCAGACGATGCGAAGGCCACGCAGGGGAAGCAGGTGCGGCGGGTGGCTTTCGCGCTGGAGGTACACCTCGATCGGGTCGGACGCTGGCTGAGGCAGGCGCGGCCGGGTCACGTCGATGACCAGGTACTGGTCGCCGTCTTGCGCTGCTGCGACCGCCGAGCGGAGGTTCAGCCCGTCAAAGGTGTGCCTGACGAGGTCGGCCAGGGGGCCGAGCTCGGCGCCGTCAGCGGCGAACAGGACATGGTCGGGGGTGAGCTCGCTGGTGTGCGGTTGGCCGTCGAGCTCGACCGTGCCGTGCAGGGCCACCAGCCGGTCGTGGGTGACGTCGCGGAACTCCACCTGCGGGTGCCTGAGCCGGGCCAGGGGGCCGTCGTCAGCGATCGGCTGGCCCGGGGTGACGGTCTCAATGCCGTAGTGCCTGGCCTTGACGACTGCGGCCTTGCTGAATCCCGATGCCGAGACCAGCACCAGCCGGTCGGTGGGCAGATCGTCATGCTTGGCGCGCATCTCCTCCACCCAGGGCACGGCGTCCTTCCTGGACCGGCCGCGGCACTCGATGCCGATCACCATAGGGTGGCCGGCCATGTGGCCGGAGACCACGACGTCGACTTCGCGCAGCTGGCCAGTGACGCGATCGCGCAGCTGCGCTGATTCGGTGACGGTGGCGTCCGCCGCGAGGTTCTTCTTGATGAAGTAGACGACTGCCTGGAAGTCATTGGACCGTGCGGGCATGCGGACACGGTAGCGGTGGGGACCGACGTTTCCGCTCGGCCCGGTGCGCGCGGCCGCACGGGTAAGAAATGGCCGCCGCGATCAGTGCCGGCGGCGCGGTGGGGCGAGGTGCTCGGTGACGCCGGCGATGGCTTCGGCGCCGGGCTTGACGTAGCGCATGGCGGTGCGGGGGTTCTTGTGCCGGGTCTTGCCCATGATGAGCTGCAGCGGCACCTCGGCCTCGCCCAGATGGGTGGCGGCGCTGTGCCGCAGCTGGTGCAGGTCGAGGCCGGCGTACTTGTCCAGCAGGACGCGGGCGCGGTCGTAGCCGAGGCGGGCGCGGCCGGTGTGCGGGCAGACGTCGGCGGCCGCCGGGCGGCGGGCCGGAACGGGGCGGCGTTCGGACAGGAACAGCGGCCCGTGCGTGCGCGTGCTGCCGTCCGGGAGGCGGAGCAGCCGGGGCAGCAGGTGGGCGGTGCCGCTGTCCCAGTACACCCATTCGATGGCGCCGCCCTTGGAGCGGACGGGAGCGCGCCGGTGCTCCAGGTCGAGATCTTCGACATTGAGCGCGAGGATCTCCGCGGCTCTGGCCGCCGTCTCGTACAGCATCCGCCACAGCGTCTTCTCCCGCAGCGGGATGTCACGGCGCGACAGCAGCCGGTGGATCGTGGTCTTGGCCACGGCGCGGGTCTCGTCGGCGCTCTCCCGGCGGCGTTCGGCATCGGCTGGGACCGAGGGGGCGACCCAGTGCTTCTTGGTCTGGCACCAGGTCAGCCAGGAGGTGATGGCGGCGCGGTTGCGGTTCCAGGTCGCCGGCGCGCTCGCACCCCACAGCTCGGCGAGCGCGGTGCCGATCTCGGCGTCGGCCACCTCCGCGAGCGGCCGGTCGCGGCCGAGCCTGTCGATGACGCGGTCGATCGCGGAGGCGTAGGCGCGGTGGGTGTTGGGGTTGGCCGTACGCGGGGCGGACAGGAAGGTGTCGGCGGCCGCGGCGAGAGTGACGTGCCCCCCGCGCAGGGCGGCGACCTTCGGCGCCGCGCTCATGCCGGACGCCCGACGCTCGTTGCGCCGTCCCAGATGATGTACCGGATAACGTGCCGGAGTCGCGCACCTGCCCGGCAGGGCGTTCTCCTGGTCGCCGCGCCACCGTGATCTCCCATGTACGTGATAATAGACCGTTATCACGTACATCCAGTCCCTGGCTTATGAAGCGGCCGGCGGCTCAGCAGGCCGGTAGGCGAGCCGCCGGGCTCACCCGACCGCCTCACACGGGCGCCGCCGCGTCGGCGCGCTCGCTCAGCGCGTCCAGCACCTCGACGTAGCTAGCTACCGAATGCAAGCCCCTCTGGCGTAGCCAAAATCCGGTCCGATCCTCCCCGAAGGCCAACTGCGCCGCTTCTTCTCGTACGGCTGTCGCCGCCTTGGTCGCGATGCCCTGGCCCCAGGCCGCGGGGTTGATCCACCACCCGATCTCCCATGCGGGCTCGGCCGCGCCGGGCAGCGTGCAGGAGGCGAGCGAGACCAGGCCCACGAAGCGCTCACCGCGCAGGATCGCGCGCATGCCGAAGCCCTCCTCTCGCCACTGCCGCAGCGCCTGGCGGTGCCGTTCTCCGGCGTACTCGGCCGGCCACGGCCCGCTGCCGATGTGGCGCATCACGCGCTCGTCGCGGGAGAGGCGCAAGAGGTCGTCTGCGAAGCGCGCATGCCACGGTGGGAGCGTCAGGCGGGCCGTGGTCAACGTGCGCGCGTCAGCCGCGCCGGATCGGGCGCCCGGACTGTGTTGGTGCTGGGGCCGTGAGGTGTGCTCGTCTTGCGTCAGCCGCACTGGATCGGGTGCCCGGAGTGTTGGTTCGGGGGTCGTGATGTGCGCATCGTGCGTCAGCCGCGCTGGACCGGGCGCTGGGACTGTTGGTGCCGGGGTCGTGAGGTGTGCTCATGAAGTGACGGGTGTGATCTGGTGGTTGCGGATGTGCTCGTAGACGATCGAGGTACGGACGTCGGCGACCTCGGGGCGCTCGGTGAGCCTGTCGATGACGAACGCGTAGAGGCTGGCGTTGTCGGGGACCGCGACGTGCACGATGAAGTCCTCGGTCCCTGTCGTCACGTAGACGCCGAGCGTGTCGGGCAGCTCGCTGACCCAGTTGCGGAAGCCCTCGATGTTGCGTCGCGACGGCGGGCGTACGCGGATCGCGATGAGGGCCTGGACAGGGCGTCCGATCGCGCCGAGGTCCACGTCGAGGATCGCGCCGCGGATGATGTCCCGCTGCCGCAGGGCGCGGGTGCGATCGAGCGCCGTCGTCGGCGAGACGCCCACCGCGGCGGCGAGATCGCGGTTGGTCTTCCGTGCATCTGACTGCAGTTCCCGCAGGATCGCCTTATCAAGTTCGTCCATGACCGCCCACATCTCGTGCTGCCCGATATAAGTACGGATCTCTTGTTCGATCTTCGTATATCTCTATAGCGTATCCGGCGTAGCCCGTATGACTGAGCAAAGGATGGAAGAAATGGCCGAGCGCGATATCACGTCAGAGGTTGTCGGCTTCGCGCCGGAGGAGAGGGACCCGACCCTGTCGACGCGGGCGGCACGCCTCAAGTGGGTGATCGTGGTCAACGAGGACCTGCCCGCAGGTCGCGCGGTCAACGCCGCCGTCTGCGCGGCGGCCACGACCTCGAGCGCGGTGACCGGTCTGCTGGGGGAGGACGCTGTCGACGCGGACGGCTGCGCGCACCCGGGGCTGCCCTGGGCGGGCTGCTCCATCCTGGTCGCGGACGCCGCCACGTTGCGTGCCGTCCGCTCCAGAGCGGCAGCGTCCGACGGCTGCTTCGTGGCCGACATGCCCTCCGCCGCGCAGCACACCCGCGTCTACGCGGACTACCTCCACACCGTGAAGGAGAGCCGGGCCGAGGACCTCGACTACTACGCCGTCAGCATCGTCGGCCCCCGCAACCGCGTGGACAAGATCGTGGGCCGCCTGTCCCTGATGCCCTGAAAGGGGGCGCCGGCTGCCGCGTTGGCGTCACCCAGACCGGCCTCGCCGCCGAGCGGTCTCGGTGGCCGCCCGGCGCGGATCCGCGCTGCCGCCGGAACAAGCAGTGCTCGCGGTACTCGCCGACCCAGCCCCCAGTGCGGACGCGCTCGTTGCCCTGGTCGCTCTTGTGCCCCGCGGGCGTGAGGTGTGGGACCTGTACGAGTACATCGGCATGAGCCTGGCCCGCGGCCGCGACAAGCCAGTGCCGTGGGAGGTGCTCGGCCGCGCGTCGGGCACCAGCAAACAGGCAGCCCAACAGCGGTTCGAGCGCAGACAGCGCGACGGCGCCCGCCTCGAGGCCCGACGCCCGGAACTGGGGCGGGCGCGCGCCACGACGAGGGAATGGCTGGACGAACACGCCAACCAACTGCGCGGGCTCGTGGCGGTCTTGACCTGCCACCACAGCGAGCTGATCGCGCTCTCGCCCGCCGTCGCCGTGGCGGTCCACGAGTTCGGCGCCATCCACTACATGTACGGCGACGCCGACGTGCTGGCCGGCGCGCGGAAGGTGGTGACCGCCATCCGCGCGGAAGAGCAGGAGCGGACCCGGCGCCCGTCGTGGGATCAGTACCTGTTGTCGGCGCGGGCGTGGGCGGCGTTCGAGCGGCTGGAGGAGTTCATTGCCGCCGCTCCTTAGGGGTACGGCTGGGCGCCCGGACTGGGCGGAGTAATGTCTTTTGCTCTGAAGGGAAGACCCCTGCGGGCGGCAAGGTCATCGGGGACAGGGTAGACAGATGGAGCACGACGGCTTGGACGACACCGCCGACACCGAGGCGATGTCGGCGGAAGATCGGATGGCTGCTGTGGCGGCCCAACTGGCGAACGAAGCCGCTGCGGCCATCGCCTCGATCAGGTCCCAGCTGGCTCATTTCCACGAGCGGACACCGCAGCTCGACGCCCACCCCGGTCAGGAAGACCTCCGCACGTAGGGGTACGGCCGGAATACGGCAGAAACGCACCGCAGCGGCGCTTTGGCCGACAGTCTCTGGCTAGCGGTCCGGCGCGGCCGTCCACAACCCGGCGACCACGGCCCGTTCCTGCCGTATTCCGGTGACACCCCTATCACTGCTGCGGTCCTTGGGTTATCCGTTAATGCCTGTACCGCCAGCCCAGCGAGCGGCCTTCTTCGAGGTCAATCCCTTTGCATGAGAGCTGGCTGCTGGCCTGCGCGAAGCTCCTGCAGGTCGGGGATGTGGTTGTAGAGGGTGCCGACCGAGACGCCGAGCAGCTTGGCGATGGAGGTGAGCGAGCGTTCGGGGTCGGGCAGCAGGTCGCGGGCGGCCTTGAGGAGTTCGGGGGTGACGACGGTGGGGCGGCCGCCGGTGCGGCCGCGGGCACGCGCGGCGGCCAGGCCCTCGTGGGTGCCGGCCACGATGAGCTCGCGGATGAACTCGGCCAGGGCGGCGAAGACGTGGAATACCAGCCGGCCGCCGGGGGTGGTGGTGTCGAGCTTCTCGTGGAGGCTGATGAAGCCGATCTCGCGGCGGCGCAGCTCGGCGACCATGGTGATGAGGTCGTGCAGGGAGTGACCGTAACGGGCCAGCTGGGGCACCACCAGCGTGTCACCGGCGGACAGGAAGGCGTGGCAGGCCGTCAACTCCGGGCGGAGCGCGTTCTTGCCGGACTTCTTGTCGGCGAAGATGCGTCGGCAGCCGGCGGCGGTCAGGGCGTCGATCTGGCGGCCCAGGCTCTGGTCGCGGGTGGAGACGCGGGCGTAGCCGATGAGGATCTCGCTGCGGGTGGCGGGGCAGGCGGCCAGCAGATCGGCGAAGGAGTCCTCGGGCAGCTCTGCGGTGGGGGACGTCACCCTGCGATTCTCTCAACAGTCGGTGCTGAGAGTTCTTGAAGAAGTCAGGTTGTTGAAGCGAGTTCCTGAAGCCTGTCCGCCCTGGTCGGTGCTCCCCGCCTCGGCGGCTTCAACAAACGATGGTTTCTTGAAGCCACGCGAAGGCGCTAACCTCCCGGCATGGCTCAGCCCCCTCGCTCCTTGCAGATCATCACGCGGCTCGTCGACGGGCAGATCTGCGCCTATGACTTGGCATCGCCCTCTCGCGGCGTGCTGACTCCGTCCGCGGTCTTCGTGCCACGTCCCGGAGACGATGTCATTGAACATGCCGCATCTGTTGATCTTGGTTGGGTTGTCTACACGACACTGAACGCGGTCGTCTGCGTGACGAGCTCGGGGGACGAGCGGTGGCGGGCAGCGTTCGAACCGTTCTCCGACGAGCGGCATGGGCATCGGCCGGGGTGCGTCCTATCGCTGGACGGCCGCACGGTGTGGATCTATCGGCCAGATGCCATGGCTGGGCGGGACCTGCTGGACCAGTGGGTCGTGCTCGATGCCGAGAGCGGAGTAGTCATGGCTCAGTCGGATCTGGAGACCAGCGGGCACGGCGGCCAGCAATACCTGCATCCAACCGACGAGCATGTCCTCCTGGATATCGGGGAGGGCCAGGACGGCTCGATCATCTACCGAGCCACCGTTGTAGATGGGCAGCTGGCTCCCGTCCGCTATCCGTGGGTGGACCGAGTCCTGATCGATCTGGCGCCCGACGGACAGCAGTTCATGACGGTCGATCACGGGCAGGCTGACGTCGCCTTCCACGGCTACCCCGCCGGCGAGGTGACGGCCGCATTGCGAGCAGAGGACTTCGGCCACGATCCGGACGAGGTGTTCCTGGAGTGGAGCGGTGGCTATCTCGACCTGGAGGTGGCTGTCGTCACCTTGGTGGGCGAGGATGAGGACGGGGAGGAATGGTTCCGCCACTACCGGATCAACGTTCCTGCGGGCCGAGTCGAGGCGGAGCTGGTCTCCAACGCCGAGCACGCCTACGACCTTCAGCTGCCCGGCGACGGAACATGGCTCACCACAGACCCCTCCGGGCATCCCGTCCGCTGGTCCGCCTGACGGCTGGGAAGGGGAGTCTGTGACGGACAGCAACGCGGGATGGTCGTTCGCATCCGCCCGGGAACCCGCCCGGTTCGGGCCGCTGAGCAGCGACGGTCGCCAGGGACGGAGCATGCGCTCGGCCGAGGACGACGGCGTCATCCCATGGCGACCATGTCGGTGAGGCTGCTGGTGGAAATGGTGGTGAGCGCGGCGGCCAGTTGGTCGGCGAGCTCGTGCACGTGGGTGGCTTCGGCGGCCAGGCGGCCGCGCCGCCACGCCGTGTGCGCGGCGGCCTCAGCGGCGCGGCGGCGGGCTCGGTGCGCGGAACCGGGCGAAGAAATCACACGTCGCTACCGCCAATTTCTGCACTCAGCCTCCTCGAAGGCCAGCCGCCGGCGCCACCACGCATCAGACGATCAAGCTGATCCCATCGTGGAGCCGTACGGACGGCTTCGGCTCGGCGGCCACAGCGTCTTGCAGACGGACGGCGAAGGCCTCAACCATCTGCTGCACGATCTCATCAAGCGTGAGCCAAGCCACTTCGGTGGCCTCCTCGGTGGGACGCGGTTCGCCGCCGACCCCGTGGCAGCGGAAAACCAGCGAAACGACGCCCAAGATCATGTTCTTGTAGACGCCAGTCAGCAGCTCGGGCTCCACCAGCACCCCGGTCTCCTCCAACACTTCACGACGCACAGCTTGGAGTGGGCATTCATCCCGCTCCAGAATGCCGCCAGGCAGTTGCCAAGCGCCGGTGGCGCGTCGGCGGATGGCCAGCAGCCGGCTTCCTTCACCGACCACGGCCGGCCCCACGCTGACGGAGTGCAGAGGCTGCTTGTCTTCGGCCATCACGCCTCCTGGGGGAATCGAACGAAGGCGAGCGCCTTGTCGTCGTGGGTCTTGAAGCGTGGCCAGCGCCGGGCTTGAGGGTCATCGAGTTCGGTCTGGTGGACGAGGTCGAGCATTGCTTCCACCCCGCGATCCGTCGCCATGGCGAATCCGGCAGCCCAGTCGTCGAGTACTCGATAAGTGTCGATACCGGTGGCGGCACCGTCGGTGGCAAGCAATGCCGCGGCGACCTCCTGTCGTGGCCAGACGCTTCGCAATGCCTCGCCCGCCGCCTCTGGTACGGCTTCGGCGACCCAATAGCCTCCCGGCCGGTTGCGGTGCTCGCGGGTGAACGCCTGCATTTGCCGGAGCCGCTCGCGGTCGAAGGGACTGCCGGTGCTGATCGCTTCGAGATAGGCAGCTCGGGCGGGGTGATCAAGCTTGCGGAGCCGGTCGTCATGCAAGACGGTGATCTGCCCGAAGGTCTGAACGGCGAGGCTGGTGTCGCAAAGCACCAACCCCTCGACCTCTTGTGCCGTCCACCGCAAGATCGTCACAGCAGCGGATGGGGCTCGACCCGGCCGGAGATCGTGGGTGAGGGCCAGTCTCGCAATCGCGTCGGCGAGCGCGTCACGGAGGTCGTGACCCTCAAAGGAGGCGAGCCGGCGAGCCAACTCCTGTCCAAGCATGTCGGCGTACCAACCGCCACTTCCTGGTCCAAGCTCCACGCTCGTAGCGCCGTCCAAGACGATCACCGCGTTGGGCTGGACGAAGATTCTGTCCTCTGTCCGCCCGTCGCCCGCTCGCTCTGCGGTCGTGACGATCGGCGCTCGTGGTTGCAAGACCATCCGGACAGCCTATGAGGAGGCGTATCACCCGCCGGGGTTGACCTCCATGTTCGGTGCGTCCGAGGGTGGCGAACGGAAGCCTGCTCTAGTCGGCGAGGTCGTCGATGATGGCGCGGTAGGCGGCCGGGCGCCGCTCGCGCAGCGCGGTGGCCATGGCGTAGGTGGCCGCGTCGCACGCTTCGTCCTCTGCCTTCGAGAACATGGGCGCGGGCTGCTTCGTCGTCGCCGCGGCGGGCCGGTCTTCCTCTTCCAGGGCCCGGTACAGGGTGGAGCGGCCGACACCGAGGTGCTTGGCGATGGCGGTGATGGACTCGCCGCGCGCCTGGCGGGCGCGGGCGGCGGCCAGCTTGTCGGCGTCCAAGGCCGGGGGTCGGCCGCCGGTGCGGCCGTGGGCGCGGGCGGCGGCCAGGCCGTCCAGGGTGCGCTCGCTGATCAGGTCGCGTTCCATCTCGGCGGCCATGGCGGCGACCATGAACAGCATCTTGTCGGCGATGGTCTGCCCGTTGGGACGGTGCAGGCCGGCGCAGATGCCGGACAGGATCTGAAGATTGATGCCGCGCGGGGCGAGCTCGTCTTCGAGGAAGACCAGCAGCTCTTTCATGCTGCGGGCGATGCGGGCGGGCTTGTAGATGACCAGGGTGTCGCCGGGGTGCATCCGCTCGATGGTGGCGCTCAGCTTGGGCCGGTCTTTGCGGGTGCTGGCGGTCTCTTCGACGATCTCGCGGCAGTGCGCGCCTTCGAGGGCCTGCATCTGTCGTTCCTGGGGAAACGCGCTTCCCGATCGACCACTTCGGCATCGTCCCGTAAACGTGTTTTCGGGACGATCCGATAAGGTGGTGTCACACGGTCCCCCAGCGCGCTGTCAGGGGCTTGACCGGCATCCTTTGACACCCCTGACAACGGCGAGCATTGCGGTGTTCTGCTGTGGTTTAGTGATCGGATGACCGTATCAGGCAGATGGACGCGCTCGCTGGCGCCGGTCGCCGCCATCGTGCTGCTGGCCGCCTGTTCCTCTGACGAGCCGCACACGCTCACCTTCGATGTCACGGGCGAAGGAAGTTTCGCCATCACGTACGTCATCAACGGCCGTTCCACGACCGAGCCCCAGGTGAGGCTTCCCTGGCGGAAGGCCATCACCCTCGCTGAACAGGGCGAGGACACCTGGAGCCTTTCCATACGGCACCTGGACGCCGGCTCGGTGAGTGCCGTTGCCTACGTCGACGGCCAGCTCATCACTCGCACCGCAGGTTCAGGATCAAGCGGCGGCGGCACCAGCAGCCTTAGCGGCTCCGTCGGCTGAACAATCCTGCGGTCGTCATCGTCCAGAACGCGCTCGCGTATCTGGTGGGCCAGCAGGTCCAGATGGTTGGCTGGCTCGCAATCGTTCCTTCAGCCTGGTCACCGTACAGTAATCGCATCGATCATTTTGGTAAGGGGGAGCCCAACGGATGTTACGGCCTACCGTGCGACGGGCCCTGGTATCCGCTCCGGCCACAGCACTGGCCGCGACTTTGACGCTGACGTCCTGCGGCGGAAGCTCCGGCCCACTCGCCAGCGCACCCCCGCCCACCAGCGCAAGCCCGACAGCGAGCTCATCAACAAGCGAGAGCCCGGGCCCGCAATCCAGCAAAAGCTCGGTCGACCTGTTCTCCAGTTGCTTGGACGACCCGATTGCCGAGACTTGCCGACGTGACCTGGCTGCCACCCGGCGGGCTCTGGCTTCGCTGCGTAAGAAGGTGAAGTCGCGCCCGGACCGGCTCTCCCTCACCTACCTCATTGACCAGTTCGACAAGCGGGCCGCCGACCTGCGGCGCAGCCCCTGCAGCCTGCCCGGGCCTCAGGAGTTCGAGTGCTTGCCCGAAATCGCCGAACTCCATGCGAGCTGGCTCAGCCTGCAGTCCGACCTACAGAACTAAAGGAGTGCTCCACCTCGCCGAGCTCGACGCGGCTCTGCCGCCGACGACCGCGCGATCCGGGCCGACCTGACCGCCGAATTCGACCGACGGCCGAAGCCGTCGACGTCGATCTCGCCGTCCGGGCCGTACAGGTGCCAATGGCCATCGGTGCGCCACAGGCACACGTCGGTCTCGTCCCAGTCCCGGCCGGGCAGCTCCACGACCAGGTCGCCGGGAGCTTCCGCTCTGCCCGGGATTTCGTCGACCACCGCGGTGGGCGCCGGCGCGCGACGAAACCCGGCGGTGCGGGCGGCGTGCCGCCAGTCGGCGGCGACGGCCTGGTGGTCGCGGGCGCTGGCCTTGATGGTGTTGGCCAGCATGGTCAGGCGGTGGGCCAGCTCGCCGAGCTCGTTCTCCCAGCCGGTCGGCGGTTCGGCCTCGGCAGGCTGACCCTCGCCGTCGATGGCGGCCGTGGGGATGGTGGCGAGCGCGGCGGCCAGCTCGGCGGCGAGCTGCTGGGCGCGGCTGGCGTCGGCGGCCAAGCGGCCGCGCCGCCACGCCGTGTGCGCGGCGGCCTCAGCGGCGCGGCGGCGGGCTCGGTGCGTGGGCTTGGCGGCA
>NZ_BAAATE010000061.1:0-23534 GCF_039533245.1 Nonomuraea recticatena | reverse complement strand
GCACGGTAAGACAGCAACGAGGCTCCCGGTCGGGGCATCGGATCTTGGTCGACTGCTGTCTTATCGGCAGCCTCCTCTCATCCGCCACCGCTCTACATGAACCCACCGTGACCAGCGCCGTCAGGATGAAAAGAGCTCACTGACTACCGACCTGGTCGGCGCGATCATCCCGGAGCCGAGTTCCCCATCGGAGGCATGTTCTGACCTTCCGCCACTCTTCGCAGTACCTCGGGTTGCTGCCTGTCTTTGTGATCAGATTGGCTGACTGTGACCCCTGACCGCGCGGCTCCCGCGCGAGACCGGCCCCCAGGCCGCAGCTCGCGCGGGGAGGGCCGCGCGGGCGCGGCGGCGCAGCCGCCGCCTTGATCTCTATATGAGCAATTCGGCAGTGTGCGGGCTGGAGGACGGTTGTCCCATCCGTAAACAGCGAGCGGCAGAGCTAGGCCGGTTCAGTCGTCCTGGCCGACTGTCGCCACTCAAGAGCTTCGGCCGTGTCGCGGTACTCCAGGAGGTGCTGACCAGCAATCTTCTGCAACAGGTCCCGCACCTCCGCCGGAGTGGCATGGAGGAAGCGCGGCTTGTGGTTGCGTGGCAGGCGCGGCGGAATCGATGTCGTTTGAAGGGGGTGCGGAGCCAGCCGCTCACCGAAAAGGCGGCGACCCGGACACCGGTCGCCCTTGTACGCGTCTACGCCGAGAACGATCTCTTCGGCCTGGTGCTCGGTCGGGTTCGGACATGCTGACGATGGTCATCTGACTCCTTGAACGACCTGTGAACAGATGGCTGTCGTCTGGCCAGCGTGGTGGTCATAACTGTGATGGTGGCCTTGAGCAGCAAGGCCCTATCGGGACTCGTCGGCCTGTCCGACGCCAGCGAGCGCCGTCCGGAGCAAAGGATCGGCAGGTCAATCCCAAGGCAGCATGGCCGGTTGGACCTCGGGCCGGGACCTTGTCCGGACAGCACAAGACAATCCTGACACGTGAACCAGGCCTGCACCGCCAGGCTCACTGAGGGAAGACGGCGAAGGCCAGCAGCTCCTCGCGGGCGGCGTCCAGGTGCTCGCACACGGCCGGATTTCACCTCCAAAGCGTCGATCACCCAGGCGTGCTGAGCGCGGTTCGGCGGTGGGCTGGTCGAAGATGGCGTGTACGTTGATGATCCGCCCGCCCTCGCGGGCCTTCTGGGTCAGCGCGTCCGGCCACACGAACGCATACGGCCGCCGTCCAGGGCTCAGTGCGGAAGACCTTCACCTGTTCGTCCAGGATCTTGGCAATCTCGCCGTCCAAGCCGTCGCGGTGCCAACGGCGAAACCGGGTGCTGGGCCGGATTTAACTGCCGCCATCGGCAGCGGCGTTCGGTGCGCTGTCGAGTGGAGAACCCAGCTTTGCGCTAGCCCTCCGAACCCACCCGCTCATCTCAAAACGTCACGACGGAAACTTATCTCTCTTTCAATACTTGATTTGCGCCTTTATCCACGGCAACCCATCGTCTCCGCTAGACCAGTTTGTAATTCTTCCCCCGAGCTCGGCTGCGGTTCGCCGTAGTGTCTTGCCGAGTTTGGTTTCTCCAGGCGAGAACCCGCGGATGAGAGCTTCCTGAGTCTCTCTATTGGTGATCTCGCTTATGCGAATCGCTGTCGGACGGTGAATGCCCGCTGCCCGCAGGGTATCAGCGAGCATCTGCCCACCAGACCCGCGTGGATTCTTTCCCCGAGCCAGATAACTGACATTTACGCCTCTCCCCTCCTTCTCCATCATCACACCGGCCAACGAATCCCGTGGCCATGTGGCAGTCCAACCTCCCCAGCCTGCACTCTCTACAAGTGGCGGACGGGCGCGATTTGCACTGCTTCCAAACCCAAGCCAGCCCATGTTCATCTGATCGCCCCCTATGACAGGCTTGTCGAGGGGCATGCCACTGTAGGTGCCTGCGGCCGCGAGGCGGGTGCGGCCATGGTCGACGAGCGTGCCAGCGAGTTCACGAAACTTTCGGGCGATCAGACCGAGGTGGCCGAGAAGTTCGCGGCAAGCGACGAGGTTAGTTGCGCGGGTGACGAGGATCGGTTGGATGGCGGCAAGGGCGCCGGCGGGTCCGCCTGCGCTGACGAGGACGGTGTGTTGACGGCACCAGGCAAGCCGGAGCAGAGTGAGGGCTTTTACAGTGCCAACGGTGCTAGCCGCGACGCCAAGGAGGGTGAGCGCAAGGGCGGCGACCTCAAGATCGCCTTCGGGAAGTTTGTCCCAAAGCCGAACGAAGGCCTCGGAAAGCTGTCCGTCGGTGGCTTCGGCGAACTGGGCCGCGGCAACGTCGGCCTCGATCGCGCCGGGCGCCACCTGCTGTAGGAAGGCGTTGAGATGGTCGCTGAGGGCTTTGAGCTGACCTTCATCCCATAAAAACACCTCAAGAGCGCCGGTCGCCTCGGCGAGTGGGGCAAGCTCTTGAGGGAGGGTCACAACCACGCCGCGCCCCTCACCCTCCACAGCCGCCTCGCGGCACCCGCATCCATCCGACCATCCTGGAGATCTAAGGAAGGACACCCAGAGGGCATCAGATCCCCTACATCGAGACCGCAACAGCCGGGAGCGACTCCGACCCAAAAGCTGCGCAATCCATCTAAATCCGAGTGCATGAACAGAAGCTACAGATCAGTGAGCTTTTTCATCCTGAGGTGCCGGGTCACAGACTGTTGCAGGCCCCGGGACTTGATCTACATGCAGAGAAGCCCCTGGTAGATGCGTTGTCGGCCAAGAACAACAGCATCTCCAGGAGTTTCGCGTGCTGTTCCATCGTGCCGCGCTGCCGTTGTCACGCCGGACGTTGACGTTCCTGTCCGGCATCATTCGCCGGCACCGCAAGAAGATCGGCTTCCGCTGGCGCCGGCTCAACCCCGGCCAGCAGGCCATGCTCACACTCGTCCACTTGCGCAAGGGCGAGACGCTCATCGAGCTGGCGGCGGGCTTCGCCGTCGGCGCCACCACCGTATGGCGCAGGCTCCGCGGACCGGGGGAACGCGCGAATGCGCAGTTGAAGACCCGGCGTATCCTCCGCAAACTACGCTGCTGCCCTCTTCTTGCAGCTCGTCAAAGGCATCTCGTCTTGCAACTCCGCGAAGCAGGATGAAAAGCGCTCAGTAATCGATGCGGTCCCGGCTCTGCCAGTCATGCCCCCGTTCGGCGTGTCGAACGAGGGTGAAACCGGCATTGCCGCCACGAACAACTTCATACTTCTACCCCGGCACGAGAGAGCCATTCCGGACAGGGGACGCTGACCGCTGCCATCCCGACCGACGTTGGCGGGTCGATCATGCTTGAGATTTCATGTGATCATCGGGAAGGTACGCCGATCTACAGGTTTCAAGCATTTCTCGTTCCGGGCCAACGTCGACGAGATGCGGTTGGCCGAACTGGACATCTACCTGATCTGCGCCAGTTACGGCACCCACAGGACTCAGCAATCAAGCTCTGGGCTGGACAAGAGCGTGCAGGGCTTGGGGAAAGGCATCGCGCCTGAGTCGACCAGCGGAACGACGACCCACGCCCGTTCGTCTGAAAGAAGAGCGGTGAAAAGATCCTCGAATCCCTCGCACGATATTGCCGAGGAATTCAGGCGCAGAACACTAGTAGTGCCAGGCCCACAGGTTGACCCACGTGCCCGTCTCGCTATCGAGTTTGCAGTGGCCCTGGTTGACGTTGACTGTCGCGTTTCCGCAGTCCCGCCAGCCCTGTGGGGTGTTCGGGTAGGTTGCGGCGACGTAATAGTAGCCCTGGATTGTTACAGGGTCTGCGGTTGCAGACGCCGTTCCGCCAGAAGTCGCAAGCGCTGCACCCGCGAGTACGAAGGAGACAGCGATCTTTCGGAGGTTCACTACGCTAGCCTTTCGGTCGGCCTAATCTTTCCAGCTATCGAAGCCGAGCCGCGCCCTGCCGACAACACGGAACTCTGACAATAATCATCGGTTTCCAGCCACCTGCTCCATGACCGTACATGCGTCGGTGTCGATGCCCCCGTGAGCTCTTTCCAACCTGATGGCGCTGGTCACGATGGGTGTGCAGAGCGGTGGCGGATGAGAGGAGGCTCCCGCGGTAAGACAGCAGTCGACCAAGATCCGATGCCTAACCGGGAGCCTCGCTGCCAACCACAGCCGGAACCGCCGTACGGCGTGTCCGGTCGATCATGATTGAGATCGGTCGGGTTGAGCTCGTAGCCAGTCGATGATCTCGGCGATCGTCATCGTGGCGGTGTAGTGGGTGGCGAGCTTCGGCGGCAACAATGCCACCTCAAGCCGTGGTCGACAGATCAAACTAAAGACGCCCTGGTCAGTCGTAGCGCGGGTCAGACCACGGCCCGAAGCGGCACGTTTTGATCCTCACAGTCGTAGCGCGTGGCCACCGCGCGGAACTGTTTACGCCGGTGGAAGCCCCTCTCGACCTGGTTGCGGCGCTTGTAGTGGTCGGCGTCGAAGGTGGGTGGGCGCCCACCTGAGCGGCCGCGTCGCTTGCGGTTGGCCTGCTGGTCGCGGGGTTCGGGGATGGTGGTGCGGATCTGGCGGCGGCGCAGCAGGGCGCGGTTGACCCGGCTGGAATAGGCCTTGTCACCGGTGAGGGAGTCGGGCTTGTTGCGCGGCCGGCCGATACCGCACGGTCGCGGCACGCGGATCCGGCCGAGCAGGACCGGCAGGTGGCGGGTGTTGACGGGTGTCGGCGGCCTGGCCCGGGGTGAGGTGCGAGGCCGGCGACCGGCCGCGGCCGTCGGCGATCGTGTGGACCTTGGTGCTCAGCCCGCCGCGGGATCGGCCCAGCCCCTGCGCGGCCTGGGACTGCTGAGCGGTGAGCCCCCTTTTCGGGCTCCGGCGGCGTGCTGGTGAGCGCGCACGATGGTGGAGTCGACCTGGCTGCACCAGTCCAGCTCACCGCGCCGGTCGGCCTCGACCATGAGGGCTTGCTTGATGGAGTCCCACGTGCCGTCGGGGTCCACGCGCGCAAGCGCTCGTTAGCGGGTCTTCCAAGGACCGTAGCGTTCGGGCAGGTCCCGCCAGGGCGCTCCGGTCCGTACCCGCCACCGACACCGAGGTGCTTGGCGATGGCGGTGATGGACTCGCCGCGAGCCTGGCGGGGCGCGGGCAGCGGCCAGGCGGTCCAGGGTGCGCTCGCTGATCAGGTCGCGTTCCATCTCGACGGCCATGGCGGCGACCATGAACATTGCCAGGTGCGCCAACAGCCCAGCAGTAGCTGAGCGGCGGGCGAGCTCTGCGCATCTCCTGGGCGGCCTCCAGCTCACGCCCTTTCCGGTACCGCGCGCCGGGCCCGGACGCGGGCGAGGAGGAAGGTGGCCAGGGCGACGGCGATGATGACCGCGCCGAAGACGTGGAACGTGGCCACCGGTCCCAGGGCGCGCACCGCGAATCCGGCGACGATGGCGGGCAGGGAGATGGCGGCGTACGCGACGACGTAGAACGCGGACATGACCCGGGCGCGGTGGTCGGGCGGCGCCGCCGCGCCCAGCAGCCCCAGGGATCCGCCGAGTCCGAGGCCGCCGCCGAGGCCGATCACCACGCTGGACACGATGAACCCGGCGGCGTTCCCTGCCGAGATCGACAGAGCCAGCAGGGCGACGCCGGCGGCGAGGATGAGCATGCCGGACGAGAGCTGGGTGAAGATCGGCAGGCCCCGTGCGGCGGAGAAGGGGAGGTGACGGGCGAGGACGGGAGCCAGAGCGGCGGCCGTGCCCATGACGAAGATGGCCAGCCCACCGGGAAGGTTCCCCGCCGAGCCCATGAGGGCGGGCGCCAGCGCGGGCACCAGGGCCAGGTACAGCCCGACGATCGACCAGGACGACGTCACCCCGAGCCCCGACAGCGCGAACGACCCCAGGATCTCCCTCGGCACCCCGGGCGCCGCCATCCGGAACCCGGCCCGCGCACCCACCGTCTCCGGACGCCGCCAGACCCCGGCGAGCAGGAGGAGGTCCACCGCCGCGAGCACGGCGAAGGGCGTCAGGAGCGGGGCGGGCGCGTACTCGACCAGGACCGCGCCGAGCAGCCCGCCGACCCCCATCCCGAGCCCGCTGGCCAGCGTGTTGATCAGCCCGGCGGCGGCCGGACGCAGGTCGAGCAGTGCCGCGCCGGCGGCGCTGATCGCAACGCCGGTGGCCACGCCCTGCAGGCCGCGCGCGACGAACAGCCAGCCCACCCCGGACGCCGCCAGGAACATCCCCAGCGAGACGAGCAGTCCGGCCAGCCCGGCCAGGATGACCGGACGCCGCCCCCACGCATCGGAGATCCGCCCGAACAGCAGCAGCGCCGCGAGCACTCCAAGACAGTACGTGGCGTAGACCAGCGTCAGCGTGGGCGTGGGGATCGCCCAGGCGGAGGCGTAGAGCTTGTAGAGCGGGGACGGTATGGCCGACGCGGCCAGGCAGAGGCCGATGACCCCGGCCTTGATGGCGATGTTGTTCATGCACCTCACCTTGACGAAGACGGTTCCCTCCGCACGAGTGGCAGGACTGCCCCCCTTCGTCAAAATCCTGCCGCTAGGCTGAAATGCATGAAGGACCCTGGAGTGGTCGCGCTGGCCGTGATCGACGGCATGCCGATGTTCGAGCTGTCCATCGTCTGTGAAACGTTCGGCCTGGAGCGGCTCGACCTCGCCGACCCCTGGTACGAGCTGCGCCTGACCGCCTCAGGCTCGGTTCGCACCCGCAACGGGTTCGCGCTGACGCCGCCGTACGGGCTCGACGCGCTGGTGAACGCCGACACGGTCGTCATCCCCGCGCTCCCCGGCGACTACGTGGACGGGGACGCCCGGCTGGATCCGGACCTGCTGAACGCGCTCAGGGCCGCGCACGGGCGCGGCGCGCGCATGGTCTCGCTCTGCACGGGCGCGTTCGCCCTGGCCGCAGCGGGCCTGCTCGACGGCCGTACCGCCACCACCCACTGGATGCGCACCGACCTGCTGCGCGCCCGCCACCCGCGCGTCCGCGTAGACCCCTCCGTCCTGTACGTGGACGACGGCGACGTCCTGACCAGCGCTGGCCGTAGCGCCGGGCTGGACCTGTGCCTGCACATCATCCGCAATGACCTCGGCGCAGAGGTCGCCAACCAGGTGGCCCGCCGCCTCGTCGTCCAGGCGCACCGGCCGGGCGGCCAGGCCCAGTACATCGAGGCTCCGATGCCTCGCAGCAACGGCGACGGCCTCGCCCCCCTGCTGCAGTGGGCGGCCGAGCGGCTGCACCGCCCGCTCACCGTCGCCGAACTAGCCAGGCAGGTCGGGCTGAGCCCCCGCACCCTGGCCCGGCGCTTCCACGACGCCACCGGCACCACGCCCCTGCGCTGGCTGCATGCCCAGCGGCTGTCCCGGGCCAGGCAGCTTCTGGAGTCCACCGGCCTGCCCGTGGACCGGGTCGGCGAGGAGTGCGGGCTGGGCTCGGCGGGCAATCTGCGCCACCACTTCACCCGTGCCGTCGGCGTGACACCGACCGAATACCGCAGGGCCTTCCGGCAGACGCGCGCGTGAGAGGCGGTCAGCCCACATAACCCGGATGCCTCATCCGGTTTGCTGTTCTCCAGCGACGGGGGTCAGAGACTTGGAGCCGCGGAGCCGTCCCGCCGTGGACGCGGGAGTCGGCGGGACCGTTCGAGCCGCTGTTCCCGCCGCCCGGTGCCGGGGAGCCCACGACAAACGGCCGCCTCAGCCGTTCACCCGACAGTGCTCGAAGTGGCCATCTACCAGCCTTATGCCAGGTTTCCGTTTGCGCCGCTCGAGCTTCGGCCCGCTCGGCCCCGACCCGGTGCTGGTTCTGTGAAATCATTAGTGGCCTATCCCCCATCAGCCCTGAGCCGAGAGGTCGCCGCAATGACCTCCACGCTTCCGGATCCGGCCGTCCCAGCCTCCGCCGCCGAATCCCAGAACGGGCGGGCGCGGGGCAAGGTCCTCGAGCCGACCGCGGTGCTCTCCCCCGGCAACACGGCGGCCGCGTCGCCAGCACCGGCGCCGCTGGTGGCCAGCGTCGGCGACATCGCCGGGCTGCGGCTCCGCCGGGCTGGGCAAGAAGCCGCTGCTGCCCAAGGAGATCGAGGCGGCCCTGGTGTCGCGGGCGTGGAAGCCGGCTGGCCCGTCACTCATGCGCCGCGCGTGCGGGTGTGGGCATGCCGGGGTTGAACAGGGCTCGTGCGGCGGCTTCATCGCCTTCGATGTCGACGAGCCCATGGGTGTCGTTGAGGGTGAGCATGCCCGCTGCCAGTCCGAGAACGGTCGGGACGTCAGCGCGCACGACGGCATCGAGCTCGCCGCCGTCATGCAGGATCACCTCGATGTCCGAGCGTGTCGTCCGCACCTGGAGCAGTTGGCCGTCGACCGCGATCCCCATCGTTGACGCCCGGGGTGCGGCCCCCGTCGGCGAGTAGGGCGGTGGCGCGTGTGGCTGGAGGACGACCTTCAGCGGCCGGTGACGCCAAGAACGGTCGTGTTTCGGCCGAGGCGCCGACCTGGCCACCCTCGCCGGGGAACTGAAGGCGGCGGGCGTCGGCTTGAGTTCCTCACCGGGGAACTGCAAGGCTCACACAACCCCTCCGGCGTTGTGTTCACCGTGCTGGCGGCCCTGTCCGGGACGGAACGCGCATACCTCCGCGACCGCACCCTGGAAGGCGGCCATCGGCGGCGCTGGTCGTCACCGACGACCGCATGCTCTCCATGGCCTCCACCTGCGCGGACAGAATCTCAGCCTGCGCGACGTCGCCGCACGGCTCGTCATCCCCAGGGGCGTGAAAAGGGCCGGCATCCGTCCCGGCAACCGTCATGCGCATGCTCCGCGAACACGACCAACAGACCGCGACCTGACAGGCCGGCCACCCTCAAGCACCCCTGAGAACGGCTAGGGTCTACCGGAAGCGGATCGCCTCGGCCGCGCAGTAGCAGGTCGGGCCGACGGCCGATGCACCGTGACCACCCTTCCGCATGCTTCACCGCCGGCGACCTGGGCGTGGTGGGCCTTTTCGCTCTGCTCACCTACGTGGTCTTGTGCCGCTGGTAATAGCGCGCGACACGGGCGCGGTTGCCGCAGCGATCGGCCGAGCACCAGCGGCGGCGCGGGTGGGCGGGCAGGAACAGCATCACGCAGTCCTGGGCCTCGCACTGGCGGATACGCGTGATCGCCGGGTCTGCCAGCAGGTCGGCGGCGGCTTCGGCGAGCCAGGCGGCCAGTCGGAGACCGGGCGAGCCGGCGCGACGGCGGGCGGCTGCGATCGACGTGCCGTCCCAGATCAGTTCTTGGATGGCGGGCGCGGCCCGCTGGGCCTGGTTGAGGGTGTCCAGCGCGGCCGCAGGCGGCCGTTCATTCCGCCGAGCGCAGGCGATCGCGGCAGCTGTGTGCTCGCGGACGGCGTGGACCGCGGCAAGCTCCGCCGCGGTGAGCTCCGCCGTCTCCTGCGCCGCTTCGGGAAGCCGATCGACCTGCAGCGCCAGCCAGGCACGCAGGTGTGCGGGGGTGGCGAGCAGGTCGACCGGACCGTCCGCGGCGCGAGGCCGGGTGTTGACCAGATCCAGGGCCAGCGGCTCACCCGTCAGCGGAACGAGATCACTCATGGCCCTAATGTTACATCACCGGCTTGACGCATTAGCTTCCGATCGCTACAACTAATGCACCATCCCGGCTAGAAGGCATGTGAAATGACGTTCCCAGTTGTCACCCGCACCATCCACCGCCACATCGACGTCGACGGGGTGAAGATCTTCTACCGCGAGTCGATCCCGGACCGGCCCGACGCGCCGGTGCTCCTGCTACTGCACGGCTTCCCATCGGCCTCGCACCAGTTCCGCCGGCTCATCGACGTCCTCGGCACCCGCTACCGGCTCATCGCCCCGGACTATCCCGGCTTCGGGCACACCCAGGCGCCGGACGGCTTCACCTACAGCTTCGACCGGCTCGCCGACGCCACCGAGGGCTTCATCCAGCGGCTCGACCTGTCCCGCTTCGTCATGTACGTCTTCGACTTCGGCGCACCGGTGGGCTTCCGGCTCGCGCAGCGGCACCCCGAATGGATCGCCGGCCTGGTCGTGCAGAACGGCAACGCCTACACCGAGGGCCTGTCGGCCGGCGCCCGCGACTTCATCGCGCTGCGACCCGAGACCGAGGGCGCCGAGAACACCATCCGCGACCTGCTGACCCTGCCCGGCACGCGTGGCCAGTACGAAAGTGGCACCGGCGACCCCGAGCTCATCGCGCCGGACGGCTGGACACTCGACCAGCACTTCCTCGACCTGCCCGGACGCAAGCAGGCCCAGGTCGCACTTGCCTTCGACTACCGCACCAACCTCGAGCGCTACGACCAGTGGCAGGCGTGGCTGCGCAAGCACACCCCGCCTACGCTCATCACCTGGGGCAGCAACGACCCCTTCTTCCCCGAACCTGGTGCCCGTGCCTACCTGCGCGATCTTCCGGACGCCGAGCTGCATCTGTTCGACACCGGCCACTTCGCCCTGGAGGAGAATCTGGCCGACATCGCCCCGCTCATCGCCGGTTTCCTCGACCGCATCTGGACCTGAGCCGGACTGCGCACGAGAACAGGGCGCGACCATGTACGCCTCATCCACAGTCCGTCGGCCCACCCTGCGGCTGGCAGCCCTGTTCACCGCCGCGTTCACGACCATCACCACCGAGACCCTGCCGATGGGCCTGCTTCCGGCGATGAGCCGGGACCTGCAGGTGCCCGAATCGCGCATCGGTCTGCTGGTTGGGGCATACGCCATGCTCATCATGATCGTGACGCTGCCCCTGGTCGCGCTCACCTCACGGTGGCCTCGTCGCAGGCTGCTGATCGTCATCATGGCGGCCTTCGCGGTCGGCAACCTGCTCATGGCCATCGCCCCGAACTATTCGGTGGCCGTGGCAGCCCGGCTCATCTCCGGCCTCGGGCATGGCGTGCTGTGGTCGGCGATGGCCGCCTACGCCACCCATCGCGGGAGCAGCGGCGGCGGGCGCCACCGCCGATCGCTCGTCCCGAACGGCGCTGCCGTCCGCGCTCGGCCTGATGACGGTGTCCGTGGCGGCACTCGTCCTGGCCCGAGGAGGCCTGGCCATCACGGCCACCGCGTTCTGGGGGGCGGCCTACGCCGCGCTGCCCATCCTGCTGCAGACCGCGGTACTCAAGGCCGCCCGGAACGCGCAGACCGATGCCTCGGCGCTGTTCATCATCACCTTCAACGTCAGCATCGCCGCCGGCTCGATTCTCGGCGGGCGCGCCCAGGCCAGCCAGCACAGATACCGAGCCGCCGGCTTCATAGCGATCACGCTAGACCATGGCTTTACCTTCCTGCCGAAGGGGCTACTCGTCGCGGCCGGCCCAGGTGACCGGGCCCAACTCCGTGTGCTGAAGGGTCTGTCCCACTAGGGAGGGAAAGCCGTCCTCGCGGCAGCGCCTCCACGAGCATCGTGGCACAGATCCGACGGAAATTGGCAGAAAAAACAGGTCGGCAGAACATGGCATCTCATAAAATAATAGATACGCCGATTCGGATTTCGAGATAATCAGGGAACGGATGAGCCTTAATGCGACTGTTCGCTAAGATAGCCGCCGCCATCACCGCTGTAGGGATTCTCGCCATCTCAGCGCCTCCAGCACACGCAACACAGAAAATGGAAGCCCCGTGGGGAAAGCAGTGCGGAGCCTACCTGGCCTCAGAGAGCGGCGTAACCGTTCTCCGTTACTGGAATTGCGGAAATGTCTCAATCGTCATAGAAGTAGACTACCGCTACACGGACAATGGCTTTAGGTGCGTGTGGGCGAATTACGATCGATTCGTTGAGTATTACTTCAACGCCTCGCATGCTTGGTATATTCGTCCGACGGAGTGCTAGCATTCAATTAAGATCGGAAAACATGTGAGCCAACATGTCATTGAGTGTGGAGCACCACTTAAATTCGCTGAGATATTTTCGATTCATTGAACTTATTTCGGCGAGCCTCGCGGAGTTGTAGGACGAGGATGGCGCAGGCTGGGTGAGCGGCGGGCGAGCAGGGCGACGGCCTCGTGGACGTAGCGCCAGGCGGTTGCCGTGCCGATGCCGAACCGGCGACGATCTCGGCGAAGGACTTGCGCAGGCAACGGCAGCGCGGCACGGTAGAACAGCACACAGGTTGATCTTGGTCGACACCCCTCCTACCGGGGGCCTTCCACTTGTGGGTCAGCAGTGTGATTCCGTAACAGGCGTCACGATGGAATGGGCTCAATGAGTGGCTGATCAATTCCGAAAATAGAATTTTAATGCCAGACCAGACCGTAGGCGTTGAATTGCTGATTAATATCTGCGGTCAGCCCGGTCACGTTCTCGATCACGCTCCATAGAAAGTCCTCATCGGGACCCCAGGAGGGAAACTCGACCTGATCCTCGATCGAGAGCGGTTCGCCGACGATTCCGCCGAGAATGTTCGAGGGTTCGCCGTTTTCGTAGCAGACGTGGCGGACCAACTCGCCGTCGTCGAAGAGCCAGAACGCGTAGGTGCTCATAACGCTGGAGAACTGAACGGCCAGCGCCTGGGTTCCCTTGAGCGCACCCAGTCCCCCGCGGTCCAACCAGCCCTTCACGTTGCCGGCGAACCAGCCATCGGGGTCCCACATCTGTGCCCAGCCAGCCGTCTCGACGATATAGACACGGTCGCCGGGCGAAAAGGACCATGCCTGATCGGCCGTCACCTGCTGGTCGTCTTTGAGGCAGCTGACGACATCGGCCAGAGAATCAACCAGATCGTCGACAGAGCGATCATGTACGAAGAGTGCCGTCGTGTTCCAACCCATATCGCTAGATCTTCATGCCACCGTCACACCGTGTCAAAATCTTCAAAGAACCAACCGTGCCGCGCTGCCGTTGTCATCTCAACTGTGAACTACCTGGCCGGAGTGCTACGCCGGCACCGCCTGACGATCAGATCAACCCGATGGCGCCTCAACCCGGGCCGACGGGCCATGCTCGTACTGGTCTGCCTGCGCAAGGGCGAGACCTTCGCCGAGATCGCCGCCGGGCTCGGCATCGGCACGGCAACCGCCTGGCGCTACGTCCACGAGGCGTCGCCCTGCTCGCCCGCCGCTCACCCCGCCTGGATCAAGCCTTACGCGCCGCCAAGCGAGCGGGATACGCCTTCGTGGTGCTGGACGGCACGCTCATACCCATCGACCGGCTGGCCGCTGACCGGCCCTTCTGTCGAGTCGGCACGGAGCGCGGTGCTGGTGTTGCCACCGGTCCGTTTCTCCGTGCCGCTCACCGAACCCGGCGTGCGGCTCTCACCGCACCGGGCTCTCCACGGTTCGTGCCGTTGAGGCGTGGTTCGCTGGCCAGGGGGTGGGGATCGTGTTGCCCCGGTCGCGGTAGCGGGTGACCGCGACCGATTGTGGGGCGAACAGTTCGGCCCCGTTCGCCGTGAGGGGTTTCCACCGGCCGTCGTGATCGGTGAAGCGTCGGCGTAGGTCTTTCCAGCTCCAGTGGTGCCGTGTCATCCACCAGCTGGTGACCCGCCACCACACGAAGCGGTCGAGGGACTTCAGCGTGGTCTTGCACACCGCATGCTGTGACCTGTGGTGATGCCGGAGCGTGGGCCTATTGCGCTGCCGGGCGGGCTACAGGAGGAGGAATTCGCGGAGTTTGCCGCGAGTGTGAGGGCGCGGGTTGCCTGGGCGTAGTTGCAGGCTGGGGAGTTGCTGGGGCGATCTGCAGGTCGGTGAGGGGCGCGCTGACGGGACGTCGCAATAGCCACGGTCGTCCTCGCGCCATTTGCTTTGGTCGGGGTCGACGGCGCGGACGCGGACGACGGTTCCGGCTGCGACGTAGACGATGGCCTTGAGGTGAGGGCGGCGGTCCGGGGCGATGGGCCACCATTTGCGGTCGGTGTCGATTGGGACCTGCTCGTCGACGACGGTTTCGCCGAGCCTGCGGTTGCCGGTGTCGGTCATTGCGGTCTTTCCGCGGTTGACGATGAGGGCGCAGTCGCGGCCCTCGTGGTGGGCGGTGAGGTGCCGGTAGAAGGGTGGGGGCGGGACACGTGGGAGGTCTGTGCGATCGCTTCGACAGTGTGGGTGCCGTCGTCGTACATCTCCTGGGCCTGGTCGAGACGGTGGGCTGCGGTCTTGGGAGCGTGCCCGTGCCGGGGTCGCAGCACGCCGACCCGGCGATCCACCCGTACACCCGGCGCCGTGCCGGCACGCCTACTGCGGGGGGGACGCGGTCGGAGTGCTAACCGCTTCGAGGGCGATGACCTGTTCCAGAGCGTGCCGCAGCATGGCGACCTGGTCCCTACCGAGAAGCCGAGACCATCGCTGCTCGACGTCCTCGAAGAACCGGGCGGCTGCGAGCTTGGCCATCCTGCCTTGGTCAGTGAGCCGGATGATCTTCGCGCGGCGGTCGCCCGGGTCGGCCACCCGCTCGAGGTAACCGTGATCCTCCAGTTCGTCGACCAGTTCGGCGATCGCCTGTTTGGTGAGTCCGGCGCGTTCGGCGAGCGTGGTCAGCCGTGAGCCTTCGGGGTCGATGTACCGGAAGACCGAGCCGTGGACGTACCGGATTCCCCCGAACCCCTCGTCGGCCAGCCACTGGTGAAGTCCCTCAAGGGCGATGTCCCGGGCCTGCGTGAGCAGGGTGGAGAGCGGAAGGCTGGGCGCGTCTTGCCGCTCGGGCGTTCCAGATCGCGTCGTCATCGTGTGCGGTCCCTCTGGCAGGCGAATTTTGTCAGGGGGCTTGACGATATCAGGCATCATGCCGGTAAGGTGGCCTGACTGTCAGGCTACTTGACCAAATTCTGGAGGATCGATGCAAAATGTTGCCGAACAGCGCGCGCAGTTCGCGGCCATGTTCACCAGGCCCTTGCCCACGGATATCGGCACGTCGGTGACGACATTGGGCGGGCGGCCGGCACTGGAGCTGCGGAAGGCGGCACCCAGTGCGGAAGGCCAGGACGTGCTGCTGTATTTCCACGGCGGCGGCTTCGTGGTCGGGTCGCCGCGTGTCACCGTCCACATCACCGCCGCGCTGCTGCGGCACCTGGACGGCCGGGCGGTCTCGCTCGACTACCGGCTGGCGCCGGAGCATGCGTTCCCGGCCGCGGCCGATGACTGCCTGGCGGCCTACCGCGAGCTGCTGGACTCCGGTGTCGACCCGCAGCGGCTGGTGGTCGCGGGCGACTCGGCCGGGGCCGGGCTGGCCGTCGTCACCATGATGCGCGCCCGGGACGCGGGCCTGCCGATGCCGGCGGCGGCGGTCCTGTTCTCGCCGGCGGTCGACCTGACCCTCAGCGGCGCGAGCATGCGGTCCAAGGACGGGGTGGACCCGTTCTTCGCTCCGGCCGATCTCGACTGGCTCTTCGACCAGTACACCGCCGGCAGTGACAGGTCGGCGCCCGAGCTGAGCCCGCTCTTCGCCGATCTCAGCGGACTGCCGCCCCTGCTGATCCAGGTCGGCTCGAGCGAGCTCCTGCTGGACGACGCAGTACGGCTGGCAGGGCGCGCCGCGGCCGACGAGGTCGCGGTGACGTTGGAGGTGGCTCCGCGTCAACCGCACGTGTTCCAGCTCGACGACGGATCGGCCGAGGCGGCAGCGGCGCTGGAGCGTGCCGGCCGGTTCCTGGCCACCCGGCTCGGCAGCGAGAAGGAGGGATCATGAACAGGCTGGCCGATCAGGTCATGGGGCCGGTACTCGCGCCCCGCGACGAGGGGTACGACGAGGAACGCGCCGGTTGGCAGACCGCTCGCCGGCATCGTCCCGACCTGGTGGTGGGCGCCGCCGGGCCCGCCGACGTGCAGGCGGCGGTGAGCTACGCGAGGGAGCGCGGGCTCCCGGTGGGGGTGCAGGGCACCGGGGGCATGCCTTGGCGGCCGTCGCCGCCGAGGGCGGAATGCTGATCACCACCGCGCGGATGAGCGCCGTCCGGGTGGACGCCGATGCGGGCACCGGCCGGTGAAACACGCTGGGATCAGGTGATCCACAGGGCGGCACCGGCCGGGCTGGCGCCCCTGTCCTGCTCTAGTTCGGGATCACGGTGTCCGCGCTCGCCACGCTCGCCTCCCGCGAGGGAGTGAGCCGCCCGCAGGGCGCACCACGGCGATCGAGGAAGCAGGCGCGACAGCAGCCTCCAACGCCCTGACGGACTACGACCACGCGAGTATGATCCGAGTATGAGCGACACAAAGAAGCGGATCACCATCACCGTGGACCCACATCTCGCCACCTACGCCGAGCACCTGGTCGACGCGGGCAAAGCCGACTCAGTGTCGGCCGCTTTCAACGAGGCCATGGCCGCCCGGCGCCGATACGAGCAGCGTGCCCTCGCCAAGCTCCGCGAGCGAGCCGCTCTGGCCGACCCCGACCGTGTCGCGCGGATGAGGAAGCATGTCGACGACCAGGCCCGCGCCGCGGGCTTCCGGACGGCCGCAGGTGAGTGACCACGTCCCCACCCCCTACATCCTCGACGTCGACGTCCTCACGGAGATCTCCCGTGGGGACGCCGATCTCATTGGGCTCGTCCAGGACTACGACCGCGCCGGCCAGCCGCTCGTCATCTCAGCCCTGGCGGCCACGGGCGCCCTCCTGGACGCGCCCGGAGAAGACGCCGAAGCGCTGCTGTCCGGCCTCAGCGGGTTCGAGCACGTCCAGATCGCGGCGCTCGACGGCGTCGAGCAGGCCAACCTGCTCGCCAACATGATCAGCCGGACTGGGCTCAACCCCTGGCGCGCGCACGTCGCCTCGCTCGCCGACATGGCCGCTTGCCCCATCATCACGCTCGATCGATCCCAGTGGGAACAGCATGCCGGCGCCCTGGATGACCCGCTGTACTTCATCGTGATCGCCGACCCCGACCAGTAGACGGGGCAGCTATGACCAGCGACTCGCCCAACCTTTTGACACACGCCGGTTCGAGGGTGCGCCCAGGCGATCGGGTGATCGACGTCGGCCTGCCCGCCGGCTCGCGGCGCTACGCCGACCCTGCCACCTACCTGTCCTGGCGGCCGCTACAGCCCGCGCAACTGCGCGAGTTGGGGTTGACGCCCTGACAGGTCCTGTGCCGCGCTCCATGCAGGGAGACGGCACAGGCGGTTGATCTTAGGGGGTGGCCTGCGCCGGGCGCGGCCACCCCCTGGCGCTTACGGCCCGGTCTGGGCGAGCGGCCTGGCCAAGCCGTACGTGCTGGACGACGCCACGGTGGCGCGGGTGAAGACCGTGTTCTCCCAGACGACCGTCGACAACGAGCTCCTCGCCGAGCCCCGCCTGGCGGCCGAGCAGCGGCGCGGGGTCGAGCGCCACCAGGGGCTGGTCGACCAGATCACCGCCGAGACCCACCCCGTGCTGGCCCTCGCCGACAGGACTTCGCCGCCACCACCATCAAAACGCCCATGGCCAAGAGCGACGCGGAGGTCGGCATCGAGGCCCTGCTCTGCGGCGGCAAGCTGCAATCCGAGGCACCCAGGGCTCGCCGCGTTTGAGGCTATGTCACGGCTCCATGGCCTGGCGGGCGCGCAGGGCACGGAGCTTGTGGCGGTTGCCGCAGCGTTCCATCGCGCACCAGCGGCGGGCGCCGGGGCGGGAGGTGTCGACGAACACCAACGGGCAGTTGTCGCTGGCACACTCACGGATGCGTTCGGCGAGCAGCCCGGACAGCAGTTCGATCATCTCCCGTGCCAGGGTTGACAGCGCTTGCGTGGCCCGCACCGGCGGCGCCCATCCGGCGGTGGTGCCGTCGGCGGCGAGTTCGGGGATCAGTGGCGCCGCGGTCGCGGCCCGGTTGATGGTCGCGACCGCCCTCGCGGGAAGCGGGCGACCCGCCGCCCGGGCGTGCGCCGCGTCCCAGATCGCCTGGCGCAGGGCCTTGGCCGCGGTCAGTTCGCGGGCGGTCACGGTGGCCGTCATGACTGCCGCCAGTGGCGGCTGGGCGAGCCATTCAGCGAGGTCGGCAGGCTCGTGGAGGCTCTCAAATATCGCGTATTGGCCCTCGCCGCCCGTGTGGGCGAAGTCCAGGCAGACGGCGCCGGCGTTGAACCTGAACGACCCGCCCTTGGGATCGTGCAGTACCCGTCCGATTGCGCTCGCTCGCATGAAACCACTATAACTGGTGTCAAGCAAAACCGCTTTAACTGGTTTCACCGTCGGAGGAGGCAGAACATGGGTGTACGGCACATCAACCCCGAGGGGCTCCATCGCAGCCCGGCTTTCAGCCAGGCCGTCGTGGTCGAACAGCCGACGAAGACGATCTACATCGGCGGGCAGAACGGCGTCGGCGCCGACGGTAAGGTCGTCGGTCCCACGGTCGGCGAGCAGGCCAGGCAGGCGTTCCGCAACCTCGCGGCCATCCTGGACAGCGAGGGGGCGAGCCTGGCGAACATCGTGCACTGGCGCATCGCCGTGGTCGACGGCAACACCTTCGACGAGGGTGTGGCCGCCTTCCAGGAGGTGTGGAACCGGGCCGACCCGCCCCCGGCCATCACGGTCCACGTCGTGGCCGGCTTGGGCCCCGGGTTCCTCGTCGAGATCGACGCCGTCGCCGTCGTGTGACGCCCCCGGGGCGGGGGCTACTTCCAGGGGCGGCACCATCCACCGGTCGTCGGGTTGGCCCGCTTTGATGCTGAGTGCGACCCAACAGCGACGGCCGGAGGAGGTCATCCGTGCATGCGCGCTCGAAACCGGAGGCGGCAGATGCCCGTCCGGGCGGGCGATCGAGCCGCCGGTCCCGCTTCCTGCCCCGCAAACTCGTGCGCTGGGCCCGCACCAGGCAGCGGCTCATGGTGTCGGATCGTGAAGCGAGCCGACATCGCTGCTGCGTTCGCGACTCCTAACGACTGCACATCACGAAGCCATAGTCCCGCTGAACAATTAACAAGATCTCGGATCATGACAAAGTGGCTGATGCGCCACCGTCCGCGCGGAGCACCGCCCAACCGCCCGCCCCCGCCTGGCCGATCGTCGGCCTGGTCTGCCTGGGTGCCGAGGGACTGCAATGGGTGGTCAACGGCTACATCCTGACCTTCGCCGGGTTCCTGCTGCTGGGCGGCCGGACAGCCGACCTGTTCGGACGCAGGCGCACCTTCGCCGCAGGCCTGGCCGTGTTCGCGATCGCCGGTCTGGCCGGCGGGCTCGCCACCACCCCGGAGCTGCTGATCGCCGCGCGGACGATCCAGGGGCTCGGTGCGGCCGTGGTCGCCCCGGCGACGCTGACGATCCTCACTACCGCGATCCCCGCCGGGCCGGCGCGGGCCCGGGCCATCGCCACCTGGGGCGCGGTCGGGCGGGGCGGCGGGATCGCTCGCCGGCGGGCTGCGCACCGACTACCTCTCGTGGCGCTGGATCCTGCTGATCAACGCACCGATCGGGGCGGTCGCGATCATCGCCGCGCTGCGTCTACTCGCCGAGAGCCGCGACGTCGGTACCCGCGGGCTCGACCTGACCGGTGCGATCACGGTGACGGTGGGGCTGTCGGCGCTGGAGTTCGAGGTGCTGCAGACCCCCGCGTACGGCTGGGATTCGGCGCGCACGCTGATCCCGATGGGCGTGGGAGTGCTGGCGCTGGCCACATTCGCCCTGGTGCAGGCCAGATTCGCGCGGGCACCGCTGATGCCGCTGCGGATCTTCCGGGCCCGCTCGGTGTCCGGCGCCAGGGTCTCGCACTCGTCCACACAGGCGCCTGCCGCACCACACCACGCCAGGAAGTGATCTTGGTGGCGTGAACAGTCTTCCAGCGACTGGACCCTTTCCTGCGCACCTTGGCTTACATTCCCTCTTGCTCGTCCAGCCTCCTCAGGTCGTCGGCCATTTTTTGGTGCAGGTCCGCCATTCGCTGGCTTTGCTCTGCCGCCTCGGGATACCCATCGTTGGCGTTGTTGTCGGCCTTTTGCTGCCGCCATGCCGCCAATTCCTGTTCCTCCCGGATCTCATCGCGGCGCCGCCCCATGTCCGCGCGGTCGCCGCCTTTGGCAGGTGTAGGCAGCTTGCCGTAGCCGTCCTGACCGTCTAGGGCGGGGCGTCGGCCGTGTAGTAGGGCGCTGTAGCGGCGGAGTATGAGGGCGAGCTTCTCCTCGAGGTGTTGCCGAAGTTGGCGGCTGGTGACGGCATTGGCGGCGCGGATGGTGGCGACGGCTTGGGCGGCGGTGAGGGCGCCGCCGGGTCCGGCTGCGGCGCTGGCAGCCATCTGCTGAGCGCACCAGGCCAGCCGGGCCAAGACGCCGGTCTTGAACAAGATGACGCCACCGGCGGCCAGGCCGAACAGGACCACCGCCCAGCCGGCGATCTGGAGGGGGTCGGTGGTACCGCCGGTGTCACCAGAGCCTGCGTCGCCGGGTTCTGTGCTCGCGGTGAAGGCGTTCCAGTGCTGGGGGAAGGCATCGGATTCCGCTCCGCTGGCGGCGGCGGCATAGCGTGCCGCGGCGGCGTTGGTCTCGTGCACGCCGGGTGCCACCTGGTTCAGAAAGGTGTGCAGGTGTGTGGCCAGACCGTTCGGGCCGGCCAGCGCGTCCTCATCCCACAGGAATATCGCGGTGGCGCCGGTCACCGAAGCGAGCCATGTGAGCTCCTGCGGGAGCGTCATCGCCATCAGGCGTCCCCCGCCACGGTGTTGCCTGCTACTGAACCCTCCGCTACCACGGTATTGGCCACCGTGCTCGCGCTTGTGTCGGCCTCCCTTACAGCGTTCACCGATTGGGACATGCTGGAGGCCGTGGCATCGTAGGCGCGCTTCCTTTGATCGGCCGCCTCCACCATCGCGCTGGTGAACTCATTCAACGCCGATACCAGCTCTCCGTCCGGGCCCACCGGCCCGACACCGCAAAACCGTGAGACAGCCGCTCCACGGCCGCGCCGTAGGCTTCCGCGCCCCCGGCCATCTGCCTGCCCGCCGACTCGGCCCCGGCCACATCCAGCCACACCCATCCATCCAGCGCCCGCACCCCGCCACGACCGGCTCGGCTTCAACCTGACCGTCTTGGCCAACGAGGCCGGCCGTCCGCGTCTCCATGGTCCTTTGTCTCGGCCCGCAGGCTACGCGCCCGCATTCGCCCGAAACATCACCTTTCAAAGAAGCTCGAACCATCTCGGCCCTTGAACCTCACCCTGCGAGGCCTGCGGCCAAGTCGCCGAGACACTGCCTGGGTGGGCGCGCCTCGCTATCGTGGCGCCCATCGCCGCCGGACACATCGAGGGAAGGGCCGCCATGGGCACAGGGGGGTCACCGTGGGGATCGTCCACCAGCTGAACGTCACCTTGCGCGGGTTTCACCCGCCCGTCTGGCGGCGCGTCCATGTGCCGTCAACGGCGACCCTGGACCAGCTGCACAAGGTCATCCAAGTCGCGATGGGCTGGGAGCAACACCACCTGCACCTGTTCGGCAAAGGCGACCTGGAGTACGGCGACCACGCCCGGACGAGACGAGCGTGACGCTGGCCGAACCGACCCCCCGAACCGGGGATTGGCTCGGCTAAATTCGCTCGCCTGTCCGCCGATGCGGCAGCCGGGGTGTTACGGGATCAGGTCGACCTCGACCCCGCTCCAAAGCTGCTGGAGCGGGAACGGGTTCGCCGTGAGTACTGGCAGACCGCGGCGCCGGGCAGCGTGGACGACGCTCGCGGCGGTCACCGCCTGTTCGGCGTACGGGCCGACCGCGCGCAGGATCTCATCCACACCGGGAGCGCTGCCTTGGGTGAGGCTGTCGACGAGGGCCACATCGTCCATGCGTAGCAGTGACTCCAGCACAGGTACGGCCGAATCCGGAAGCTGCGCGAGCGCGGCCGTTAGTGCCGGCGCGGTGGTGACAATCGGGACGATGTAGTCGGTGTGTCCTGCGCGCGACCAAATAGCGGCATCGATATAGGGAGATGTGCGGCGGCTCCACGCGATTAGTGCCGTGGAGTCAAGGACACGACCGATCACGCGGCGTGCGAGCGACGAGCCGCGAACTCTTCGTCACGCTGACGGGCCAGCTCCAGCATTTCGACAGGCGGCTCCCCGCCCATGATATGGCGGAGCAAGTCCAGATTCGCCTGACGCCGCTCCTCCGGGTACGCCCTGCGCTCCTCTTCGGGGCCGATCTGCTGCTCGTCCATATCGTCAGCGTACCCGCGACCATCGAGCGGCATCCAGCAGATCGTCAACGCAGCCGCAGACAGCTTGTAGCGACCCCTGGGAGCGCGCCTCGCGATCGGTCAACGGGTCTTCTCCAGCTTCTCGGGAGCGACCGTTAGGCGTACCGCGCCTTGATCGTAGGTCGTGGCCCGGAACACGATCCAGTCCGGCTCGACGGCGTCAGCGGAGGCGGATTTGAGGGCACCCTGAAGGCGGCGGCCGGTATATGCCGGAAAAGTCGGGGCCTGAAGCGTCGACGCGGACGCCGAATTCGGCGCCGAAGAGGTTGCAGAAGTCGGCCCATTCGCTGTCGGCGGCGTTGCCGGGCATCCACACGGTCATCACCGTGAGCCGCCTCGTCTCCACCTGCGGCAGGCCGGCCAGGGAATGGTCGCGGCTCACCAGCAGGTGCACCTGCTCCAGGTAGGCGGCGTGGACACCAGGTCGTCTTCCAGCGGGCCTCCAGGGCGTGTGAAGACGACGTCCACGGACCCGTTCGAGAGCGCGGCTCGCGCGGACGGGAGCCCGTTGGAGGTGATGATGTCGATCTCGGCGTCCGCGGTGCCGGCCGCCGGTGGGCGGACACGGATCTCGGCCCTTGTCCAAGAGGGCCGTCTGGTCGTTGTCGCCCAGGTAGCGATCGCCTCGGCCAAGATGGTGAACCTGGCCGGGGGCCGAAGACCAGCTTGTGTCGAGCGCCTGCCCGATCCGGCGTCGACGGGGTCTGCCGTGCAGCTCTGCCTGCCATTGGGCCTCTCATCGCGGCCCGATCTCGGCCACCAACTCCGCAGCACGTCCACCGGCAACCCGGTGACACGCCGATTGCTCACCACAATCGCACGCCGGACAATCCTCGCCACACGTAGATCAACGATCACTCGTGCCGCAGGCCACGGCCAACCATGCACGAGGTCGTAAGCCCCGAAAGTCACAAGCGAGCCCGAGATCGCCGCACAGCGCCGCGACCGACTCGCACCCAAACGGCCCGCACCATCGCAGTCGACCTGTCTCGGACCAGCCGCTCGCCTGGCGCACCGGCGGCGATAGCACCGCAGACCCGGACCATGACAGCGCCGGGCTGATCCAGACGACGGCCACCCACTCCAGAAGAAGAGCCGATGACCGCGCCTTGCGAACTCCGGGTGCATTGAGCTCAGGGCCCCCATGGTTCGAGTTCTTTGAAAGGCGACATTTCGGTCGAATACGGGCGCGTAGCCTGTTGCCGAGGCAAAGGACCATGGAGACGTGGGCAGCCGGCTCGTTGATCGGACCGGCCAGATGCAAGGCGAGCCGATCGTGGTGGGGGTGCGGGCTGCGGGAGATGGGTGTTGCTGGATGCGAGTGGATATGTCCACGGCTGAGACCGTGACTCATTTGGAGATTGATCGTTAGACCGTTCGTGGATGCGTTCCTTCGACGGCTGGTGCCTGATGAGTTGTGGGAGTTGTTCCTGCGGG
>NZ_BAAATE010000060.1:0-30362 GCF_039533245.1 Nonomuraea recticatena | reverse complement strand
TCTTGGTCGACTGCTGTCTTACCGGGAGCCTCCTCTCATCCGCCATCGCTCCGCGCACACCCACCGCGACCAGCGCCGTCAGGGTGAAAAGAGCTCAGTGACCAGGACATCGAGATAAAATGCCTCAGCGCCATGCAGAAAGCCCCCACGCTTCAAAGAATAATGAAGTGACTGGCTATCTGATGCTATCTCAGTAAACTGCTGGCACCCAAGATCCGCCCACCAGAAGGGAAGTCGTGCGGCGCAGCGGGCCATTCATAAATTCGCGGCACGATTGCCATGAACATGTAGGCACCCCTTGTGCCCAGCTTGTTCAATCAATATCAGCGTAGGCAACAACGACAAGCTCGTGATACACCTGCTTTAAGTACAGCTGCCGAAGCGCATCGAGTATGCCCAAGTCCGATCACGAGGCACTGCACAGCATAATAGAGGCGCTCATCCTGCAGAGCGATGCAGTGGCTTGGGAAATTTCCATTGCTTTCGATATCCATGGACGGGCGCGATGAGCGAAAGAGACGAAGTGCTGCAGCTTCTAGAAAGTGCGAACGAGAAGCCAGCAGTCGAATACTCGCAACCGCAGATTTCACGCGAGTCCGCCAGATCGGATTACTTCGTCAACACCGACAACCTTATAGAGGCCGCAAAGAAGCTGACGGCCGAATACGAGGATGAGGATAAAATTCTGGAAGGACGGCCTGCTGAAAAGATTCTATTTCAAGGATGGAGATCTCTAGTAGCATTTCCGGAAGTGTATCCGGAGGGCTATGCTCTTAAGGCGATAGGCATAGTCGCACACCATGAACTAGCAAGAATTTATAAAGACTTCCGCTACCAATATCGCTTCACTGGCCGAGTAGTCAATCAGGCGGCCGGCCAATATTTGGGCGCGGAGCAGGAGCTGTTAAATGTCGCGAATGATATCAGTGGCGAAGATAAGGACGACCTGCAGGAACAAGACTCGCGACCATGGTGGGCCGGAGCAGGGGTCGCAGAAAAGCAGAAACTATTTGGTGAGTGGTGTGCAAGCCTTGTGATTGGATTCAATCAGCGCGACATCGAGGATTGGAATCCAAATTGCGAGGACCTCTATCGGACAGTTCATGCCATGCGTCCTGAACAAACGCGCGAAATTGGTGTCCTCTATGAGGAACTTCGCGACCGAATTCGTTCCAGCCTGACAGTTTTAAGAGAGCAACACGAGAACATTTTTCATGGATGGGGAGGGGAGGCGGCTAATTTGTGTCTGGACTGGCTGAGAGGTTTGGAATCTTACGGCATTGAGCTCGAGAACGCAGCTGCCACTATAGCCAATGCGTATGCATGGCACGAAGGAAAACAAAGGACATGGCAGGAGGCAATGCGCGACCATGACTGGATGTGGCGGCAACTAGACGACTGGGTCCCTAACGCCCACTCTCTGGGTAGGGAAGTAGCGCAAGTGATTCAATGGCAGACGCTCGCTACTATTTACGCTTTTCCGCTTGACGACACTCCTTGGCCCGGTCGATGACTCCGACCCGCGGTCGCTTTGTGCTTCGAGCGCATTGAGGGTCCTTGGAATCACTGGAGTGACAGCTAGTGAGCTTTTCCACCCTGATGGTTCGGTGATCAGAAGGTTGCAGGGCGGTGGCGGAGGAGAAGGGGCTACCGGTAAGACAGCAGTCGACCAAGATCCGATGCCCCAACCGGGAGCCTCGTTGCCGTCTTGCCCTGCCGCCATTCCGCTGTCCCATCGCACTCTTGCCGCCTGACCGCGCTCATCCGCGTACAACGTCCCGAACGCCGCTGCCAGTGGCGGGGACTAGATCGGGCACAACAGGCATGGTCTGGCGCACCGGCATCAGACCGCGCATCGCCCGCCGCGGCACTCCGCACGGCTCCGGGCTGGGCGTTCACCGCTGGGTGGTGGAACGGACGATCGCGCTGCTGCACTGGTTCCGCCGCCTACGCATCCGCTGGGAGGTCCGCGACGACATCCACGAAGCATTCATGTCGCTTGCCGCAGCGATCATCTGCTGGCGGCGCCTTGTCCGCTGATCTTTCTGTTAGGACCTTTAAGAGCTGTCCCGGAATGCCAAGAGGTGGCATTGGTCCTACTGATGGGCGGCCGAGCGGCATGATGAGCAACGTGACCAACGCTGCTGATCTACACCCGACCGCATACCGGGCTACTACGACGGACCCGTCGCCCGGCGTCCCGAGCTGCTTGACCAAAGGCTGTTCTGGCACGGACACCTCTACTCCTGCGCTCAGGGCAACGCGGGCAGGTTGCTGTGGGGCGCCGATTACGCCTGGGCCGAACATCGGAACTTTCAGCGACGGCTGTGGGAGCGAGGCGACTGGCCCGTCTTCACCGTCCCGCTCGCCGCAGGTCACCGACTCCACGTCGTCTACCGCACCATTGAGAACGAAGCGGGCGTCGACTACCTCCTGCATCACCCGAATTGGGACCAGGCGGATCTTATCGCCAGAGACGACGGGCACTTCATGGGGCCCGGCCTGTCCTGGACGGAACTGGTCGCCGCCGCGGACAATGCCCCACCTGATGGGACCACTGCCGACTCCGATGCTCACCTTCTGCTCCTCCTGCCCGCGCTCGGCGACAACACGGTCCCCGAGCAAGCCGTCTACCGTCTGGCGGCAGCGCTGAGCGCACGTTTGGGAGTCAAGGCCCCGCAGCCCCTGGCAGTCGCCCTCTTGGAAAGCCAGGGACCGTCAGGTCCTGCGCATTGGGCCACTGCCTATGGCGGCGTCCGGATTAACAACGGCAGGTACTCCTTCCGTAACCCCGCCAACGACTTCGCCCTGGCGGACGATCACCTGGCGCGTGTGTCTGCCGCGCTGACTCCATGACCGGCAGGCAATATCGGCCGGCCCTGAAATGATCAAGTCGTGGCTGGTGTGATCACGGCGTCGGAGCCGTCCTGGATAGCCCCGTCCAGCGGGCTGAGTCTGCGCGGCTTCCGTAAGCTGATCACCGCGCTACGACGGGAAGGTGCAGACCCGATACGCAAGGGCCGCCCCTGGAGCCTGCCTTTGGAAGACCGTGTGCTGCTGGTGACAGCGTACTGGCGCACGAACTTGACGCTACGGCAGCTGGCACCGCTATTCGGCGTCTCGAAGTCCGCAGCCGACCGCATCATCGATCATCTCGGGCCGTTGCTCGCGCTCCGGCCCCGCCTGCGGTTTCGCAAGGACGCGGTGCTCATCGTGGACGGAACTCCGGTGCCCACGCGTGACCACACGATCGCCGAGCAGTCGAAGAACTAAAGGTACTCGACCAACCATCAAGTCGTCATCGATGCCGATACCCGGCTCGTGGTCGCGGTCGGTCGGCCCGTGCCCGGCAACCGCAACGACTGCAAGGCGTGGGAGTTGTCCGGCACGAAGGACGCCGTCGGCAAGACCACGGTCATGGCGGACGGCGGCTACCGAGGCACCGGGCTGGTCATCCCGCGCCGCCGCGAACGCGACCAGGCCGAACTCCCGGCATGGAAGAAGGAACACAACGCTTCCCACCGCAAAGTCCGCGCCCGCATCGAGCACGCCTTCGCCCGGATGAAGGGCTGGAAGATCCTTCGCGACCGCCGTCTGAAAGGCGACAGCGTCCATCACGCCATGCTCGGCATCGCCCGTCTGCACAACTACGCTCTCGCCGGATGAGGGAACGGGCCGCACCGCACACGACCGCATCCCCGGCTCACCGCTGATCATTACGGGACAACTCTTAAGGTGAACTGGCGCAACGGTCCGAAGTGCGCCTCGATCGGGTTGGCCCAGGACGCATAGGTTGGCGTGAACAGCAGTCTGACCTTGTGCTTCTTGGCCCACGTGCGGTGCGCCAGTTCTTGTGGGCCGAGAGGTTGTCTGCGATCACGTAGACGGGGCGCCGTCCGGCCGGGTAGCGCGGATCGAGCGCAGGGCGGCCCAGGGTGTGCGGTCGATGCCCTTGAAGCCCTGCGCCACTGCTGTTGCTGGATTGATCCCCGTCTGGCATCCACGGTTCCGGCCACTGAGGCCGACACAAACGGGCCTGCTCGTCGTCGGCGGCGGTCCAGGCGGTTACGTCGCAGCACTGCGCGGCCCAGCTCGGCCGCCAGGTCACCCTCATCGACACCGACGGCCCTGCCGGACTCGAAGGCGCATGCGTTCGGGTGGGCTGTATTCCCTCCAAAGCGCTCATCGAGGCCGCGAACACCGTCGATGCCATCGCTCTGCCGCCGCCGGCCTCGATGCCGCCGTCACCTTCGACATGGCCCGGTGGCAAGCATGGCGAAAGAAGATGGTCGATGACATCGCCCCTGGCCCCGCGCTCGCGCACAAAGCCTCTGCCGAAGGCATCGTGGCAGCCGAAGCCCTCAGCGGCCACACCGTCGCCTTCTCCCCCGGCCGCCATGCCCGCCGTGGTGTTCTCCGATCCCGAGGTCGCGGTGGCAGGTCTTGTGGCGGGTCCGGACCGGAGCGCCCTGGAGGGACCTGCCCGAACGCTACGGTCCTTGAAAGACCCGCTAACGAGCGCTTGCGCGCGTGGACCCCGACGGCACGTGGGACTCCATCAAGCAAGCCCTCATGGTCGAGGCCGACCGGCGCGGTGAGCTGGACTGGAACAGCCAGGTCGACTCCACCATCGTGCGCGCTCACCACGCCGCCGGAGCCCCCGCGCCGACATCCACAAGGGCTTCCTCAACCAGAAGTCCTTGTCCAAGGCGGAGGTGTTCGTCGTGTCCATGATCTTTCGGGTATTCGGCCTGTGACGTTCCGTCGATGTTCCAAAGGACATGGCAGAAATTAGATGATAAATGGCAGCCGTTGCGCTTTCCTTGACGGTAGTAGCTCTACACAATGTTGATTCACCGGCTCTCAGCAGTGTCTCCTGACAACACAGCGCGATGCTGGCAGAGCCTTCTGTAGCTGTGAGGCCGCCATGTGCTTCCCAACTCAACGGAAGGAGAACCGTCGAAGCGCAAAATTGGCGTACACTGATTACCGTTACTGCTCTGCTTGCAGTCATTTGTTTGGAGCGGCGCTTTATCACCCTCTTTTGCCATGCCGCACTGACGGCTTGGTCAAGTAGCGTCTCGACACAGAGTCGATTGATCGAAACAAGCTTCCGACGGCCTCAGCGTTCTTGTGCATGAAAGCCAGCTGGGGCTATAGCGGACAGGGACCTGCTTGTTGCTGCGCCTATTGCTGTGTCGATTACCTGTGGTCAGGGTTCATACAAAGGGCCCCAAGGAACGCCATGGTTCCCAACCAATACCAAGTCGACCCCTTCACGGCACGACGCCTCACCAAGAAGATCGGCGAGCCGCTACCTGACGGCGCGCTTCAAGCGCTGTACGAGTTCGAGCGAGAGCATTCCGGCATCGCTAAGGTCTTCGTCGAAGCGTTCGGGGACAGCGCTGAGTCCACGTGGATCCGCGCCATGCTGCTGATCAAGCTTGGTCGGGGCGAGTACGTTGACCGACTCAGCAAGCTCGCGGCCAATGCAGAGCGAGACATCGCGTGCCAGCTAGACGGGTTGAGGCGCGGGCGGGCGCGGCAGGTTGGGCCGCTTCAAGCGATGTACGCACGCTCCGAGTCTCCTCACCCGAAGCCGAGGTTGCTGCTGCAGTGGCTGTTTGGGGAGAGCCCCTCGCGCCGCTGGTGAGCGCCGTCCCTTTGCCGCCAGCGAACTGGTCATCCCCCAGGCTGTAGCCAGTAAGGTCGCCTTGTGGCTTGCCGCGCGCGACGGCATTCTGCTACCGGCATACGCCAGTGGTAAGGCCACCATGGCTGGTCTCGGTCTCCAGCGGGTCGGGCGCAGCGTCTACCGCTGCCGAATCCCCCCGGCACGAGGGGGCGTTGTAGCACTATGCGTCTCACAGGCCGATTAGAAGTTCCTGTTCACCTCTTGTGCCTTTTGTTAACTTTGGGCAAAATTTCCCCAGATGTGACAGAGAGCACCCGTGGGGGGTGAACATGGAGTTTGGTTCGCCGGATGCCGAAGGGCTGCAGGCCTATGCCAACGAGCTGCGGTCCCTATTCACGCATATACAGGACGGGGCGCTCGATCTGCACCGGCAGGCGCGTGCCGTTCAGGTGACCGAGACGTCCGCCGATGGGCTGGTGTCAGCCACTGTGGGCCCGCTTGGAAATCTCCTACGGCTCGACCTCGACCCGCGAATCTATCGCCAGCCGGATTCCAGGCAACTGGCCGATTCAATCACCCAGACCGTCATCCGCGCGGCCGCCCAGGTTAGGGAGCGCGTGGTGGAGATTTTTTCGCCGTTGATCCCTCCTGAGCACATGGCGGCCCACCTCGAAGGTGACGTCGAGACCGTGATGCGCCAGCTGGCGGATGGCATGCTCAAGGAGAGGTGAAACCGTGCCGAATGTGTTGCACTTCAACGCGCAGATTGTTGCGATGGGCATCGCCATGTGGGACGAGATGGCCGCTTCCCTCCAAGGGAGCTGGGCGGAGGCCGCAGCGGAGATCGAGGCGCATATCGCCGCCGCGCCCTGGGGAAACGGGGCCGAAGGCGTCAGATTCCAGGAGGCGCTTATGCGCAACGGAGGACCGCCGATGATGATCCGCAATGGACATCACGTCGTCAAGCAGGTCGTCGAGGTGGGCCCGACCATGCGCGATGTCATCAGCGACACGATGGCGGCCGATCAAGCTGAAGCACACCGCATCAAGGATCTTTTCATCTAGGTCTACGCCACGTCCCTGAGCTCCCCGAACGGAGGCGGGGAGCGAGTCGGCGAGTGACGAAACAGGGTGGGGGCGGCATGGCGGGTTCGTCGCACGGGGATGTCAACACCGACACACCCGACGGCCAAGCGTCGTCAGGCGAAGGCGGACCGCCAAGGACCGATGTTCAGCCGGCGTGGGAGACCGAAATCCTCCCTGACTGGGTCCAGTATGTCGTGATGCCCCTGCTGGCCTCGGGAGAGGTCTGGCCCAAGGTCAGCGAGAGCGGGCTGTGGGCGATGGCCAGATCCTACGAGAAGGCCGCGAACGCCCTGACCTCCGCCGCCAACCCCACCAAGCAGGCCGTTGGGACCACCGTCTCGGGCTGGGACTCCATCGCTACGCCCGCGTTCCTCAGTCGGGTGGGCGATCTCTTCGGCGAGGAGGCGGGCCTTGGAGCCGTGGCGAAGAGGTTGAACGGCGACTGGCAACAGATTGACTCCTTTGCGCGCGAGACCCAGTACTCGAAGATTTCCATCAACGTGGCCTTCTGGATTGCCGTGATCGCCGCCTCGATCGCGCTGATCGCGGCGTTCTTCTCCGCGGGCACCACGGCTTGGCTGGTCGGTCCGTACGCCGCTGCCGCGCGCGCAACGATCGGCAGGATCCTGCAACTGCTCGCGGTCAACGCCGGCCGGGGGATGATCGCTGGCGGGGCCGCCCAGATCCCCGTGCTGAGCGGCGTCGTCCAGGGCGTCTCACGGCTGGCGGCCTCACCGCTGGCCCGAGAGATGTTCGAGGAGATGGGCGAAGAGATCTTCATTGACGCCTGGAGCCAGTACGAGCAGATGAGGCAGGGAACCCGTGGCGAGTGGGACTGGAAGAAGACCGCAGCCTCGGCGGTAGGTGCCGGCACGGGTGCGGCCGCTGGGATGGCCTCCGCCCACCGGGTTTCCAGGTTCACCGAGCGGCTTCCCGGCATCGCGCAGCTCAACCGGCTCGCTGGTGACTCACCCGGCCTCGGCAACGCGCTTCTGCGCTTTCCTGGCCGGGCGATGAACACGGGGCTGAACAACGCCGTGGTCTCACCCTTCAGCAGCGTTCTGGCCAACGGTATGGTGTACGGGCAGTGGGCTATGCCGACCGCGGACGCGTTCATCGGCGCTTTCGTGGGTGGTGTGGGGCGCACCGGGACAATCAGCCCGTTCAACCCCGACGCGGCAATGGCGTTAACTCACCCAGCCTCAGCGCTGGCCAGCGCCACCGCCGCTGCGGCCAGGAGCGACGCGGCAAGGGCAGTGGACCAGGCCATGGCCACCGGGCACGCCTCGCCGCTGGTCGGCAATGGCAGCGCTTCCAGTATCGTGCCTCTAGCGGGGACCGTCCCCACCGGCACGACGCCTACAGGCTCCCCGACGTCCGGTGCGGAGGGCATGGCGCACGGCCCGGGTGTGCCGGCCAATTCGACCGGGACCACTTCCGTCCAGAGCCCCTCCTCGAGCCCCTCGGTGCCCGGCCCGACGCAGCCGCAGACGCAGCAGCCCCTTCCCGGCGTTCAGAACGCAGGGCCGAGCCAAGGCGCGCAAGCGGCCCAAGGCGCGGGCCAGCAGGTCGGCGGGCTATCACCCGATCCGGCCGCGCAGGCGCCGGGCGCGGGCAATACCCCCACCTCCGCCAGCCAGGCGGCCCAGCAGGACGCCTCGCTACCGACGAGCACGGCCTCACCAGGAATTGGCGGGACGCAGGTGGAGGCCGGCAACACGAGCCAGGCGGCCGCGCACGTCCAGCCGGGCGCCAGCGCTTCCGTGCCGGCCACGCTCTCCACCGCGATGGCACAGAACGCCCTCGCCGAGGCGCAGCGCCTGGCGTTCCCGCACGGGATCCCCCTGCAGAATGGCGGCCTGTTCGTCAACGGCGCGACGGGTCAGTCGCTGACCCTGTCCCCCCAGATGTTGGGTCGGACTCAAGAGCGGCTCGCCAGGCAGGCGGCGAACGGTGCGACCCCGCAGCGGCTGCGGGCGGAGGCGGCGGCAGCGTTGGGCGCCGAGGCCGCCTTGGCGAGCGGCACATCTCGGGTACACGGCGCCATGGAGGCGCTCGACCGGCTGGCCAACGCCGACCCAGGCTCCGCTCCCGAGGCGGCCGCGCATGCCCGTGACTGGTACAGCGGCGACGACCCTGCAGAGGTGGATCGCATCGCCAACCGGCTAGCCGCCAGGGCGCCGACCCCAGATGCCGTCCTGCGTGCGAGGTTCTACGACGTCGCCGCAGAGGAGATCGCTGACCTCGTGGCCGATCTCAGCGGGCATACCTCCCAGGTCGCCGCGAACGGGACGAATGTGAACGGATTCCCACGAACCGTGACGGCTCGACAGATCAGGCACTCCCTGTTCGAGCCGCAGCGCAGGCGACCGGCACACCTCAGCCCGACGACGACGGCGGAGGTCCACGCCGCCACGATGGCGGAATTGGACCTGTCGGACTTCGGCGGCGAGGTGGTGAGCCTGACCTGGTCGCACCACTCTGCCCTGATGGTGGTGGAGACGCGCACCGACGGGACGCTGCACTATCGGGTGAGGATCGGCGGGGTCGGCGACGGTAACGTGGCGGAGTCGGACATCCGTACCGGGACGGAGACCGACCCCATCATCATGAAGATCGCTCCCGGAGCGCCCACGGCCTCCCTGTACCGGGCGGTGGTTCATGAAATCTCGCATGGCGCCCAGACAAGGGCGGCCGCAGCAGCGAACGCGGCACAGGGTCTGCTGCGGCGTTGGCTGTCGAGTGCTCGCACCGCTGAGGGGCGTGACGAATGCTTCACAGCGCGGCTCAACGAATTCCGCCTGCTGTCAAGGAAGTGGCGCACGTCCTCGTCGATGGACGACAGGCAGCGCTGGGCGCACGAGATCGACCAGCTGATCACCAATCTGGTCGAGTGTGGTCACGCCCCACCCGTGCCGCCCTGGGCGAGTGGGCAGTCCGCCGCCCCCGCGCCGGTGAATACGGGCACGCCGCTCTCCGCCCTCACGTCGTACGTCAGCCGCACCGTCGACTCGCTGTCCATGACTGAGGATGGGCTGCGCGTGCGGATCGCCGCCCACCGCGACAACGCCGCTGCGGCGGAGAAGGAGATCGATAAGGCGAAGGACGAAAAGGGCAAGGGTGCGCAACGCGCTAGACAGGAGCGCCACCTGCGCATTCAGGAGGCCTACCAAGAGGCGCTGGAGTACGCTACGCAGGCGCGGCAGGCGTATCAGGAGCTCCTGGCCGAGCTGAACCAGGACGTCCCGGCGGATCCGAACAGATTCGAAGAACTGGCCGTCGAGGCGAAGGACTGGCTGGGTCACTTCCAGCAGGCGCTGGGGTACGCGCTGCCCTCGCTGGCGGCGCTGCCCGATTTCGTCGCCGCGGACCGGTTACCTCACCTGGGCAAGCTCACGGAGACCATCAACGGTCTGCTGGGTGAGCCTGAGCGCGAGGTTGACGCCTCATTCACGCCGGAGTCGCTGGAGCGCCTCGTGCGGGCGGAGTTCAGCCGGATCGTCTCCAAGGACGGTGCGCTGATCCGCGTGGGCCGGGACAGGTCCGGCGAGTTGCTGATCAAGCTGTCGGTCAGCGATCTCGTCGAGGTGCTGGATTCGGCGAAGTTCGCCTCCGAGATCATTAACGGGGTCCTCCCCTTGGGCGGCCGGACCGTCGGCGCCACGGCGAACCGCAGCGGCGGCACGACCATCGGCGTGAAGCTGAGCCCCTGGGTGTCGATGCTGCCGCCCAGCGCTGCCAAGGAGGTGCTCAAGCACACCGATCTCAAGGCCGCAGCCACCAAGGGCCTGTCGGCTTCGGTGACCGGCAAGGCCAACCGTTACGTTGTGGGCGGTGGCGTCGGGGACAACCGCGGTGAGTCTGCGCTCGTCGACGGGCACGCCGCCTGGACCGTGCAGGTGCGTATGTCACTGAACCAGGGATGGTCGCGCCCGGTCACGGTGGCTCATGGGAATCATGGCGACGCAGCCAGCCTGCGGGCGTACGTCTCCTACGCGTACATGGAGAGCCCGCCGCTCGGAGAGGCGCGTCTCCCAGAGGCCGAGCGCCGGAGGACGAAATTCCCCGACCATATGGTGAACGGCCTGACGGGCCTCATCAAGCTGGCCGACGACACGGCGACAGCCCTGGGCGAAGAGTATTTCCCGCCGGGCGGCGTCGCCCAGCAGCAGCTCTACAACGCCTTCATCGAAGATCTGTACAGCCGCATATCCCAAGCGGTCGACTCCCCCCGGGGAGTGCAGCGCATCATCCACGTCGACGGCCGGCCCTGTTTTCACCTGGAGATCCGGGCCAAGCCGCGGCTGGCGTCGGCGAGAAGGGTCGGCGCGGCTAGCCGATTCCACTGGCAAGAACGGCTTCGCGTCGGTGTCAGCAGCGCGATGGGCAGCGAGTCCGCCGGGCGGTCCCTCAGCACGGGCGTGTCGGCATCGCTCGGCGCCACGAGCTTCGATGGCATGCCGGGGGCCGGCGAATACCCCGTGAGTGTCGGCGGAAACGGTCGGCTCGGCGTCGGCATCTCCGCTGCGGAGGGACTGACTGTGAACGGCGTCGCCTATTTCCCCGGGGTGCATCGCTACACCGGCCACACCCAGGGCGTGGAGCTGGAGTTCGACTACGAGGTCACCGTCCGGCTGATCGACGAGAACAAGAAGCTCGACCCGATCAGGGGAGAGGGCTCGGGCCTGTTCAGATTCCCCGAACCAGACGCCTATCGTTACGGCCTGCCCGTCGACGCCAAGGCGTTCACGGTGGGGCCCGACGGGGAGCCGGTGTTCCGCGACGACCCCAGGCGCGAGCTCCCCGAGGGCCGTAAGGGCGAGCTGCCGACGTTTTACGGCAAAGGGCGGGGCAAGCTGCGCGGCGGTGGGCCGGCTCTGGTCCAGCACGTCACCGAGATGGAGCAGCTCAAAAGGGCCACGGAAAGTGAGCTGCGGACCCGCGGTCTGCTCGCGCCACTCGATCACACCGGCAAGTCGATCTACTCCCTGGATCCGCTGGAACGGTTGAGCCAGGTGCTGAACCAGAAGGAGCTCGACGAGCAATTGTCAGTGGACAGCCTGCAAGGGGCCTACGATCAGGCCGCCCAGGACGGCTTCCCGATCCAACTGGTGTTGATGCGCACCGGCCAGGCCACACGCCACGTCGCTCTCCGCGTCACCTTCGACCAGCACTTCGAGAAGGCCACATACGACGGGACCACCGATGCGGAGGATGTGGTCTATCTCAACATCGGTTCCGACACGAACGTGTGGTCACGGAGCGTGACGGGAAGCCTGAGCGGTGGCGGCGGGGGTGGGCTTGCTCACCTCGTGCCCGAGCAGACGGCGGGAGCGGGCCCCAATGTCAGCGCGGGGGGCGGCTGGGACGGCTCGCGGACCCTTTCCCATACGACCGGGCTCACGATCAACAACGTGACCCTCACGGAGTCCACCAATGAGGTCGTGTTCTTCACGGTCCCGCACACGGGCCGGGTCGAGCTAGTGACGGCCGAGGGACTGGAACTGCTGGCGGAGGTGGAGGGAAGCGCCCAGTTGAAGATTTCGGGCGACTTCCTGCCCGAGACGGGCCCGCCGCGCCCCGCCACCCCTCAGCCGGTGCCCGACGAGGTGATGCGCTACGCGTCGATCGAGCACCTGGACGTCGGGGATCTTCCAGACATCGTCGCAAGCCAGGCCCCCAAGGTGATGACCGCGGACTCGCCCGCATACCTAACGGTGGCGGAGTTCCTCGACGCCTACAACCTCAGAGCGCACCCCGAGCTGTTTCGCACCGACTACACCATGGACTTCGCCGTCCGGCCGCAGGGCGTCTCTCCCTCCACGGCGTCGGTCAGCGTGCGCGGCATCCCGCGTGACATGGTGTTCGTCGGCGACACCGACGACGTGGGCAGCGTCATCAACCTGACGCTGTCCAGCATGGGCGTCGCGGCGAGCAAGTCATCGAGCGGGAAGGTCGAGGCGTCGGTCGGCCTGGGCGTCCAGCACGGTGACGGCTCCAGCGAGGGCGGAAAGGCGGGTGGCCTCCATGAGGGCGGACAGTCCCGCTCTCGGTTCAACCTGCTCATCTGGGGCCGGGAACGGCTCGCGGTCGAGATAGGTAAGAAGTACTGGTTCCTGGCCTCGGTCGACTTCGAAGTCACCGCCAGCGAAGCAGGCGCGGAGCCAGTGAGCAGAATGGCCGACGGCACCATGCTGTTCAAGATGCCGGAGCGCCACGCCCTGCGGCTGTACGCCGAGGGGACCCTCAATCTGCCGCTGCACCAGATGGCCAATGTCGTACAGCGTTTCATCGACGGCGACATCAAGCTCGACCGCACCGTCGCCGTGCCGCTCACCAAGAGATACCTGGCGGAGCTGTCCCAGACCACGGTCCCGGTCCCTCTGGCCGCCGGCCACACACCGAAAGTGCTGATCGACACGCTGAAGCCAGTCGTGGACGCGGGGTCTGCCTTGACCAGCGTGGACGACTTCCTGGCCAAGGCGGAGACGTTGGTGCAGGCTTCGCGCGAGAGGGATCTGCCGTCATTCCTCAAGAAGTCGATAGGGTTCACCTTGATCGACGACATCCGGCTCCGGGACGGCCAGACAGAGGTCGAACTGCTCGACGCGATCCGCGCCGCGGTCTCGACCGAGCCGGAGGTTTTGACCGAGCCGGCGATGGCCGACAGCCTCCGCAAGATCTTCTCGGAAAAGCGCTGGTGGGGTCTGATCGACAACATCTTCAGCCCTGCCGGCACCGAGCTGCGCTACCTGACCCCGTTCGACTGGTCCGGCCCCCACGAACAGCTCGTTGTAGAGGTCAGCGCCGAGTTCACCGACGAGCCAGCGGAACTTCTAGACACGAGCAACGAAGTCGGCATGATCGTACAGGACTACACCTATGAGGAGCAGGGAGGGACGGAGACCAGGTTCACTACGAACGGGATGAACGCCGGCGTCAGCGGCTCGACCGACGGTCACGGCGGCAACGTAGGCATCAACACCGACCGCAGCCGATCAACTAGCGGCTCCTGGTCCGAGCAGGAGACGCGTATCCAGCGGGTCGCGATGTTCAACGGCATGGACAGGGTGCGGCAGGGCTTCAAGCTGTATATCACGGTAAAGCGCACCCCCCTGCAGGCGGGCAAGGCCAGTCTGCGCCCCACGCAGGGACCCTCCACCAGCAAGACGGTGATCCTCAGCGGTGACATGGTGCGACTCGTCCCCGCCGGATTGACCAGACCCGCGGGATCGGGCCCCGCCGAACCGAGGAGGCGTCTCGATCCGCGGCAGGTGCCGCTGCCACCCAGCTTCGTCACCAACTCGGTGCGGGCGAACCTGTACGCGAAGATCCGTGAGACGCTCGAAGACCGTAAAGCGTTCGGCAAGGCCGTCAAGATCATCGAGCCAGAGCTGCGCCACCATTTGTCGGAGATCGCGCTCACCACGCTGTTCGAAAGGATGACCGGCGAGGAAGGGTGCCAGATCCGGTTGCCGCTGGCCGGCGTCCGCAACCGCGTGGTCGACGTGAAAATCAAGGCGTCGCAGTCCAACCTGCAACGACTGACAGGCGTGATCGAAGGCGTCGAGATAGGGTCTGTCTGGCGAATTGAGCGAAAGAGCGGCTCCTCCAGCAACGGCGGGCTGGCCTTCCCCATCGCCCGAGGCGGCGGCGGCGAGGACGGCGGCCTGTCCGTCGGCGTCTGGGGCGGCGAGCAGTCCTCGGTGAGCGTGACCGACGCGAGCGGCCACCGGCATGAGAGCAGCCGCTTCGAAAAGGACAAGAAGGGCGCCGTCTTCGTCATCCTCACCACCGACTTCGACCTGACCTTTGTCCAGCAGACGCTCACCCCCGAAGTGGAGAAAAAGCAGGAGAGGGCCATCCACGTTCCTCGCGCCGCCACCGGCGAGGTGGTCGCCGTCATGGCCGCGAGCGACTACGAGGAGCTCCTCACCACCCTTGAGTCGGGAGGGAGGACCCTGGGTTCCGAATGGCGGCTCGTGTCGGGCGACCCGCCACCTGGACGGAAAGCGCCGCTGGCGCCCGATCTGGCGGACTCTGAGATCGTGGTCTGGCCCGCGGCTCCGCCGAGCGCCGGTCACACGACGAGCGGTGACCCCGCCCCCAATACGACAGGAGCCCCTCAGAGCTCGACCCAGGGTCCGGCCGGACTGGCCACGGGACCGTCGGTGAGCGCACCGGAGGTCGCGGGGTCCGCGTTTGAAACCGGCCGCAGGGAACCACACCTGCCGGACGCGACCCTCGACGAGCTCAAGGAAGCGATGGAACGCGACCTGCAGGTCTCCGACTTCGGCGGGAACGTGCTCGGCTGGGCCTGGTCCGGCTCGACGCTAGCCGTGCAGACCACGTCCTGGGGAACGCTGCGCTTCGAGGTCAAGTTCGGCGGGGTCGGCCCCCACCGAATGGCCGAGACGAACCTGAAGACCGCCCTGGTGCGGTTCTCACCGCGGATCGCCAACGACCAACTCGCCCGCGTGGCGCTGCACGAGATCTCGCACGCCGGACGTGCCATGGCCGCCGCCGCGGCGAGATCGGAACAGGGCGTGGTGCGCCGCTGGGTCTCCAGGGCGCTGACGATCCGGGGCCGCGACGATTGCGCGGCGGCCCGCTTCGACGAGTTCCGCTACCTGTCCCGCAGCTGGGCGGAGTCACAGGCCATGCACGCTTTACAGCCTTCGCCCGAGACCGCCGACATCAGGCGCAAGTGGGCGCACGAGCTGCAGACACTGGCCGCCGCGCTTCGCCGCCAGGGTCATACTCCTCCATCATTCCCCTGGTCGGCACGGCCGCAGGCGGTGCCGGGCTTCCACACCGGTGCCATCGGGGCCCTGCCCACGACCACGACTGGTCTCGACACGCTGGCGGATCTATCCGGAGTCACGGCCATCACGCCAGTCGGGGAGCCGGGCACCGCCACCGCGCCGGTCACACGGCAGGGGACGTTCACCGTGACGTCGCCCGCCGGCACACTCACCCTCGAGGTGGCCACTGCCGGGCTGGCTCCAGGGCAGGTCGAGACGCAGGCATCGGGCCCAGGTCGGTTGTCGGTCGCGGTCTCGCCTGCCGACGGCTCCGGCGTCCGCCTGCGGCTCGCCGAGCTGATCGCTGAGGCCGTCGCCGAGCAGGCAGGGCTCGAGGCCGGGCACGTGCTGGTGCCCGGCCCGCTCACCGCCGTTCCCACGCTGCGGCGCGGCGACGCGGCGACGCTCGTCCGCATCAGGGCGCTGGTCGAGGCCCACGCCAACGCCTCGTCCCTGCAGCGTGGGGTCGTGGAGCACGAGCTGCGCGTCGCACTGGGCGACGCCGGGCTGACACCGGGCACCGAGGGCGCCGCGGCCCGGCAGGTGGCCGCTGCCCGCTTGGGTCTGCTCCCCACGGCGCACATCGACTCCATCAATGCGCTTGCCGGCCGCACCGTTCACCCCGCCGTCACCGCCGCCGTAGCCGCCACAGCCCGTGCCGCCGCCCTCACCGGCGCCACGTCAACGCTGTACGGCACCGCACTCGTCGACATCACCCCGATCGGTGGCGCGCCGATCACGGTGGAGGTGGTTGCGGGCCGCCCTGCGACGGGCGGCTCGATCGACCTCACTACTCAGCACGGCGTGCACCTGCTGACCGTAGACCCCGCCTGGCCTGCATCGATCGCTGGACCCGCTGTGGCCGTCGCCGTGGCGGACATGATCGCGGACGCGGCTGGCGTGCCGCAGGACGGTCAGGTTCCAGGACCCGGCGGCACGCTCACCAGGCGCGGCCTCCGCCTGGCCGCCGAGCTCCACGAACTGGTGCGCCAGGTGCGGACTGCGGCCCCGCAGCAGCGGCCCGCCCGTTTCGAGATGCTGGTCAGTGTGGCTGAGGCGGAGGGGCTCGGCAAGCGTTCGAGTGGCCGGGAGGCCAACCGGGCGGGCCTGCCCGGTCCACTCGCCGCGGACCTCGCCGACCTGCTCGACCACAGCATCCGAGGCGAGTCCCGACACGAGTTCTGGCAGCGCATGCGCGAGATCGCCAATAGCACCGGCTGGTGCCCCCCCGAGGAGGACGACAACTGCTTCTGTCCGCCGAACGAACCTTGCGTCTGCGGTCGCCGAGACCCGGAAAGCACTCCCCCGCCTACGCCGTCTGAGCCGTCCGAGCAGCACCAACCGCAACCGTCCCAAGAGCCCACTAGCCCTCCCATGCCGTCCGAGCAGCAGCAACCGCAGCCGTCAGAGAAACCCGCCACCCCTCCCACTCCTCGACGCCGCATCGTCTCCCCCGGCGATTCGCTGTGGAAAATTTCCGAAGAGGTATACGGCCATGGCCGCTACTGGAACGACATCTGGACCGCCAACCTCGCCCTCATCGGGGCCGACCCGCATGCTTTGAACGTCGGAATCGAACTGATCCTCCCTGACGAGGTGGAGGGTTCATGATGGTGGCAGCTGATGAAGCGGAGGGAACAAGGCCATGCCGTTCGCGGTAGCACGCACGAGAGACGAGACGCATCTGTACCTCGACCTACAGCCGTGCGCATGCGGCTCGGTGGAGACGACGTGGGACACAGCGTTGGTGATGGTGGACGGCGAGCTGATTTCGCGCTACCACGGCTCCTGCGCCGACTGCGGCAGGGGTCGGGAGTTCCTCTTCGGCCTGCCCGAGGAGCAGACGATGTTCGGGGCGTTCCCCAGGTTCGGCAGCCAAGAACCCTCCCAGCTCCTCGACGCAGGCGAATGGCTTTGGGTGGCCGACATGGTGGCGAGTAACGTTCCCATCGACGACGAGGCCGTGGCCCGGCACGCCCTGACGATCGCCGCCGCGGCCGTCGATGAGGTCGTCAAGTTCGTCCCGCCCGGCCAGGACCACGTGCCCGACCAAGCCTTCTGGTCGGCCCGCGGTCGTGGCGTGCGCGCCGCCGAACCAGGCAGATTCGCCCTGGACCGCCTACTCGTCGTCCGCGACGCTTACCGGGGCATGGTGGCCGCCCGTGCGTGAGGCAAGGACGATCACCGAGGCTTACCTCCACATCAGCCTCACCGTCGCGCACGCAGGACCGGGCAAAAAGCCTGACTACCGTCCTTGGACCGTCTTCACGGAGGGCCCTGACGCCTGGAAGATGGTGTTCGACCACTTTGGTCACTACATCGAGCTCCGTGTCCCGTACGCGACCGAGTACACCGCCAGATGCGACGGCCTCCACTTCGGCCCTGGCATCTCCACCCTCGTCGACGCCGGCCAGTGGGTGCTGACCGCTGCCGCCTACGCCCGCATGGCCGTGGAGGACGACCTCCTGTCTTCCCCGGACGCCCTGCTTGGCTGGGAGATCGCCAGAGACGCGGCAGTGGAGGCGGCGAAGTTCCTTCCGGACGATGCCGATGAGATGCCGCTCACTGCGTTCTGGACTCCTCTTGGTACGGCCACGCACCGCCAGGAGCCCGAGCGCTTCACCCGCGAGCGGCTGCGGGGCGACATTGAGTTCTACCAGCAGAATATGGGCCGCCTACGAGCCGGGTAGGCGCCGACCGCTTATGTGGCTGGGTAAGCGGCCACACCCGGGCGTGGGCGAGCCTGGCAGACGCCGCCCCCTGGACGCTTTTGCAAGAAGCGTGTCATCGCCGGAAACGCCGAGCAGGCCCGAGCGCATAGGCAGAAAAGCTGCGGAGATTGGCTGTTTTTAGTCTTGAGCACGTGACGATAGCCTGGAAAGCTCCTCTTCGATCTCCTCCTGCTGCCGGGCAGGAACGTGATCGACGGTGTTGTAGGCGGCAAGGGGCGGGTGAAGAGGTGGCAGTGCCGAGCCTGCCCAACGACGGCACCAGCAAAGCCACCGCCTTCGATCCCCGGCGATGACATTGCCTGGTTCAGCGTCTCCGACGGGCGGGGCTCAACCCGTGGATCAAACTCGACTGGTTCAACAGGCCCTGCGCGTAGAGGCGCGGCGCTCCAAGACCTGAACGCGACGCCCGGCTAGCCATCAGTTCGCCGCAGCGGAATAGCCATGGGAAGGCTTGCCACACGGCACCGCAGGCGCGCCGATAAGCAGAGCGGAAGGCATATCAAAAGCGATCATCCCAGGTCACCGCTTCAGCGGTAAGATAGCTACACTATCCAATGAGGAGGCTGGAGACGTGCGGATGTCGGAACTGAGCGTCGCGACGGGGATCCCCGTCGCGACGATCAAATATTACCTGCGGGAAGGGCTGCTGGCACCGGGCCGCCCGTTGGGCCGCAATCTGGCCGACTATGACGAGGGGCACGTGCACAGGCTCGCCCTCGTGCGGGCGCTTGCCGACTACGGCGGGCTGCCGATCGTGACGATCCGCGACCTGATCGGACACGTGGAGGGCGCCAAGAGCTCCCGGTACGGCTTGCTCGCCCTTGCGCAAACGGCCATGACCAAATGGCCGGCCCCTCGGGGCGGCTCGCACCTGGCCGCGGCGGAGCGGCTAATGGACGAGATGATGGCGAGGAGGGGATGGACGCGGTCCCGGGCCGCGCATCGGGCGGTGCGGATGGCCGTCGGCGTGCTGGCCGTGCTCGGCGAGCTGGGGCGGCAGGACATGATCGCCGCGCTCGATGCCTACGCCGCAGCGGCCGACCGGATCGCCGCGATCGACCTCGGCGTGCTGGAGGGCGCGGTCAGACCGGACGCGTCGGGGCCGAAGGACAGGGAACGCGCGGTGGAACTGGTCGTAGTAGCCGCTTCGCTCGGCGACGCGCTGATCTCGGCGTTGCGTAGGATCGCCCAGGTGGAGCAGCCGCAGCCGCTTCAGGATGGTCAGTGGGCGCTTGATCCCGGAAGAGCAGTCTGAGCCGTGGCCAGATGTGCGCCAGATTGGGATGGACTCGCCGGTGAGGCGACGCATGCCGATCACGGCGACGCGGCATTCGCTGACGGCCGTAGCGGTCAACAGATGCTGTGGTTCAGTCTTGTGCCACGTTGCTGGCCATTAACAGGGCCATGGGGAATTCGGGTGGTGGAGGGCCTGCGGGGTCCGGGACGGTCCACGTTTCTCCCCAGGTGCCAAGCGCGTGGAGCACGCCAATGAGCGCGAAGCCGGCCTCCGTGGGGACGTACTGAAAGCGAGGGGGACGCTCGGCGTAGATTTCTTTGCGGAGGATGTCGGCCTCTGTCAGCTCGCGCAGCCTGCGGGCGAGTGTGTTCTCGCTGACCGGCAGGCGCTCTCGCAGATCGTCGAACCTTCGAGCGCCTTTGAGGATTTCGCGCACGATGATCAATGCCCAGCGATCGCCGATCACGTCCAGCGCTCGAGCTGCCGGGCAGTTGTCATAGGCCAGGTTCCGGCGCGCTGCCATGGCCAGACAGTAGCAGCTTCCTTACGTGAAGCTGCCCGTGTATGGTCACGGGTGTGACTTCCACAAGAGAAGTGAGTAGCCGTGAGGGGGTGCCTGGGATCCATTGCCTCGGGGACTCCCACGTCAACTGGTACGTCCTGGAGGACAAAGGCGCACCCACGGCGATCGACGGCGGTATGCAGAGACACTGGTCACAACTGCTGGACTGGCCGATTCGCAGGGAGATGGACGCCCTTGCCCACGAAGCAGACCAGCGGCTCAGCCGCAGTTCCGGCTTGAGACGACCATCCCGGCGCATCATCCACTCGGCGGAGCGGCGATGCACCCTCTACCCAGGAAGCTTCGAAGATCGGCGGAACCTGGCGGAAGTTACAGCGGTGGTGGCGTCGCACACGATCGCCGCCAGTACCTGACGTCATCAACAGTCTACGTCCTGCGGCCACCTCGGGGACACAGGCGCCACCCGCTGGAAGAACTCCCACAACTCGTCAGAAAAAGCCGCCCCATGAACACTTCCACGATCTATGCAACGAATGATCATCAATCGAGACACGCTGTAAATTCCTGCCATGCGTAAACATGTCATTGCTGTGGCCGTGACCAACGCCATCCCAACATTCGAACTCGCCGTGCTGTGCGAGATTTTTGGATTGGACCGCAGTGACATCGTAGATCCGTGGTACGAGCTGCGCCTGTGTGCCGCCGAGGCAGGCCCGCTGAGGACGGTGGCTGGGATGCAGATTCACACCACTCACAACCTGGACGACCTTTTTGAGGCGGACACGGTTGTGGTGCTGGGCTGTTCGCGGGCTGTTCACAGCAGCCCGCCGCCGTCCCTAGTAGAGGCGGTATGCAAGGCGTATGAGCTGGGCCGCCGGATCGTCTCGCTGTGCACCGGCGCATACGTTCTCGCCGCCGCCGGCCTCCTGACGGGCCGTTCGGCCACCACCCACTGGATGAACGCCAGCGACTTTGCCCGTCGCTTCCCAAAGGTCCACTTCGACCCGGCCGTGCTCTACACCGACGACGGGAACATCCTCACTTCGGCTGGTGCCGGTGCGGCCATTGACCTATGCTTCCATCTCCTGCGCCGTGATCACGGGGCCGCGGTCGCCAACGAGGTGGCCCGCCGCATGGTCGTGCCCCCGCACCGGGAGGGCGGGCAAGCGCAGTACACCCCGCTGCTGGTCCCGCCCGAGAACAGCGACGACCTGGCACCGGTGCTGCAATGGGCCCGCGACCGCCTGGACCAGCCGCTGACCATCTCGCAGTTCGCCAGGACGGCGAATCTGAGCGAGCGCACCCTGGCCCGTCGTTTCCACGACCAACTGGGAACCACTCCGTTGCAGTGGCTCCAGCGGCAGAGGGTACGGCTGGCACAGGAACTGCTGGAGACCTCCGACCAGTCGATCGAGAGCATCGCGCGCCGCGTCGGTTTCAGGACCGCCGCCAACCTCCGGCACCATTTCGGGAGCGTGACCGGGATGTCCCCTATGACGTACCGACGCGTTTTCCGCTATCGCTGGCGAAGCCAGCATACTGCCGAACCCATTTCCGGATCCTAATTATTAAGGTCGTTGGAGCACGATCCAGATAAAAGCCTCGATGAACCATTGCTCACCATATTGACTTGATCAGGACCTTCCGTCACGGCGTGACTCATCACAAATATGTCCGCCCCAGCCACCACCGACCCGCGCAGAGCGAACACCTCGTCTCGCTATCGCCCCATTCATGGGCTCCGGGCCGGATGAGAACTACGATGAACGCCCCTCCGAGGAGATCCGCGCCATGATGCTGTCCCTGCAGTCGGGCAGCGATCTCGGCAGGAGTGGCCAGCCGATGTCATGTAAGACGAGCAGTCCGGAGAGCACTCGTGACAACCAACGCAGGCGCAGACCTGAACTGGCTGCTTGACGACCTGGTCAACCGGGTCAGCGGCGCCGAACACGCCGTTGTACTGTCCTCTGACGGGTTGCTGAGGGCCTCTTCCGTGGGGCTGCAACGCAGCGACGGCGAGCACCTGTCAGCAGTGGCCTCCAGCCTGCAGAGCCTGTCTAAAGGCGTTGCCGAGCATGTCGGCGGAGGCGCCGTCCGCCAGACATTGGTGGAGTGGAAGTCAGGCTTTCTCATTGTCAGCGTGGTCGACGAATCTGCCCGCCTGGCCGTGCTCTGCGACAGGGGTGCCGACATCGGCCAAGTCGCCCATGAGATGGCCATGCTCGTCGCCCGCGTGGGCCAACACCTCACCTCTGGCGCACGTATTCTTCCGGGGAATGCTGGAAGCCGGCCGTGAATCACATCGGCAACCACCTGGAAGCTCGACAGGTCGATCCCAAATTCATTCGACCCTACGTGATCACCCGAGGGCGTACCCGCCCTACCAGTGGCAGGTTCGACCTGATCTCCATGGCGCTCACTACGGGCCTTGTGCCCGGTCCAGGAGCCGGCCTCCATCCCGAGCATCTGTCGATCCTGCAGCTCTGCCGCGTACCGAAGTCCGTCGCCGAGATCGCCGCCGACCTGGACTTGCCCGTAGCCACGATCCGTGTGCTGCTGGCGGACCTGTACGACCAGGATCTGGTCTCGGCGCAGGAGCCGCGCTCGGAGGCGGATTTGCGTGATGTGAACCTCTACAAGGCGGTGCTCAACAGACTTCAATCGCTGTAACCAGCCACTCCCGCGATCAAGGTGTGACATCGCGGTAATCGGACAGAGCGTCAGGTGTCGCACTTGTCAGACATTCGTACAACTCCGGTATGGTTATGCCCCCATGCGCGAGCGCTAGGCCTCGGGATTTGAGATGTGCGAAGCTTGCGCGCCGCAAGGTCGCCCACGCTAGGGCCATGCGGATAGGGTACTCGGGAACAATTTGTGAATTTATGCCAAAGAAACCCGAGACATATTCCATGTTAATGTGTACGAAAGCATGGCGCAGCTGCTCGTTGCGCTCAATGAAATACATGTAGTCGAGTAACGAATAATGGGCTGGATCACCTCCAGATTTCCTGACCTGCTCTGGCAAATTGCCCCAAAATTCGTACTCCTGCATAATCGTATAATACTGCTGCGGAGTGACTGCTCCCGACTTCAGAAGAGGGTTTACGGCCTCCAAGAAAACGAGATTTGTTCTGCGCCACGGCCATATTAAATCCACTGCACTGTCGGGATAAGCAAAGTTTTCGGTGAACCATGACTGGCCGGTCTGTTGTCTCAGGAACTTCTCGCGTGCGTGATCATCACGTTGTATTGAGTACAGATAGTCCTCTAGCCGGAGGTGTGCGTGATGGTGGCCGCGGCCGCTGTGCCTTCTGGCTATTTCGGGGAGGTTTGCATAGTTTGGATGCCCTTCCATTGAGAGGTCCTTGATTCCAGCGCGTACACCGGCCGTCGCAGAGGACGGGGAGCCCGCAATAAGGAAAAGATCTCCAATAGCGGAGGCGTATTGGCCGAAACTATGAGGACCCCCCGGAGTGATGGCTTGGCGCATCTCATGCTGAATGAAAGTCGTCGCAATAACAGAGTCGTAGGTGTAGTGCCCTGGGTGGACGCGGTGTTTTTCGAGCTCGCGATAAGTGTCAGGCATGAACAGTTTTGTTATCAGGGCCACGATGGCGGCAGCCAGCCTTTCGTCGAACCCTCTTCCGTGTCCTTGCACGATGTCGTGCGCCAGACCTGCGACGAAGTTCAGTAGCACGAGCTTATTAAGGGTGTTTAGCAGCGTCCACACCACCGGAAGGTAGGTGGTATAGCCCGGATTGCCGATGATGGACATCATGGTGATGAACGCGATGACTGCCCTCGAGTACTCCATGGAGCCTGCAGTCATCTGTCGGGTATGGAGGCCATTGTTGTAAGCCGCTGGCATATCGACCCAAACCGTGCCGCCGACCGGGGGAAGAGGTCCCCCCTCGCCTCGACTGAACTGAAGATCCACTAGCCACAGGATCGCGGCGCCGGCCTGGACGGCCTCAGTGACGAGCGTGCTGTCTCCCAGAATATTCTGGGTCTCCTGGGGGAGATATTCCCGTACCTCTTTCCTATACCCTCCGAGCTCCTCCTGCCGGTACTCTCCAGGCTTTCCGCCCGACGCCACGAACTGTTCGATCTCGTGTAGAAAGCCTGACAACCTCCGATCCACCTTGGCGAGCCACTCCAGGTCGACCTTCGCCTGGTGTTGCCAGTCGTCTACCTTCGGCGGGAGTGGTGGGGGTGTCTGGCTGCAGTCGGGTTTGGATGTGTCCGCTTGAGGTGGGGTGGATGCTGGCTTTGCAGGGTGTTGAGGAGCAGGAGGTGTGGCTGGGCCGGTCCTGGAGCCCTCTCCTTGCGTGTGGAGGGCGGGTGTGGAGTCGAGGACCGATGTGGCGGGGGTGGGCGATGAAGGTGTGGTCGTGGTGGGAAAACTGGCGAGACTCTCTGCCATTGCCGGTGGGGAGGTGGGCACCGGGGAGTGGGTGGAGAAGTGGCTCGTCGGTTCGGGCAGGGAGGACTGTCCCGGATTCGATGGCATAGGCTCGGCCGGCGCCGGAGGTCGCGAGGGGAGCGGGGCGGCATGCGGGTCAGGGCCGGCGGGGTGAGAGTTGGCGTTGTCGATGGTCGTGGCTGGGCTGCCGTTGCTGCCGCTGAGCGCGTCAGATAGTTCGGATGGGGACGGCACGGCCTCCCCGGCTGCGGTGGCGGCTTCGGTGGCTGCGAGTTCGGGTTCGGGTTCGGGGTTGGACGGCGCGTTGGCAAGGACATTGGGCGGGGTGGGTGCCGGCATCGGGTTGGACGGCGGCGTGGGGAAAGACTCTTTCGGCAGGTCGGTCTCGGGAAAGATGGGCGAGGCGGTGGGGCCGGTGGAAGTTGGAGTGCCGATGCCGGATGGCTTGGCTGGGTTCGGCAGTGCAGGTGGCGGGATGTTCGATGCCGCCGGGGCGGTTGCTATGGGCAGCGGAGCAGGAGCGGCTGGGGCGGGGTTTGCCGCTGGGATGGTAGACGCTGGGGTGGCCGTGGTGCTGACAGCGCTGAGAATACTTGCGCTGTGATCAGGCGGCAGCGGAACGGATGGCTGGGAAAGGGCTTTGATGACGGCGATGGCATCGCCGCTGAAGGGGCTGATGGTGTTGGTGCGGCCGACACCGCCCATGAAGCTGCCCCACAAGTTTTCTGCGGTGGGCAGGGGCGCCTGACGATAGACGAGGTAGTTGGCGCCGATGCCAGCCACCGGGGAGACGATCATGTTGGTCAGGCCGGTCTGTAGCACCCTGCCGGGAAACCGCATGAGCGCGTTGATGGCGCCGGGCGTGGTACCCGCGGCATGATTCAGCGTTTTGATCCCGGGAAGGGCGGCGGTGAATCTGACGAGCTTGACCACCTTGGAGGCCAACGCCGCGCCGAACCCGTCGCCCAGCACGGTGGCCCAGGTCCTCTTCTCATCCCAGGTGGTACGCGTTCCCCTGCGCAGCTGCTCGTCTTGGGCGGCGTAGTCACGCCACAGGCCTTCTAGGATCTCTTCGGGGAGCTCTCTGAAGGCGCGGGGAGTGGCTACCCTGGCCAGCAGCCCAGCGATCCGGCTCAGCCGGCCGGCCTGCGACGTGACGCCGCTGGGCAACGCTCGCGCGGTGGCGAACCTGCGGCCGGCCGCCAGATCCAATCGCTCAAAGATCTTGTCCATGAACAAGCGCAGCTGTCGTGCCAGCGGCCCGAGCAGGCGCAGGGCACCAGCGGTGACAAGGCCACCCAAAACGATCGCGACAATAGTCACCTTGAAGCCGGCGTTGATCTCTAACTTGGCCAGCTGCGTCTCGCGAGCGTAGCTGTCGTGTTGCAAGGCATAGGCGTAAGCCAACTTCGCCACCTCGGGCAGGCCTTTGTCCTGCGCGACAAGCGACTCGACCTGCTCACCGAAGCCATCCGCCGCCGGCCCCACATACCCGAGTAAGATCCACTGGGCCGCTGTTCCGCCGGCTGCGGCAAACTCCTCCACCGCGATCCGGTAATCGTTGAAGGCTACGGCCAACTGCGCTTGCAAGCATTCGCTGCTGTCAGGCCATGCCCGCCCCGCAGACAGCAACGCGAGCAGCGTATCGGCCACCTCGGGCAGGTGCTGTCCCCATGCTGGGGTGACATCCGTGCCATAGCCCGCACTGCCGATCGTGTTGTCCAAGCCCTGGAGGGGATCGGTGACCGGGGAGCTGACATTACGTCCGGGTCCCGCGCTCGGGTTCACCTCCTACGTCCTTGCGTCTCCCGTCCATGTCGGGCGGCCCATAGCGGCAGGCCAAAGCGGCCATCCACGGCCAACCTCACATCGCCTTCCTCGACCGGGCCGCGGCTTCGGCGTCCGCGTCGAACACGGCATCCACGCTTTGCCGCACCATCGTCCCGGCTCGCACCGCGTCCTCGACCAGCCCGCAACCCCATGCGATCACCAAGTTCGGGCCGTTGTCGGCCATGTACACCCGCTCGAAATCCCTACCGGACGCATCGCGGCCCCAGGGCGTCATAGCATGCAGCCGCTCGATCCGCGCCACAGCATCCCTCAACCTTTCCTGCGCCTTCGCCGCCGCTACCTGCCACTTCTGCAGCCCATCGGCAACCACCTGCCGATCAACCCGCACAAGATCCTCAGCCACAATGCCACCTATTTCTTAGCGGAACGGTTGCCATGGATACGGTGCGCCAGCTGCCGGAGACATCACGCGCTCTAGGACCTTACGCACCTCTGACAGCACGCCGCCCCACACCCGCATCCTGCCTTGCACCTACGAGACACCGACGCTTCCTTCTATGGCGTATGTCGATCCGCGTCCCAATACACCGCTCGAGCAGATGACTTTCGCCGCCCCGGCGGACTCCCCCGTAGTCAACCTGCCTTCACAGTTCCGAGCCGACGCCCCGGCTACCCCAGCCACCCTCTGCAGGACTCCTCCGCCATCCCTCTGTCATTCCCTGCCTCAGATTGCGGGATGACGAGCCATCGGAAGCACCAATTCAAAAATTTTATAAGCGCAGGGTTAGCTCTCAAGCGACTGGTACTACAGCCATGTTTCGATTGCTGGCCAACGCGTGGTGGATCCGTGGCAGGTCCGTATGAGCATTGTCAGATCCCTTGGATTGCATGAGATTTACAGGGCTTGAAACCAAGGAGCTCTTCCATCCTGAAGAAAGGGCCTCATTGAGCCTTTTCATCCTGAGGTGCCGGGTCACAGGCTTGTTGTAGGCTCCGGAACTTGATCTACAAGCAGAGAAGCCCCTGGTAGATGCGTCGTCGACCAAGAGCAACAGCATCTCCAGGAGCTTCGCGTGCTGTTCTATCGTGCCGCGCTGCCGTTGTCGCGCCGGACGTTGACGTTCCTGTCCGGCATCATTCGCCGGCACTGCAAGAAGATCGGCTCCCGCTGGCGCCGGCTCAACCCCGGCCAGCAGGCCATGCTCACATTCGTCCACTGCGCAAGGGCGAGACGCTCATCGAGCTGGCGGCGGGCTTCGCCGTCGGCGCCACCACCGTATGGCGCTACATTCGGCAGGCCATCGCCCTGCTCGCCGGCCGCGCACCTCATCTGGATCAGCATGGCACCTGATCCCGATCGATCGGGTGGCTGCCGAGCGGCCGTACTACTCCGGCAAGCACAAGAAGCACGGCATGAACATCCAGGTTCTGACCGCCCCGGACGGCACTCCACTGTGGACCAAATCCACCTCATCACCGAACGGACCGGTCTGCCCATCTCTGTCGCGATCAGCGCCGCCAACACCCACGACAGCCTCGCCTTGGAGCCGCTGGTACGCGGCATTCCCCCGATCGGCTCCCGCCGCGGACCGCGCCGTCGACGACCGGGCAAGCTGCGTGGTAACAAGGGGTACGACTACGCTCACCTGCGCGCTTTCTGCGCGGACGCGGCATCATCTCGCGCATCGCCCGCCAGCCGGCGCCTACACCGGCGCTACGAACGCCGGGCTGATCACTTCGCGTCCTTCGTCGCAGGCCGCAGCTCTCATTTGCTACCGCCGACTCACCAAATGAGTCACGGTCTAAGCGCGTCGCAGCTTCGGTCTCCAGCGCAGAGCGTGGCTGCGGGCGGCCGTCTAGCCTGGCCGCTGGACGTCCTCCCTGCCGATGCAGGCAGCCTGCGCCGCCGCGCCTCCTCCAGCAACCACCGTCCATCAGAAGATGTCGACCCGGATACGGCACTTCGGATGCTTCGCAGACGCCTCCGCCAACGTCCGCAGGAAGACCAGCGCCCCCTCGTAATCGCCAAATCCGCTGGGAGGCTCCATCGCGCGATAGACTTCCGGCTCGGCCTCCATGCGCCGTACCCCCTCGGCGAGCGGCCCGGCCGCCTCCCAACAGGGTGTCAGCTCGAACACGTTCAGCGGGAACCCGAGGGCCTTCGTGAACATGTCCTTGACATTCGTGGTGTAGCTCCTCTCGATGAACGCCGGCCACTCGTCCTCAGGTGCGCCGGTATCGATCTCCACGTGCGTCCAAAAGTTCATCGCAGGCCCTCCAAGTCGATGCCCTCGAAGTTGTACGTCACCGTGACGTCGCCGCCCACCAGTTGCTTGACCGGGATGTCCAGGGCCGAGCAGCTTCGTCCTCCGCTCCTGAATCTTCAGCATGCGGCCGATCGTCGCCAGCACCGGCACCCTTACGCGCGGTCCCATTCATGTCGACGCCACGTACGGCTTTCCCCACCAGCTAGGCGCGTTGAACTCGTATATTGGTGCGGGCAGCACGGTACGGATGCCGTTCAAGCGGCATCGCCATCGTCCCTGGCTGTCTCGAGCGCAGAGGGACATCAACCGCTCCCATGCCCGCATCCGCGCTATCGGCGAGCGCGCTCCTCGTCCTAGACATCATCCGCCAGTCTGCTTCTTCCGGTTTCAGGATCTAGCGATTTCCAAAGCTCCAGCTCGTTTCGCTTAGCGTGCCACCTATCGCGCAAGGTTCCCGCATCCTGCCATTTGTCACTTTTAGCCGCTTCGTCAATCGCTTCATTGATTTCGCGCAAATTCTCATTAAGACGTTTGGTCTCTGCAGCTATTTCCCGTGCTCTTGCCTCGACCGTGGCCGGATCCGTTCTTCGTCGTGATTCTGCGCGGAATAGCCCGAAATCTGGTGGCCTATCCAAGTCGCGGGGGCCGTAGCGACCGCCGGGGACGTCCAACACGGGGTATCGGCGACCGTGGGGTAGAGCGTCGCTGGCGCGGCGGAGGTGGGGAGCGATCCTCTCAGTGAGGTATTTGAGGAGTTGATGGGCGGTGGCGGTGTTGGCTGTGCGGGTGGTGGCGATGGCCTGGGCGGTGGTAAGGGCGCCGCCGGGTCCGGCTGCGGCGCTGGCGACCATCTGCTGGGCGCACCAGGCCAGCCGGGCCAAAACGCCGGTCTTGACCAAGACGACGCCTGCGGCCGCCAGGCCGAGCAGGCCCGCCACCATGGCAGCGATCTGGAGGGGGTCGGCGGAGCCGCCAGTGTCACCAGAGCCGGTGCTTGTGCTGGTGGTGTGGGGGGCGATGAGGTTGTTTAAATGCTGGTTGAAGGCGTCAGCTGCCGGTCCGGTGATGGCGGTGGCATGGCGTGCCCCGGCGGCGTTGGTCTCGTACACGCCGGGTGTCGCCTGGTTCAGGAAGGCGTTGAGGTGTGTGGTCAGGCTGTTCAGCGCGTCCTCGTTCCACAGAAATACCGCGCTGGCACCGGTTACCGATGCGAGCCACGCGTGCTCTTGGGGGAGCGTCATCGCCATCAGACACTCCCGGCCAAGGAGTTGCCCGCCATCATGTCGGCGGCCGTGTCAGCCTCCCGCACGGTGTCCACTCATTGGGACATGCCGACGGCCATGGAGCTGTAGGCCTACGCTGGTGAACTCATTCAACGCCGATACCAACTCCCCTTCCGGCCCCACCGGCTCGACACCGGCAAGACCGTGAGACAGCCGCTCCACCGTCGCACCGTAGGCTTCGGCGCCCCCGGTGATCTGCCTAGCTGCCCACTCGGCGCTGGCCACATCCACCCGCATGCGACACCCCATCCGTTCAGCGCCCGCGCTTTCCGTCAATACGGTCCGGCCGCCCACGTCTCAAGATTCTTTGCTTCGACCGAAGGCTACGCGCCCGCATTCGCTCGAAACACCACACTTCAAAGAAACTCACACCATCTAGTGCTTTGTTAGGTCGGCGCGTCGTGGCGCGGCTGTGACGGCGTGGGTAGTTCCATGCTGCGGTGACTCCTCATGAGCTGTCGGTTGTGCGGCAACGCCACGAGACGTTCGCCACGGAGATGTTCGCGCCCGGCCCGCTCGGATCAGCGGGTCAAAGGGGGTGACGTACCTGCGTGGGTTGCTGCTGGACGGGCGTGAGTCGA
>NZ_BAAATE010000059.1:0-30503 GCF_039533245.1 Nonomuraea recticatena | reverse complement strand
CAGTTCGGCACCGGTGACCGAGGGGCGGCGGGCCAGCGCGGCCGAGGCCGACAGCCCGGTGGCCGCCATCAGCCCGAGCGCCCCACCGATGCCCAGCGCCCGGCGCCTGGTCATGCCGTGGGTATGGTCGGCTCGGTCGTCGTAGGGCTCACGCATGGCCGGCCGCCGGATGACCAGGCTGCTCCACGGTCTGCACCGGCCCACGCGGGGGCTGCGGCCGGCGCGGCAGGGGCCGGCGCCATACGGCGATGAACAGCACGACGAGGGCGGCGACGCTCATCACCCCCAACGGGAGGTGCAACCACAGCGCGCCGTCCATCCCGGCCAGGTACTGCACGGTCTCGGCCGCCACCACGGCCGACGTGGCGAAGAACGGCCAGGCTAGACGCAGCCGAACCCAAACCATGATCGCCACGATGACCTGCACCAAGCCGATTGCGGTAACCACGTCGGCGCCGACCGCATGCCAGCTCAAGCCGTCGTAGTCACCGCTCAGATACACCCCGGCGAACACCGGCTGACCGACGACCGCCACCGTGTGCGCGCTGACGACGGCCCGCAGGACCTGCCCTGAGAGCATCGTGCGCGAGGTCTCAGGCACGGCGCGGAACGGGTCAGTGGCCATGAGCGTACTTCTCGCTCTGTGCCTCGGCGCGACCGTAGACCGCGTCCAGCAGGTCGCGGGCGAAGCGGTCCGGATCGTCCAGGCCCGCGGCCGCCAGGGTGTGAGGGCCGCCGGCGAGCAGGTGCGGGATCGCGGCTTGCATGGCAAGGGTGACGGCGGCGGCGCGCTCCTGTGTGACCGGTAGCCCGGCGGCCCCCTGCGCCTCCTCGAAGACGGTGAGGTCGGCCGCCGCGATGTCGTCCAGGATGGCGGCCAGCCAGGGCGCGCGGGCCGCCTCCGCATGGAGTTCGAGGTAGGCGAGCAGCCGCTGCCGGCCAGGGCCCGCGGCGTCGGCCAGCAGCGCGCCCATCATCGCCACGAGCGTCGCCCGGTCGGTGATCGCCGGTCTGGGGAGATCGCGGTAGAGCTCGACGCACCGCTCGGCGATCGCCTGCAGCAGGGACTGCCTGGTCGGGAAGTAGTTCTTGGTGGTGCCGGGGGGCACACCCGCGGCAGCGTCCACCGCACGGTGCGTCAGCCCGCGTCCGCCCTGCTCGGCCAGCACCTCGATGGCCGCGTCCCGTAGCCGGTCTCGCCGGTCTCGATTCGCCATGAATACAAGACTACCTCAAGTGTGGTACCACAAGTATGGTGTTTTCGGGAGGCGGCTGTGGCGGGTGCGTCCGGCGGCGGGCCAGCGCGGTGATCGGGCAGAAGAGCCTGCTGGCACGTACGCGTGCTGGAGCGGTACGGCACGGCCTCGGGGGTCCACCAGGCAGGTCTCATGGCCCATGCGGAGCAGCAAAGCGCAGGTCTGCCGGCGGCCAGGCGCGCGTAGGTGCCGCCGTTACGCAGGTGAGCCAGGACGAGCAGCTCGTGTCGGGCCGGGTCTGACCGCCGCCCCCGGCAGCTGCGTTCGCCCGCTGGGTGCGGATGGGTTCGGCCAGGCGGACGACTACACCGTCGTGGCCTCGCTCCGGGATCAGGGGTCCATGACCAGACGTCGGCGCGCGGTACGGACGCCGCGGGGATGGTTCCAGCCGATCGCGGCGGTGACGGTGTCCCCACTCTCCGCGAGGGCGACGAAGCGCCCGGCGGCTGCGTCGCCCTCGATCAACCGGATGCGGCTGTCAGGAGCGATGACGCCGTGGACCTGGATCTTCGTGTCGTACTGATCGGTCCAGAAGTACGGAGTCGGGGTGTAGGGGCGATCGGCCCGCAGGATGTTGGCGGCAACGGTGATCGCCTGTTCTGTGGCGTTGGTGCGGTTCTCCAGGCGGGTGCTCGCCCCGGTGACGGGGTGGCGCCAGCGGGCCACGTCGCCGACCGCGTAGACGTCGGGCGCGGCGCGGCAGTATGCGTCGCATTCGATGCCGTCGCTCAGCGTCAGTCCGCTGCCGGCCAGCCAGCCGGTGGCCGGGACGGAGCCGACGGCTATGACCGCCAGATCTGTGGGGACGACCTCGCCGTCGGCCAACTCGACCGCGCCGATGCGCCCGTTCACGCTGTTGAAGCCGCACACACCGGCTCCCATGCGCAGGTGAACGCCACGTCGTTGGTGCATCGCCGCGATGCGGGCGCCGAGTTCCCCGCCGATCTGGCGGGCCATGGGCACGGACAGAGGATCGATCAGCGTCACCTGACGGCCGAGGGAGCGGGCTGCGGCGGCGATCTCGCAGCCGAGCACGCCCGCGCCGATGATCACGACCCGCCGCGCCGTGGGCAGCTCCCGGCGCAGCGCGAGGGCGTCGTCCACGGTTCGCAGCGTGTGTATGCCGGCTATAGCCGGCTGGGACGGCAGCGGGCGTGGGGCCAGGCCGGTGGCGATCACGAGGGTGTCGTAGCGCAGGTGGCGCCCGTCATCGAGGCACACCGTACGGGCCTCGAGGTCGAGCTGTTCGGCTCGGCGGCCGAGGTACAACTCGACGTCGAGGTCGTCCAACTGCTCGCGGTCGCGAAGCAGAGCCCGTTCGATCGGCCACCTGCCGGTGAGGATCTCCTTGGACAGCGGTGGCCGGTCGTAGGGCAGATGCGGTTCGTCGCCGACCAACCGGATGTGCCCGCCGTAGCCCTTCCGGCGCAGCGCCTCCACCACGGTGAGACCGCCGACAGAAGCGCCGACGACCAGGACACCGTTCACCGATCCTCCTTCAGCCGGATGGCCGCGGCGGGGCAGATCATGACGGCCTCGCGGACGGCCTCGTGGTGGCCAGCGGGCGGATCGGCGTCGAGCAGCACCACGATGCCGTCCTCGTCGCGCTGGTCGAAGACCTCCGGCGCGGCCATGACGCATAGGCCGCCAGCGGTGCACTTGTCCTGGTCGACGATTACTTCCATGTCGGCCTCCTCGGTGTCGGTTCGGTTTGTGGAACGCTGTCGGAGCCGCGCGGCAGCCCAACGAGGGCGACGACGATTCCGCAGCGCGCGACGGCGGCGGCGATCCACAGCAGGTGGGGCATTCCGCGCACGAACGCAAGCCGTACGTGCTCCAGCAGGTGGGGGGTGAGCCGCGACGCCCGGCGAGGTGAACGCCGGCGGACACGGTCGCGGGCCGCGGCGGCATCCAGTTGCGTGTAGTCCGGCACTGGCGAGGTTGAGCCGGCTCTGGAGAGAGAGGGATATCGGTGCTCTGAGCTCGAGTGGTCAGGGCGCCGGTTCGTCGGCGCGGGGTGGCTCGAAGAAGTCATGCGGTGAGGGTGGGGGCAGGGTGACCGGTGATGGGCGCAGTCCGTCGATGAGCAGCGCGAGGTAGCGCCTGCGGTCCTCGCCCTGGGAATCTCCCGGGTGCACCGTGGCCAGGTTCATGACGGTGATCACGGTCAGATCGCGAGGAAGCAGTTCCGGTCGCACCACGCCGGCGTCGATGGCCCGGCGCAGCATGGGTTCGAGGGCCTGCATGAACAGCTGCGTGCTCTCGTTCGCGAACGTCACGAACTCGTGGGCGAGTGAGATGATGACCCGCCGCCGGGCGAGTACCTCGGTGACGGCCTCGAGCATCCCGGTGAGGTCCTGCCACGGGTCGTCGGTGTGTACCGCTGTAATGGGCTGGAGCTCGGTGGTGAGGACATGGTCGAAGACGGCCCGGACGAGTTGGTCACGCGAGCGGAAGCGGCGGTAGACCGTCATCACGCTCACGTTCGCGCGTGCGGCGATCTCCTCGAGCGTCGCCTGTGGCCCGATCTCCTCGAACGTCAGGACCGCGGCGCCGACGATGCGCTCATGGTTGCGGGCCGCGTCGGCTCTCACCAGGTCACCCGTAGCGAGTTCAACCCGTAGACGGTGCTGAAGACCCGGAAGTCGGCCTGCTCGTCCGCGAGTGTGAGGTTGGGGAAGCGTCGCAGTAGGGCAGGGAAGGCGATGCGCATCTCCATGCGTGCCAGCGGCGCGCCGAGACAGTGGTGCACGCCGTGGCCGAAGGCGATGTGTCCGGGGGCGCCCCGGGTGATGTCGAGGGTGTCGGGGTTCTCGATGTGGCCACCGTCGCGGTTGGCGGCGGGAAGCGAAAGGAGCACCAGCGATCCTGCGGGGATGACGTGGCCGGCGATCTCCACATCCGTCGTGGTCGTGCGCGGTGACGGCGAGTGCACGATGGACAGCCAGCGCAGCAGTTCCTCGATGGCGGGCTCGGCCCGCGTCGGATCCTCGCGGATCAGGGCGAGTTGGTCCGGGTGTCGCAGCAGGGCCAAGGTGCCCAGGCCGAGCATGTTCGAGGTCGTCTCGTGCCCGGCGAGCAGCAGCAGGGCCGCGATGCCGTTGAGCTCGTCGGTGCTCAGATCGTCGCCGTGCTCGCGCACCAGCATGCCCAGCATGTCCTCACCCGGATCGGCCTGTGCGCGGGCGACCAGGCCGGCCATGTAAGCGCGGTTCTCCCGCAGTGCCGCGGTCTGTTCCTCGACCGGCAACGAGATGTCCAACAGCCGCACGGAACGTTCCTGGAACTCGGCGCGGTCGGCGTACGGCACTCCCAGCAACTCGCAGATCACCAGCGACGGCACCGGCAACGCGAAGTGCGACACCAGGTCGGCCGGCTTGCCGGCCCGTTCCAGATCGTCCAGCGCCGCCTCGACGATCTCCACGATGCGCGGCTCGAGCCGGCGCATCCGCCGGATGGTGAACTCCGGGGTGAGCATCCGCCGCAACCGGGTGTGCTCCGGCGGGTCGAACGCGAGCAGAAACCCGGCCCGCAGCTTGTCCTGCTCTTCCTGGCTCATCTCACCGGCCGCGGCGAACGGTGTCATGGCGTTGCTGAACCGGGTCGGATCCGAAAGCACCTCGCGCACATCCCCGTGCCGGAGGACCAGGTACGCGGGCTGGCCGAACGGCGTCACCACCTGCACCACACCCTCACCGTCCCGAGCCCGGGCCAGTTCCTCGACCGGGTCGAGTCCGTCCCGCCGCATCTCCAGCGACAACTCCGGCGCCTCCGTCATCCCGCATCCCCTTCCATGATCAGATCGTTTGGGCCCAACGTAGCAGATAAGTGAAAGACGGCCTAACACTTAGAGGCTGCGTAGATCGAGGGCTGAGCCGGCCTGGTGTGAGGAGCAGGCACGGGCTTGCTGATCAGGATGTTGCCGACGCTTCCCTGATGACCGACTCGTCGACCCGCCATCCGCTGATCCCCTTGTCACGGTCGTTCACCGACGCGGGCATGGGTGTGACACAAGCGCTTCGCGGTGCTGTTCATCAAGGACGGCGTGTTGCGGATGCCGCGCATCGGCGTCGAGTTCGTCGGCAGGGAGCAGATCCGCGCCGCTGTCGAGCGGCTGTTGCTGGCCAACAGGTTGTTGACGCCTGGTAGGCGGTCCGCTCAACGCGATATCAGGTCGGCGATGTCGGTGCCGGCTCGGAGTAGCGCTTCTGATTGGCTCGCGACTGTTCGGAGTCGGTTCTGGAGCGCGGCGCGGACATCGTCAGTGTCGCTGATCCTCCGGAGGGACTTCATCACCGCTTGTACTGCGGGAATGCGGTAGCCGCCAGCGCGTAGCGCAGCAACGATTCGCGCTTCCCGGATCGCTGCGAGCGGGTAGTGCCGCACGTTGAGCCCCGCGGTGCGCTCAGGGGTGACGAGGCCCTGTTGTTCCCAGAAGCGGAGCGTGGAGGCGCGCACGCCGATCGCGTTCGCCAGCTCCGAGATGCTCATCGAATCGGCGGGCGTGGGCGCCGCGTCACGGGAGTCCTCCTCGACGATGCCGTCGAGCGCCTGGAGGGCTGCGATGCTGTCGTCGCGGGACCGAGCCAGTGCGACGTGAAGTGCGACGATACTGGCGATCGCTTGGTCATACGGCAGGGTCTGTGCTTCTCGCATCGTGCTGCGAGCCACGACCGGGCCGACGGCGATCGCGAGATTGCGGTAGGCGCGCAAGGCTGTGACGTGCTCGGAACCAAAACGACGGTACCCATTGGATTGCCGGATGGCGGGAGGTATGACGGCGAGGCGTTCGAGGTCGCGAATCTGTTGGACGGAATAGCCGGTGGCTGCGGCCAGACTGCTCGTCGTGTACGCCTGGGCCGCGGACACGATGGTCGCTTCCACGATCCCAACCCTCCATAAGCACTTCAAGTTCACACTTGAACCATGACTATGGAACAGATTCTCACAGAGATCAGAAGCTACGTCGGTGTGCTGGAGCTCGCACCCCGATCAGGAAGCGAGCACCCCGAGATCTCCTGGGGGGACTTCTTCTTCTACTACGCCCCAGATGGCGAGGTCCCGCGGAACAGGCAGCCCTACGCGACGATCGTCACGAAGGACTACCCGGATGACGTCGAATCGCGCCTCGATGCGCCCGACCGGTGGCGCCTGAACATCCACGTCGGGTCACAGCTGTTCACCGACCTCCTCGGATACCCGCCCGAGTCGATCGAGGAATCGACTGTAGACTTCAGCGAGACGGACACGTTCCTCCCACACCCGCTCTACGGCGCATACGGCTGGGTCGCGGTAGTGAACCCGGGCTCGCGCACCACGACTCGCGCGTTGGCGGCTCTCCACGAAGCTCACCTCGCCGATCAGCGCCGCGTCGAGCGCCGCCAGGCTCGGGGCGGCGCCGGCCCCGCCCACGACTAATGAGCCCGGCTGCCACGCGGCCCGCGCGGTCGCCGCGAACACGGCACACATCGCGATGAAACCACAGTGACCACCGCCGCGAACCCCGGCCAGGCCGGGGTTCCGCAGGGTGTTGCCCATGCCGAGTTCCCGGGCGGTGACATCCACCTTCGCCCCCGGACATCGCATCGGCTTATCGTGCCCTGCAGCAGACCGCGTCTTCGAACAGTTTCGAGCGTCCGCCTGTGTCAGGAGGTCTTCTGCGGCGGGGTGAGCAGACGGTCGAGCAGGAGGTGGAGGTACCTGCGGAAGTCGATGCGGGCTTGCTGATCATCGGGGCCGAGGCGGTTGCCCTCGTCGTCGAGTACGTCGCCGCAGCAGAAGCCTTCGACGCACCAGATCATCGTCCAGAGGACATACCTGAAGTCGGGGGCGTCGTCGATGTGTCCGGCCTCGAGGGCGGGCTGGATGCTCTTGTGGATCTGGGCGTGCAGCGGCCAGACGTAGCGACGCTCGAGGTCGGTGATGTCCTGGGCGTCGAAGAGGCTGCGGTGCGCCCAGAGTGCGGGGATTTGCGGGTTGGACAGGCAGAAGTCCAGATAGTCGTCGGCCAGCGCGTGGATCATCTTGGGGGCGTCGGCGGGGGACAGCGGAGCGAACCGGGCCATGACCGCCTCGATCGCGGCGCGATCAGCCTCGTGGGCACGCTCCATGATGGTGAGGTAGAGGTCCCGCTTGCTCCCCAGCAGGGAGGTCACCGCGGCGACGTCGAATCCAGCGGCCTCCGCTATCTGCTGAAGGGAAGTCCCGTCATATCCGAGAGCCGCGAACATGCGGGTCGCGATCTGCAGGATCGTCTCGCGCTGTTCGTCGGCAGCAGAGGTCATGAATCGGACGGTATGGACGAAATCCGGCATGGTCAACCATTTGGCAGGCAAGGGCAGGCCATCTGTCGGCCCGTTCGTTGAGCATCGGCAACAGCCCAGCGAAGCGAGCGCATTCGTGACGGCGAGATACGCCAAACGAAGGAGCGCGACCGATCAACATGCCGCATTGGCGAATCCACCCCAGCCTGGCGAGGCGCCTCACGACCAGACGGAACTTGCGGAATCAAACACCCACTCAGGGAAAATGCCGCCATTCTTTCCTGTTTCTGCCTTCCGATATGTGGTGATCTGCTACGGTCGCACGCTCCAATAGAAGATCGACTGGAGAGTGGAGCATCGTGCGAAAAAGAGCCTCCTGGTTGGCCGCCCTCCTGGCAATGGCGACGGTTTTACCGGTCTCGACGGCTGGCGCGGACACCGAGGTCATCACGACGCAAACCATCACCTGGACGCCTTGTGAGGAGGAGCCCGCCGCCGAGTGCGGCAAACTGAGCGTGCCCATCGACTGGTCGAAGCCGGACGGGGCGAAGGTCGACATCGCCGTCGCGCGGCGAAAGGCCACGGATGCGGCCGCGCGAATCGGTTCGCTGGTGATCAACCCCGGCGGTCCGGGCGGGTCCGGGGTGGAGGCTGTGTACGGCGCCCCAGGGTCCTACACCGAGGAACTGCAGCGACGGTTCGACATCGTCGGGTTCGACCCTCGGGGCGTGGGGCGCAGCAACCCGGTGATCTGCTCGGCGTCGGTGTACAACCGGATGCCGCACACCGTCATGAGAAGCCAGGCCGACTTCGACGCCTGGAACGCGTTCACCAAGGAGCTGCACGCCGACTGCCGCGCTCGTACCGGCCCGCTGTACGACCACGTCGACTCCGTCGACGTCGCCCGTGACCTGGACGCGCTGCGCGCCGCCCTGGGTGAGAAGAAGCTCACCTACTACGGCATCTCGTACGGCACGCTGATCGGCCAGATGTACGCCGAGCTGTTCCCCGACCGCGTCCGGGCCCTCGGGCTCGACAGCAACATGGACCACAGCCTCGGTGTCGCGGGCTTCCTGGCCACCGAGGCGATGGCCATCGAGGACGCCTTCGACCAGTTCGTCGGCTGGTGCGAACAGGACACCAGTTGCGTCCTGCATGGACGTGACATCCGTGCGATCTGGAAGGACCTGCGGGAGAAGGCGCGGCGCGGTGAGCTGAAGTACCCGAGCACGGGCCAGACGATGACCGAGTTGCAGGTCATCTACAACGCCGCGCTGGGCACCGAGGGGCCGGCCTGGCGGCTGCTGAGCGAGGTGATCAACTGGTTGAACGGTGGGCCGCCGCCGGAGTGGGTGCCCCCGCTGTCCGGCCGGCAGCCCGTGGAGGGTGACGTCGCGCACCTGCCGACCGCGGTGCTCTGCCAGGACTACAACCTCCAGATGCGGAGCTACTCGGAGTACGCCGCACTCATGCGCGTCTCCAACCAGCTCGCGCCCGACACGCGGTACCACCCGTATCCGATCGACGATCTGCCGATCTGCATGAATTACCCGACCACCAACACGCCGCACGCGCTGCGCTACACGGGCGATGCCCCGCTGCTGCTCGGGAATTCCCTGCACGACCCCGCCACCCCGTGGATATGGTCCGCCAACGCGGCCCGTCAGCTCGGGTCCAAGGCGGTGCTGCTCACGTACGAGGGCTGGGGGCACCGTATCTACGGCAAGGACAAGTGCCAGACGGACATTTTCGACGAGTACTTGATCTCGCTGAAGGTGCCGCCGCACGGCACGCGCTGCGCCGTGGGCACGGCTGAGGAGAGCGTGCTCAGGCAGCAGGCACCGTCCCAGACGTGGCCGACCGGCTCGAACCACTGGGCGGCCGGCCCGGTCGCGGCCTGGCCCCTCTCCTGACTCCAGAGGCGGACCTGCGCCCGGGCGGTTCATCCGGGTGAGATTCGTGCGGCCATCGAGTGGGTGTCGTTGAACCACGGCGAGTCCGGTGGTTCAACGACACCCTGGACGAGGGTGTCGGTCACTACAACGGCCAGCGACCTCCCCAGGCGCGAGGGCAACGACCACCCGATCAAGACGCACAGGTGGTGGCGCCTATGGCAGACCGGATCGAACGCCGCGAAGTGCTCGGCGGCGCGATCCACGAGTACCGCCGAGTCGCATAAGCCGGGCGTAGAAAACCCAGCAGTACAGCCGGGCCGCCACGGCGTAGGGCACGTGATGGGTGTGAAGGCGCGGATCGTGCGCTTGCGGTTGTCAGACGGCATGATCGTGTTCCCTTGGCGAGGAGTCCACGTCACCCCACCGCACGATCGCAGGACAGGGCGGAGTGCGTTGCACGCGGAGCTCTGCACCTTGTCCTCGTCGCCACCGGACGACGTGCCCGCCCGGGGCTTGGAAGCAGACCAGCGTGAAGCCAGACGGCAGGGCACGGCCGCGTATCTGCTCTTCGAAGGGGGCGGCTATGTTGGCCATATGGCGTCTGACTTCGGGGCGCAGTTGCGAGCGGTTTCGTTGCGCGTGACCCGGCCGCGGTTGGCAGTGCTCGCCGCGCTGCGCGACCACGCGCGCGTCGACACCGACACGGTGATCGCCTTGGTACGTGCCGAGCTCCCCAGGGTCTCCCACCCGGCGGTGTACGGCGTGCTGCGTGCGCTGACCAACGCCGGTTTGGTGAGGCGCATGGAGCCCGCCGGTACGACCGCCCGCTACGAGTCACGGGTGGGGGACAACCACCATCATGTCGTGTGCCTCTCCTGCGGTGCGATCGCGGACGTCGACCGCGCCGTCGGCCACGCCCCTGTCTCACCGCCTCGTATGACCAGGCTTCGTGGTCGACGAGGCGGAGGTCGGCTATTGGGGCACCTACCCGACTGTGCGACCAGACAGCATTGCCCAGTGATCCGGCAGTTCGGAGGAAGCAGATGAGCGACACCCAGAACAACGCCCCCTCCAGCGCGCAGGGCGTGGACCAGAAGGCGGCGGCCGGCTTCCCGGTCGCGCATGACTCCGTGACCGCGCATGGCAGCGAGAGCGAGAACCCGGCAATCGACTCGCCGACTCCGAAGACCGGCGGTCGTCCGCGCACGACCCGGGACTGGTGGCCGAACCAGCTCGACCTCTCGGTGTTGCGCGCGCACTCGTCCAAGGGCAACCCACTGGCAGAGGGCTTCAGCTACGCCAAGGAGTTCGAGAAGCTCGACGTCGAGGCCCTCAAGCAGGACATCATCGAGGTGCTCACCACCTCGCAGGACTGGTGGCCGGCCGACTTCGGCCACTACGGCGGGCTCATGATCCGGATGAGCTGGCACGCCGCGGGCACCTACCGCATCCACGACGGTCGCGGCGGGGCCGGCGATGGCGCTCAGCGTTTCGCTCCGCTCAACAGCTGGCCCGACAATGCCAACCTCGACAAGGCCCGCCGGCTGCTGTGGCCGGTCAAGCAGAAGTACGGCCAGCAGATCTCGTGGGCCGACCTGCTCGTGCTCGCCGGCAACGTCGCCCTGGAGTCGATGGGTTTCAAGACCTTCGGCTTCGGCTTCGGCCGCGAGGACGTCTGGGAGCCAGAGGAGATCTTCTGGGGTCCGGAGGACGCCTGGCTCGGTGACGAGCGCTACGCCACCGACACCGAGATGGTGCCGAACTTCGGCGCGACCGAGATGGGTCTCATCTATGTCAACCCGGAGGGTCCCCGCGGCAACCCGGACCCGGCTGCGGCGGCGCATTTCATCCGCGAGACCTTCCGGCGGATGGCGATGAACGACGAGGAGACTGTCGCTCTCATCGCCGGCGGCCACACGTTCGGCAAGACCCACGGCGCCGGCATCGCCGACGGCCACGTGGGGCCGGAGCCCGAGGGCGCGCCGCTGGAGGCGCAGGGCCTGGGCTGGCTGAGCAGCTACGGCACCGGCAAGGGCGGTGACACGATCACCAGCGGTCTCGAGGTGACGTGGAGCGACCGGCCGACGCAGTGGAGCAACCGCTTCTTCGAGATCCTCTTCGGCCACGAGTGGGAGCTCACCACGAGCCCCGGCGGCGCGAAGCAGTGGGTCGCGAAGGACGGCGAGGCGATCATCCCGGACGCCCACGACCCGTCGAAGCAGCACAAGCCGACGATGCTCACGACCGACCTGGCTCTGCGCGTCGACCCGACGTACCAGAAGATCTCCCTCCGCTTCCTGGAGAACCCCGACGAGTTCGCGTTGGCCTTCGCCAAGGCCTGGTACAAGCTGCTGCACCGCGACATGGGTCCGGTCAGCCGCTTCCTCGGACCGTGGATCGCCGAGCCTCAGCTGTGGCAGGACCCGGTGCCGGCCGTCGACCACGAACTCGTGGGTGACGCCGACGTCGCTTCCCTCAAGGCGAAGGTCCTGGAGTCCGGCCTCACGACCGCTCAACTGGTCTCCACCGCCTGGGCCTCCGCCGCGAGCTTCCGGTCCACCGACAAGCGCGGCGGCGCCAACGGCGCCCGGCTCCGTCTGGAGCCGCAGCGCAGCTGGGAGGTCAACCAGCCTGAGCAACTCGCGACGGTCCTGGACGTTCTCGAGAGCATCCAGCGCGAGTTCAACGAGGCCGGCGGCGCGAAGATCTCGCTCGCCGACCTGATCGTGCTGGCCGGCTCGGCCGCCGTCGAGAAGGCGGCATCCGAGGCCGGCGTGGCAGTGACGGTGCCGTTCCGCCCGGGCCGCACCGACGCCACTCAGGAGCAGACCGACGTCGAGTCCTTCCGGGTCCTCGAGCCGCAGGCCGACGGGTTCCGCAACTACCTGCGTTCCGGCGAGAAGATCCAACCGGAGGTGCTGCTCGTCGATCGTGCCTACATGCTCAACCTGACCCCGCCCGAGATGACCGTCCTTATCGGCGGCCTGCGTTCCCTCGGAGCCAACTTCGGCGGTACCCAGCACGGCGTCCTCACCGACCGGCCCGGCGTGCTCACCAACGACTTCTTCACCAACCTGCTCTCCCCGGGCTCCCGGTGGAAGGCATCGGACTCCGAGGAGGATGTGTACGAGATCCGCGACGTGGCCACCGATGAGGTGAAGTGGACCGCCACCGCGGTCGACCTCATCTTCGGCTCCAACTCCCAGCTACGAGCCCTCGCGGAGGTCTACGCCAGCCAGGACGCCCGCGACAAGTTCGTGACCGACTTCGTTGCAGCCTGGACCAAGGTCATGGAACTCGACCGGTTCGACCTCGCCTGACCCGTCTCCACCCGACGAGCCCGGTCGAGCCACCGAGATCGACCGGGCTCGTCGGACGGCCGAGGCCCTCCGCTCAAACCGAGGCATTCCGCCCCTTATGGGAGGATCGGGGTAAGGCGAGCGCGGATCGAGGAAGCCGGTGTGAATCCGGTGCGGTCCCGCCACTGTGATCGGCGAGCGGATCCCGACTGTGCCACTGCCCCGACGGGGTGGGAAGGCCAGGACGAGCTGACCCGAGAGCCGGGAGACTCACGCGGTCGCCTCCTCACCAACCCGGGGCGGATCTCCCCGAGAGCGGACATGACCCCGGTGAAAAGGATCACCATCTGCCGGGACTGCTGCTGCGGCAGTGTCCGGAAGGTGCCCGCCCTCGATCACGACGAGCAGATCCGCCGGTTGGCGGAGGTCGCCGAGGTGCGCGTGACCGACTGCCTCGACGTGTGCGACCAGGCCAACGTCCTCGTGGTCCAACCGACCCCAGAAGGCCGCGCGGCCGGAGGCCGTCCGATGTGGCTGGCCCTGGTCAACGATCAGGGCGCCACCGCCGACGTCGCCGAGTGGATCCGCGCCGGTGGCCCCGGCCTGGCCCCGATGCCGCCGATCCTCGAACTGCATCGCTTCACGCCGCCCCGCCGGCTCCGGCCGCGGGACGGCGATCGGCGAAACGCGTGATCGCCAACCTCAGGTCAGGAGCGTCACCTGAGGCACGCCCGTCCGCGGATGCGCCGTGACCTCCACCTCCACCCGGTAGACCTCGGCGAACGGCGCCGGTGTCAGGATCTCGGCGGGCGTGCCCAGGGCGACGACCGCGCCCTCAGCTATGACGCAGATGCGGTCGCAGAACGCGGCGGCCAGGTTGAGATCGTGCATCGCGATCACGGCGGTGACGCTCCGATCGCGGACCAGGCGCAGCGCGTCGAGCTGGTGACGCAGGTCCAGCTGGTTGGTCGGCTCGTCCAGCACCATGGTGCCCGCCTGCTGGGCGATCGCGCGGGCGATGAGGACCCGCTGCTTCTCCCTTGTGGGTGCCGGAAACTCGCCTTGGGCTCCGCGGGCCAACGCGTTCGCCGAACGCTGGATCGGTGGCCTGCGCCGAGAACTCCTTGATCGGATCCTCATCGTCAACGCCGGCCACTTACGACGCGTGCTGACCATCTACGAGGCCCACTTCAATGAGCACCGCCCGCATCGTTCCCTGGGCCAGGCCGCTCCGTTACGAGCCCTTCCCGACCCTGCGGAGGGCGAAATCAAGGTCATCCGGCGTGACCATCTCGGCGGGCTGATTCACGAATACGCGCAGATCGCATAGGGCGGCCGAGTTCTTGGCACCCACAGGCCCAGGCGCTCCCGTTCTTTGAGGTGATGGACATGACCGCCATGGTTGAGCTCCTTACCGACGTGCATCAGGCAGAGCACGAACCGGCCACACCGACCTCGCTCACCCCGCATTTCGACGAGCGCGTCACGGACCGCGAATTCAAGGCGGCGGGCGATGAGATCCGTGCGAAGGGGGACCTGGTCGGCGGGCGCTGCCGTCGGTCCGTCCCGAGGCGGTAATCACCCGGTTCGCCACGGCCTGAGCGCTTCTGTACTGGCTGGGGGTGAGCCCGACCAGGGAGCGGAAGCGGCGGGCGAAGTAGGTCGGGTCACCCCAGCCGACCTCGGCGCCCACGCGGGCCACCGGCAGGTCGGTGTGGAGCAGCAGGGTGGCGGCCCGCTCCGCCCGGATCCTGGCCAGGTACGCCAGCGGCGACAGACCCACGTGCCTGCGGAAGAGGCGCCCGAGGTAGTCGGGGTCGAGGCTGACGGCGCCGGCCAGGGCATCCATTGTCCACGCTCTGGCGATCTCCTGAGCGAGCAGGCCGGTCGCGGCCCGCACCGCCGGGTGCCCTGACACGGGCACGACGGGGTCGCGCCCGTCTGTCAGCGTCCCGAGCACGGTGAGCAACCGTCCGAGCAGCCGGGCTTCGCCGTGTTTCCTGTACGGCTCCGCCGAGAGGCGACGGATCTCCGAGATCGCTTCCAGAGCCGCGTCAGGATCCGTCCTGGTGACCAGGACGCCGCGAGCCCCTTCGGCCACCGGGTCCGTCCAGAGCAGTCGGTGGATCGCCCCCACCTGTTCCAGTAGCGCGAACTCCGCGCGCAGGGCAGCGGCAGAGACGCAGCAGTTGGCCACGGTGAGCGTGTCGCACCCGCTGAAGCCGTGCCACGTCCCGGGCCGCAGCACGATCACGTCGCCGCGGCGAAGCTCGTGCTCTCCGTGACTGCTTAGGTGGGTGCCGCGTCCCTCGCCGATGACGGCGATCTCCACGAAGTCATGCACGTGCGGTTCGAGCTCGCCCGTCAGCGTGTGCACCCCCGCGAGCACCTGCCCGCCGCCGAACAGCTCACGCTCGTGCAAGGTCACCGACATGTCGGAATTGTACGGCAAGCGGTCGGAATCCCCCTGGCCGAACGATCAGCAAACGGCGACGCTGAGAGACATGATCGAGGAATACAGAAAAAACGGATTCGTCCGAGTCCCCGGCGTGCTGGACCAGGCCGAGGTCGAGCACTTCAGGACAGCCGCTGAGCGTTTCCTCAAGGAACACCGCGGCCGGAGCACAGCGGGCGCCGTTTTCAGCCAGCTCGTCAACGTCTGGCAGCAGGACCCGGTCATGCGCGAGCTCACCCTCCACCCGAAGCTCGCCGAGACAGCAGAACGCCTCGCCGGCATCCCGCTGCGTATCTGGCACGACCACATGCTCGTCAAGGAACCGCACAACGAGGCGGCCACCGAGTTCCACCAGGACCAGCCCTACTGGCCGCACGCTGGCTCACGGCATGCCCTGTCCGCCTGGATCGCCCTGGTCGACGTGCCGCCGGAGCGGGGCTGCATGACGTTCCTGCCCGGCGTCCACGACGTGACCTCTCTACGGCCGCAGGACCTGAATGATGAGGACGATCTGTTCCAGCTCGCCCCTGACCTGCGGTGGAGCCAGCGGGTGACGGTGCCGCTGCGGGCGGGCGACTGCACCTTCCACAACAGCTACACCCCGCACATGGCCCTGCCGAACAAGACGGACCTCGCCCGCCTGGCCCACGTGGTCATCTTCATGGACGCGGAAACGACCTACTCCGGCGCTCCCCACGTTGTCACCGATCCGCTCGGCCTGCAGAAGGGTGAACGCCTCGCCGGAGACGTGTTCCCGGCACTACGGTAGTGACTTCACTTTTATCCCAACCTCACAAAATCCACGTAGCGTGGCATCAACGCTTCAACACCAACCGCGGTTGTTCTGCGGCTGGCGTGGCTGGACGCTCTCCGCGGCGCGGCCCTGCTGCATGTCGTCTCCGAACGCGCCTGGATTCGCTCCCCTGAGCTGCGCGCGGGCGTGCGCCCGTACTTCGATCTGGGCGGGTTCGGAGTCTTGCTGTTCTTCCTGGTTCTCGTCTGGCTTCTGCCCTGCCTTCAATGACGGGTACAACCACATTCGCACCCTCATGGACTGTCAGCAACCGGCCCCCGCACCAGCGCCACCAAAGCTGCATACAGCGGGAGCACATGCAGCTAAGGCGAGGGCTCTGGGAGCCGCGCGAGCACTCTGCCGGAAGTAAACCCGTTGGTACATGCAGAACGCCTCCCCGCGAGGCATGTAGAACCACTAGTCTCGTGATGCTTTGGCGCACAGTCCAGGAGACCGATGCGATTGAGATCATGGTTAGCACGAGCCAAGCAGTGGCGTACAGGCTTGGCACTCTGCATAGCTGGTCTACTGTGCGTCCTCATGTCGTGGGTTCTGCGGAACTCATCGTGGCCGTCAGGCTTCCTAGTACGGCAGCCGCCATTCGCTAGCTGAGCAGGGTGTATGCGGTGGCCAGACGGGCGCGGCGGTGAAACCAGCGGGCGCGTGCTTGGTGGCGACGGCGCCAAGCTGACCAGTGGGCGGTGTGTTCCAGCGACGGCGTGCGGGTGGTGGCAGCGTTGAATAGGCGCTTGATCTCAGCGACCGTCAGCGGGATCATGCCGGGGTCGGCGGGTGGCCGCTGGTCGGGCCTAGTGGGTGGCGGGGCCTGGGTGTCGGTGCGGCGCCGGGCGGCCGCAGCGCTTACCGCACAGATGGCCAGGGCCGCCATGACCAGCACGGTGTGGCGCAGGATCGCCTCATAAAGGCGGACCTGAGCCTGGTCCAGGCCGAACAGGTCCTTGCCGAACTCGAAAGTCTCCTCAATCGGCCAACGCAGCCCGGCGGCGGCTACCAGGCGGGCCAGCGTGACGGGTTGGCCGGCGGGGACGAAGCAGTAGTGGAAGGCCGACTCGCCGGTCGTGCGGTGCTTACGGACCAGCAGGTAGTGACTCCGGCTGGCAGTAGCGATCCAGGCCCAGGCATAGGTGCGTTCCCCCTTGGAGCCGTCACCGGCCGAGCGGATGGTCCACGTGCGTTTCTGCCTCAGATGCTTGGCCACGGCCTGCTCGCAGCTCAGGCACGTGCCGCCGCCAAGGGTGAGGGCGAAGGTGGCGCGCACGCGCAGCACGTAGGCCTGGTCGCGCTCTTCCAGGAAGGCGCGCAGGTGGGGGCAGGCGCCATAGACCTCATCGCCTGCGACGAAGTCCATGCGCACGCCGTCAGCGTAGGCGTCGGTGAGCAGGTCGATGGCCAGCTCGCCCTTGGTCGCGAACGTCAGCTCCAGGGGCAGGCCGGTGGTGATCGCCTTGATCGGGTCGCTGATCTGCTCGGTGGGGATCCACTGCCGCGAGCCGATCAGCGTGTGCCCGGCGCCGGCCCGGATGTAGGCCAGGTGGACGAGGTTGATGCCGTTGTCGATGCCGCCCGCGCAGCCCAGGTGCTGACGCTTGACGCCGGCCGTGGCTGTGCCCTTTTTCTCCTGCCCGGACTCATCCAAGGCGCCCACGCTCAGGCCGCCCGGCCGGGCAGCGGCGTCCAGGCGGGTGACGGCGAAGCGGCGGATGGCGCTCATCGCGCCCAGGGTGTCCCAGCTGGCGCGGTTCAACAGCCGCTGGGTGGCATCAGGGCTGGGTCGCCGGCCTGCTCGGCGATCGTCCAGCCGTTGCGTTTGGGCAGGTCGGACATGACGGCACGGATGTACTTGGCGGCCTGCAGCCGCGGCTCGACCCTGGCGAACATGGAAGCCAGCGCGCCCATCAGCTCCTTGAGGTTCCGCTGCACCCGGGCGGCCTCTACGATGAGCCCGGCAGCCGCTCCCGATCTTGTTCTCGTCACACAGACATGATCATGAGCGGCTGCTCCCGTTGTGCCGTATTCCTGTCACAAGATCGCATCGGCTGAGTCTGCTCGTCTTGATCGGGTGGTCGTTGCCCGCGCGCCTGGTGGGGTCGGTGGCCGTTGTAGTGATCGATGTACTCGTCCAGTACCGCGCGCAGGTGACGTTCCCCGTAGATCAGCATGCGGTCGGTGACCTCGGCGCGTACGGTACGGATCCACCGCTCGGCATAGCAATTCGCCCGAGGTGTCCGCGGCGGCGTCTTCAGCACCGTGACACCCACGGAGGCGAAGATCTCATCGAAGGCGGCGGTGAACTTGGCGTCTCGATCGCGGATGAGGAAGCGGAACGACGCCGCTCGCTCGCCGAGGTTTATCAAGAGATTGCGGGCCTGCTGAGCGGTCCACGCGCCGGCCGGGTGGGAGGTCACACCCAAGATGTGGACGCGCCGCGTGTGGACTTCCATCACGAACAACACAGAGAGGCGCTTCAGAAAGACCGTGTCAACATGGAAGAAGTCGCACGCCAAAAGCCCCTTGGCCTGCGATCGCAGGAAGGCGCGCCACGAGGTGGCGAAATTTCGAGGTGCCGGACCGAAGCGGCGGGAGCGCAGAACGCGCCGCACAGTCGCCTCGCTGACCTGATAGCCGAGCCGCACCAGTTTCCCCTGCACGCGGCGGTAGCCCCACGCAGGGTTCTCGCGCGCCAGGCGAATGATCAAGTCCCGGACCTCCCTGCCCCTCCTTGGCCGTCCGCCGCGAGGCGGATAGGTCCAGGCCCCTCGCAGCAGACGCCGGTGCCAAGTCAGCAACGTCGCCGGGGTGACAAGCCGATGAGCGCGTAATATCGCCGGCAAAGAACGGGCCAACGCTGCGAGAATGGCCCGGTCGGCCCAGTCCGGCTTCGGGCGTCCGTTCTGACGCCGCAGCACTGCCACCTCGTGACGCAGGACCAGGATCTCCACGTTCTTCGACGCTTGGCTGCGACCCAGCAACATCAGCCAGCCGAACACCCGGACCGTAATGAGGTAGAGCAGACGAACAGACACAAGGCGTGATCTTGTCCTCGGGGGCAGACCCCGTCAAACCACAGCTCAGAGGCGTCGCGACTGCGTTTTGACGCGGTACAGGCCGTACTACAGCGGGAAACACAAGCAGCATGGGATGAACGTGCAACTGCTGGCTGATCCCGTGGGCCGGCTGGTGTGGGCCTCGCCTGCGCTGCCGGGCGCCGTCCCTGCCATGGCCGCCTCTCGGACGGTCGGTCTGATCGATGCCCTGACCGGCGCCGGCGTCAAGACCTTCGCAGAGAAGGGCTATTCCGTACCCGACATGCCCCGGGTGGAAAGGCGATGAGTTCGCAGTCCCCGTCGGTATGAAGCGGGCTAACGCCGACAGGAGCGCCCGATCGGCACTTGGCGCTTCAACACGGCCCCCTCATGCCGGAGCGTCATGATCTCGACGTCCTTGGACGACTGACTACGCCCCAGCAACACCCAGCCAGCCGAAGATCCGAACTACGACCAGATACAGCAGACGAATCGACACAAGCCGCGATCTTGCCCGCACCACCTCCGCAGGTCAAAGTCACAGATCAAGCACCCTGCGATGAGTTATGAAGCGGTACAGCCGACAGAGCGGTCAGGGACGTGGCGCGCTGGTCGAAGAACAGGCGGGCGACCAAGTCACCCCGGGAGCCGGTGCCGGACTTGGCGAAGATCGACTTCAAATGGTCCTGAACGGTGTAAGTCGCCAGGTGAAGCCGGTTGGCGATCTGGCTGGTCGGTAGGCCCTGCGCGACGAGTTCGGTGACCTGCCTCTCTCGCTGGGTCAGCCCGTACATGTCGGCCAGCAAGGGTGCCATCTCGGCCGGACGGGCCGCCTCGAGCAGCACCGCGACCGGCGCCAGAAGGCCCTCGCCCAACAGGGACGCGCGGACGATCACCCAACGGCCCGTCTGGGTTCGAACGCGCGCCCGAGCCAGCCTGACGTCGGCGATCCCTTCCGCCCTGCCGGCGATAGCGCGCGCCTGGCCGGCGACGGAGCGGATCACGAGCGGCAGCCTGGTGCCGGCTCGTTCGCCGATTCCGAGTTCGTCTATCCACTGCTCGGCCTCCCGATTGGCAAGGCTGACACCGTCGTCGGGATCCAGCACGAGCATTCCGGTGTCTGCGCGGTCGGCACATGCGTCATCCAGCAGGAGCGCCCGGCGCAGTCCGTCCGAGATCAACCCGGTAAGCGATGAAAGGAACCGAACCTCGGACAACGAGAAGTACGGGCTGTCCGTCTCGCGGAACACGGTTAGCGCGCCCCACGTACCGGTGCTGCTGGAGAGGACGACCCGAAGCTCGTCGGAGTAGCCCCCCGGGCGTCGGACCTCTCGCTGACGGCGGCTGAGGTCGAGCTCGCCTGCGGTAGCGTCGCTCAGGCTCGCCGCCGTCGTGCCTGCGCGCGCCATGTCGACCCACTTGGTGTAGTCCGGTTCGCGCAACTCGATGTCGACGAGCCGACTGATCGAATCCGCGGGCAGCCCGTTCTCGACGAACTCCGCGGTCGGCAGCATGGTGGCCGGGTCCATGGTCATCAGGCAGGAACCCTCCGACGGCACCGCACCATCCAGGGCATCGCTCACCGCGCGCCAGTAGGACTGCACTGACATCCCGCGGTGAACCAGCCGCACGAGGTCGTCGCGGACCCGTTCGCGCACCGACTGGGCGTAGACCATGGTCCAGCGTAGCCGGGCCCCCAGAAATCTGGGATACCCGCGAAACCTGTGGTCACGGGACGCTGGTCCTACGAAATGGAGGAGCCATGATGAGGACATTGCACATCGGGCTGCGGGTGACCGACCTCGAGCGTTCGCTGGCGTTCTACAAAGCCATCGGCTACGGGGTCGTCGGGAGCGTGCCCGACACGCCAATCGGGCATCTCACCATGCTCAAGTTGCCCGGCGATGAGTTCGTCACCGTCGAACTCGTTCACGACGCGAAACCGGTCGAACGCGGTACCGATGTGAGCCACCTCGTGGTGAAGGTCGAGTCGATGGCGGACACGCTGGATGCCCTTGCCTCACATGGGATCGAGCCGGTCGACCCGGGCCAGAAAAGTGAGGACGGGCTGGAGACGACGTTTATCGCCGACCCGGACGGCCGCCGGATCGAACTCGTCCAGTGGCCTCCCGGCCACGCCGATGGCATGACCGCAGCCGATTGGCCGGAGGAGAGGGGTGAATCCGATGGGTGAGGCGCCGCTCCGGCTGTACATGGCCATGTCCGTCGACGGCTTCATCGCCGGACCGGACGACCGTAAGGGCCAGGAACTCGGACGCGACGGTGGGCGGCTGTTCAACTGGCTTGACGATCGGATGTCCGCCGGGATCGACGGGCAGGTATACCGCGAGGCCATGGCCACCGGCGCCGTGATCTCGGGACGCCGCACGTTCGAGCTGGCGGATAGGTGGCAAGGCGACCATCACGACGGCGTGCCGATCCACGTGCTGACCCACCACGTCGACGAAGGTGATGTGCCACCTGGCAGCGCGAAGTTCTACACCGACGTCAACGTGTGCGCCGCCGAGGCCCGACAAGCAGCGCGAGACCGTGCGGTGCTGGTGCATGGCGCAGGTGCCGCGCAGGCGTTGCTGGCAGCCGGTCAGCTCGACGAACTCGAGCTGCACATTGTCCCTGTGCTGCTGGGTGGTGGCCGCCGGCTGTTCGAGGCGACGGGACTCGGTCACATCGAGCTGGAGCCGGTCCGTCGGCTCCAGGGTCGCGACGCCACACACCTGCGATACCGCATAGTCCATTGAAGAGGAGAACAGCCATGGCTGCCACACTGCTGGAGATAGACGCTCTTGATGAGGTCCCCGCGGGGACCTGGATCATCGATCCGGCGCACAGCGCCATCGGGTTCTCGGTTCGCCATCTGATGGGCAAGGTACGCGGAACCTTCGAGGAGTTCACCGGCTTCGTGACGACCGCCGAACGGCCAAGCGACTGCTCCGCGACCGCCACGATCGCAATGAACTCGGTGAACACCGGAGTCCGGATGCGTGACGACGACCTCCGGTCCGCCAACTTCTTCGACATCGACCGGTATCCCGATATGATCTTTGAAGGTACCGGGCTGACCGTGAACGACGGACAGCTCGAGCTCTGCGGAAAGCTAACGATCCGCGGCATCACGCGCGACGTCGCCATGGAAGTCGAGTTCCTCGGCCTCGATGAGACCGGGCTGCAGGGCGAGCAGCGGATCGGGATTTCGGCAACGACGACGATCCGCCGGTCTGACTTCGGCGTAGGCGCTCCTGGAGAAGGCCAGAAGGTCGTCGTCGGCGACAAGGTCACCGTCCAGCTCGACATCCAAGCCGTACTCGAACCCACAGTCTGATGTTGACCAAAGCTCTGGATCCGCAATGGTTCACATGCCGTGCCGGGTGATTAGCTAGGTGTAATGACCACAGAGGTTGAGTGCCCCTAGGACACGAGCCCGATGTGGTTGAAATGAGGGAGGGCCTGCGGGTTCGGCGTGGATTGGGACAGCTACCTCGCCAGTCTCCATCTATGCGGAGCCATGATGTGGATCCGAAGCCTTCAACCCATCTAAAGATCCGCAGTCTGTACACGCCTTAGGTCAGGGGTTGTGTCGGCTTCGGGCTTGTTCGATCTCGTTGATGTGGGTTTCCGTCCACTGCCGGAGCGCGGTGATGGGCTCGGCGAGGCTGCGGCCAAGGGAAGTGAGGTCGTAGTCGACCCGGGGCGGGATGGTGGGGTGGACGGTGCGGGTGACGAACCCGTCGGCTTCGAGACTGCGCAGGGTCTGGGTGAGCATCTTCTGTGAGACGCCCTCGATGCGGCGGCTCAGGTCGGTGTAGCGCATAGTGCCCTCGAGGAGGGCGTCCACGACGAGGACCGTCCACTTGCCTGCGATGTGGTCAAGCACCTGGCGGGTCGGGCACTTCGCCGAGAAGGCGTCGGCCGGCAGCCCGGAGGACTCCACGAAGGTCTCCATGAAGGGAGAGTAACGCACAAATTAGTACCCTCTTCCATATGGAGAGCCACTCTCCAATAGTGAGTGGCATGACGTCTCACACCATGTCTGTCGCCAAAGCCATTCGCACCCGCCGCACCGTCCGCCACTACCGCCCCGATCCGATCCCCGCGGCCACCCTCGACACACTCCTCGCTCTCGCCATCGAGGCACCCACCAGTTGGAACCTCCAGGACCGGTCCATCGTCGCCGTCGCCAGCGACGAAGGTCGTGAGGCTCTGGCCTGGGCCACCGGCGGTCAGCCCCAGCCACAGGAAGCGCCGCTCATGCTGGTCTTCGTGGCCGAGCCACTGTCCTGGCGCGACGACCACAGCGACGTTTACGACCAGGCCCGCCGCAGTGGAGCGTGGAACGAGGAGTTCGTCACGATGTTCTCCGCAGCGTCGCAGGCGTTCCAGACAGATCTCGAGGAGCGTGGCCTGCTGCGGGAGTACGCGGTCAAGGACGCGATGATCGCGGCCAGTTACGTGATGCTCGCCGCCACGGAGATGGGACTTGCCACCTCGCCGATGAATGGCTGGGACGAGACCAAGGTGAAGGAGGCGATCGGCATCGGCGATCGCGACGACCTGGCAATCGCGCTGCTCATGTCCGTCGGCTATCCGGCAGAGGAACGACGCCACCCCGGTCGTCGGGCCCAGGAACGCAACGTCTTCCACGAGTCCTACAGATCGTCCAGGAATGCGACTCGTGTTGAGTAGGCATCGGCCGGGCAAGGCAGTGGATCAATGCAGTGGATGATCTCCCCTCTACGCGGCGATCGCACCGATGCTGGTGCGGCAACATCAGCCCGACGAATCCCATCGCTCCGCCATCAGGGCGACCAGGGCGAAGAGCGCGCCTGTGAAGCGATGCACTCGACTGGCAGTCCTGCTCGGGGACGAACCAGCGGGAGGATCGGCGTCCGCTGTCGATACCGTGAGCTCAGTCCGACGACGTGGCCAGGTCCTTCTCGGGTTCCTTCCATGCCGGGGCGGTTGCCGTCCCGACGCGTGGTCGGAGGCCGAACCAGATGAAGGCCACGCTGAGGAGCGTCACGACCACGTTCACGGTTAGTGCGAGGCGGATGCCGGTCAGTTCCACGCTCTGCGTCGCGGCGACGGCGGTCAGGATCGGGATGCCGACCGTGATGGCCACTTGCTGGGTCATCGAGGCCGGGCCTGTGGCCAGGCCCTGTTCCTCGTTCGGCAGGCCCGAGGTCGCGGTCACCGTGTACGCCACGATGGAGGTGACGTGCCCGAAGAAGCCGATGAACAGCGCGGGGACGAGGATGGCGAGCGCCGTGCGGTCAGTGCCGAGGAACACCAGGGGAAGCGTCGCCAGGCCCTGCACGGCCAGGCCCGCGGTCAGGAGCCTGCGACTGCCGGAGCGCCCGATGAACCGGCCGGCGAGCACCCCCGCGGCCACGTCCGCCAGACCGGGGACGCCGAAGATCAGGCCGGTGGCCAGCGCGGAGAAGCCCAGCGTCTTCTGCAGGTAGAGCGTCATCAGGAAGATCATGGAGGTCTCCATGGCGAAGACCACGAACCCGGCGTAGTTGCCCCACTTCACCGTGTGCCGCCTGAGGATGAACACCGGGGCGAGCGGCGCAGGCGATCGCAGTTCGATCACCCAGAACGCGGCCAGCAGCAGCGCGCCGACGACGGCCGAGGGGACGCTCCTCTCGATGACCGCGTAGATCACGGCGAGCAGGCCTGTACTGCTTCACAACTCGCATGTACGGTCTGAGCTGGTGTTTCTCCGCCCGGCTTATGCGGCTCGGCGGTACTCGTTGATCGCGCCGCCGAGCATCTTGCGGCGTTCGATCCGGCCTTCCATCGGCGCCACCACCTGTGCGTCTTGATCGGGTGGCCGTTGTAGTGACCGACACCCTCGTCCCAGGGTGTCGTTGAACCACCGGACTCGCCGTGGTTCAACGACACCCACTCGATGGCCGCACGAATCTCACCCGGATGAACCGCCCGGGCGGAGGTCCGCCTCTGGAGTCAGGAGAGGGGCCGGGCCGCGACCGGGCCGGCCGCCCAGTGGTTCGAGCCGGTCGGCCACGTCTGGGACCGTGTCTGCTGCCTGAGCACGCTCTCCTCAGCCGTGCCCACGGCGCAGCGCGTGCCGTGCGGCGGCACCTTCAGCGAGATCAAGTATTCGTCGAAAATGTCCGTCTGGCACTTGTCCTTGCCGTAGATACGGTGCCCCCAGCCCTCGTACGTGAGCAGCACCGCCTGCGAGGATCACCGCCGTGACCCTGAGGACTCCGTACACATCGCGCTCAGGACCGTGACTGTGTCCCTGGCCATGCGCGACCGGTGATCCGGTCGCCGTCGGGTGGGCCTCGGCCGCCAACCTCGAGCGGCGGGGCCTGCTCAGGTCCGGCTGCGAGGGTCTCGTCTGGCGGTGAGGTTCGCCGCGATGAGCAGCCCGGCAGGGATGGCTGTGGTAAGGAATCCGCTCGGTCCGATCAGGCTGACGCCCAGCGCTCCCCAGGCGAGGAACACCCAGCCGACATACCCGGGAACGTGCTGTCCCTGCCGCCCGGCCCGCCCCAGCAGGAGCCCGAGCAGCGCCAGCACCACGACGAACCCGCCGGGCAGCGCCCAGAACGTCGCCATCGAGTCGCTGTCCGCGGTGCGGTTGCGGAGGTCCCCGGCGAGCCAGCTGGACCAGGGGGCGAGGCGGGCGAACACAGCGGTGTGTGCCACGGCGATCAGGATCATGGTTCGGCCGGCCCAGATCGTGAGCCGGCTCGGGCGTGCGGACAATACCGGTGGGTGGGCTGCGGGAGCGGTGCTCATGGCAGCAAGCATTTCTGCGCCACGGCCTGGTGTACTCCCCCGCAGGAGGGATGCGGCTCCCTCTCTACGGGGAGGGGCGTACAGGTGCGGCGCCTACGGGATCGCCCGGTCCGCCCAGGCCGCTTCACCTGCCGCTCAAGGACAGCCACCTGGTGGCCTAGCACCAAGATCTCGACATCCTTAGCTGCAGCAGATCTGCCGAGCAGAACGAGCCAGGCACACAGCCGAGCGAAGATCAGATAGATCGGACGGAAGGCCACGACGATCAACATGCCGGACGGGAATTGACAGCACCTCGTATACCGCCGCTGTCCGAGGGACGCATGCCAGGTCAGAGCAGGTGACCAGTTCTCGGCATCCACAGGATCACCCATCGAGACCGGATTCGGCTGGCTTGTCCTGACCCATGGCGTCGGCCCCACGCGCGACTACGCCATGGGCGCCCTGCTGCTCTACTCCCACCAGCCGTACCGCGTCATCGCCGAACTCGCCGACACGCTCCTCACCGCCAGCGGCACCGAACGCGAAGGCTACGTCCCCCATGTCGTGTACTCCTGTGAAGCCCTGCTACACGCCGATGCCGTATGGCTGCCCTACGGGGCGAGCGACACCCGCACCGGATTCGCCCGTGCGCCGGTCACCACCCTCATCGAGGCCATACGTCCACCACGCTAGAGGCTCTCGCCGCGTATGACGGCGTCGAGGAGGTGCGCCCCCGCATCGTGCAGGGTGATGCCGTAGCCATCCGGCACACCATCGGCCGGCATCCCCTCGCTGGCGGCGACGATCGCCTTGAAACGAGTATCGCGGGTCGGGCCGTTGCCGACGAGGTGACCGCACAGATGACCGGCGCGGTCGTACACGGCCCATCGGCCCGCGCTCACCTGCGGCATCGCGGCCGGGTTGTCCTTGAGCCACTGCGCGTTGGCCGCATGCTCGGCCCGTTCATCGGCCTCGTTCCTCTGGCCGGGCCCCATGGCGTGTTGATCGTCGTTCTTGCGAGCACTACTCATGTCGCGTCTCGCTCTCAGATAGTGGCTGACGCCCTCGAAGGGAAACACTCAGCACCTGAGTCGCATCGTAACGGAACACATCGCGCACCCAGACTCCTCCGGCTGGCTGCGGCTAAGGACCTACCCTGGCACCCCACAAATGATCGGTTCGAGCCAGGTGTCAAGGTCGCTGCGGAGTTCGCCGTTGGGCAGGCGGATACCTTGCGGGCCTTGCCGATCTCGCGCGAGCGGTAGAAGGGGTTAAGAATGGTCCTGCATTGGCCAGGCATGGCGCCGAGGCCGTCCGGAACGCGATCGCCTCAGCAATCACTACGCTTTCCGAGGAGCTGCGCCAGTCGCTGACCTGGGACCAAGGCGCCGAGATGGCCCAGCACGCCCGACTGCGCATCGACACTGGCCTTCAAGTGTTCTTCTACGAACGCTGGGATGGGCCCTGTTGCCGGACCACACGGTAGGCGCCGTTGCCCCCTGTCGTTACACCCGAATCACGCAGACGCCACCAGCGCAGTTGGCCTGCCTCCGATACCCAGCGGCGGCCCTGGGCAACGGCATCGCGGGGCGGCCCGTGCTCCGTCCGTGCTCGTCCGTCCCAGAACGTGCCGACAGGTTCCGTCACGGCCCGACACCGAAGCCACCCCAGCACAGGAGGAACCGACGCTATGTGTGCGGCTGGCACAGCTCATGCAGCCGCGGGTAGTCAGATGCAGCCGTATGCCAGTGGACGTGGAACATACGCGGAATGCTCTTGGACGCATTTCCCCAGGTGGGGCAGGAGGTTTCGGGGGTTTGCGGAATGGTTCCGAGTCCCTCGGCGCACGCCGCGGAGTGGTCCGCGATGTCTGGGCGCGTGACAGCCAGGGTCGATGGCGGTGCCGTTTGAACGGCGTGCGGATCGTGCCGCCTGCGCCCTGGTAGCCCTTATCCGCGAAAGTCTTCACGCCGACGCTGGCCAGGGCGTCGATCAGGCCAACCGTCCGGGCCGCGGTCACGTCGTGGCGCCCGGCAGAGCAGGTGAGGCCCACACCAGCCGTCCCACAGGATCGGCCAGCAGTTGGACGTTCATCCCGTGCTGTTTGTGTTTCCCGCTGTAGTACGGCCGCTCGTCGGCGACGCGATCGATAGGAATGAGCGTGCCGTCCACGATGGTGTAGGCCAGTTGGGATGCGCGCTTCACGGCGGCGTGCACGTCGTCGGCCAGAGTGGCCAGAAGGTCGACGCTTTCACGGATGTAGCGCCAGGCCGTGATGGTGCCGATGGGGAAGCCGGCGGCCAGACGGGCGTAGGTATCGCCGTTGCGCAGGTGGGCCAGAACCAGGAGCGCTTGCCGGGTCGGGTCTAACCGCCGCCATCGGCAGCGGCGTTCGATACGCCGCGTCCGGATGAGCTCGGCCAGGCGGACCAGGGCGTGGTTGGACAGCGGAATCGAGGCACGATAAGACAGCAACGAGGCTCCCGGTTGGGGCATCGGGTCTTGGTCGACTGCTGTCTTACCGGGAGCCTCCTCTCATCCGCCACTTCTGCGCGCAAACCCATCGCGACCTGCGCCGTCAGGATGGAAAGAGCTCATAGCCTGTTCAATGCTGAGGGGACAGATCTTGTCCGGCGCCATGGTTGGACGAATCTCTATATCTGCGGCATCGCACCGGAAAGCTGTGTGCGACCCCTTGGCTGCTCGAAGATGTCGGCGAGTCATGCGCTTCACCGTGAACCGCCCCGGCTTTGATGGAGAGCTCAGGGGTTGATTCCAACGGTCTCGTTGGGCTGGTGTTGAGCGTAGTAGAGGGCTTCGTACTCCTGCGGCGGGATGTTGCCGATCGAGGTGTGCAGGCGGGTCGTGTTGAACCACTCGACCCATTCGGCGGTGGCCAGTTCCACTTCGGCCAGGCTGCGCCAGGGCCCGCGGGATTTGATCAGCTCGGTCTTGTAGAGGCCGATCTGCGATTCCATCAGCGCGTTGTCCAGCGCGTCCCCGACCGTGCCGATGGAGGCGTCGATGCCCGCGGTCATCAGGTGGGCGGTGAAGCGGAAACAGGTGTACTGGCTGCCGGCGTCCGAATGATGAACCAGACCCGGCCCGGCGGGGCGTCCGGCGCGCTCGCGCCGCCACAACGCCATGTCCAGGGCGTCCAGCACCAGGCCGGCGCGCTTGGACACCGAGGCCGCCCAGCCGACGATCGCCCGGGAATACACATCCACGACGAAAGCGACGTAGACGATGCCGCACCAGGCGTGAACGTAGGTGAAGTCGGCGACCCAGACCGTGTTCGGCCGGGGTGCGGTGAAGTCCCGCCTGACCAAATCGGCTGGCCTCTGATGGCCGGGATCGACCACAGTGGTGCGGATCTTCTTGCCGCGGCGGGCTCCTTGCAGGCCCAGGGCACGCATCCGCCGCTCGACCGTGCACCGCGCGACCTGGTGGCCCTCGCGCGGCAGCTGCCGCCAGACCTTCCGAGCGCCGTAGACGCCGTAGTTGGTGGTGTGGATGCGCCGGATGTGGTCGTCCAGCTCGGCGTCGCGGATCGCTCGGGCCGATGGCGGCCTGTTCTTGGCGGCGTAGTAGGTGCTGGGCGAGATGGCAAGGCCGTACTCGGTCAGCACGTGGCAGATCGGCTCGACACCGAACAGCTCGCGGTGTTCGTCGATGAAGGTCACGAGTGCATGTGTGGCCGGTCGAGCTCGGCCGCGAAGAAAGCCGAGGCGGCCTTCAGGATCTCGTTGGCCCGGCGCAGCTCGGCGTTCTCCCGCCGCAGCCGCTTCAACTCGGCCGATTCATCGGTGGTGGCGCCCGGACGTGTGCCTTCGTCGATCTGGGCTTGGCGGACCCACTTGCGCAGCGTCTCGGCGGTGCCGATGCCGAGCTTGGCGGCGACCGCGTTGATCGCGGCCCACTCGGTCGGGTAGTCCGGGCGGACCTCGGCGACCATCCGCACCGCGCGCTTACGCAGCTCGGCCGGGTAGGGGGACTTGGCTGCCATGACTCGATCCTCTCAAGGGAACGAGCCTCCAACGAAGCCGGAGCGCTTCACCGTGCCCATGATGCCGGTGTTCTTGTTACCTCCCGCTTCATCGGCCCACAGCAGATCATCCGTACCGCAGATATCCCGCCTGACGTACTTTCTGGCTCGGGAATGGGGCGTCTTGACGCTGACAGGGATGACATCGTTGACGTAGGCGGCCGCCGTCTATCTGAGACGTGGATTTGAGCGGCGGGGAACAGGGTTGACGCCCGGTGACGCGGGTGACAGACGTCCAGAGCGTCAACGCTAGTCAACGGCTGTCAGCAGTTAGGTACGCTGCCTAGGCAGCATGAGCTGGTCAATCGCTTAGCTGTCCACGCTGTCACCTGTGTCCAGGCAGCTTGGGCTTTGTCTTCCTAGTGTCATGCGCCTGAAATTCGTCGGCAATATTTAGCGAGGGATTCGAGGATCTCTTCGGCGGTTTTGGTCCAGATGAACGGCTTGGGATCGTCGTTCCACTGGCCCATCCAGGCGCGGATGTCCTTCTCCAACGCCTGGACGCTCTTGTGGACACCGCGGCGGATCAATTGCTCGGTCAGGTAGCCGAACCAGCGCTCGACCTGGTTGATCCAGGAGGAGCCGGGGCGTTCCACCCGAGGACTGGACACCTGAGACCCTGGACCTTGCTGGTTCGGGGAGATCGGGAGAGTGTCCCGTTGGGGATGAAGAACTATCCACC
>NZ_BAAATE010000058.1:0-31128 GCF_039533245.1 Nonomuraea recticatena | reverse complement strand
TGGACAACCAGGTCAAGATCCGCGGCCACCGCATCGAACCCGGCGAGATCGAGACGATCCTCACCGCGCACCCCCTCGTCGAGCAGGCCGTCGTGGTCGCCAAGGAAGGCGAGGCCGATGACCGGCGTCTGGTCGCCTACGTGGTCCCCGCCGTCGCCGGCAGCGACGAGGGGGCCGCCGCCCAGGTCGAGGAGTGGCAGCACGTCTACGACCAGGCGTACGCGGACTCCGCCGCGGAGGAGTGGGCCGACGACTTCTCGGTCTGGACGTCCAGCTATACGGGCGAGCCGATCCCCGTCGAGGACATGCGGGAATGGCGGGACGCGGCCGTGGCGGGCGTCACGCGGTGGTCGCCGCGGCGGGTGCTGGAGATCGGCGCGGGCAACGGCCTGCTGCTGTCCAGGATCGCGCCGCACACGGAGGAGTACTGGGCGACGGACTTCTCCCCGTCGGTGATTGAGCGGCTGCGGCCCGAGGTGGGCCAGAACGTCCGGCTGCTGTGCCGGCTGGCCGACGACGTCGGCGGCCTGCCGGAAGGGCACTTCGACACCGTCGTGCTCAACTCCGTCGCCCAGTACTTCCCCGGCACGGGCTACCTGGACCGGGTGCTGCGCCTGGCCTGGCGGCTGCTGGCCCCCGGCGGCCGGATCGTGCTCGGCGACATCCGGCGGGCCGCGACCCTGCCGCTGCTCCAGGCGGCCGTGCAGCGGGGACGGCAGCCCGAGGCGCCGGCCCCCGCCGTGCGCGCCCTGGTGGAGCAGGCGCTGCTGGTCGAACGGGAGCTGGTGGTGGACCCTGAGTGGTTCGCCGCCTGGGCCGGGACGAACGCGGCCGGAGCGCTCGACGTGCGGCTCAAGCCGGGCGGCCGGCACAACGAGCTGACCAGGCACCGCTACGAGGTCGTGCTGCACAAGCAGCCCGTGCGGCCGACGCGGCTCGACGACCTGGAGACGGTCCCGTGGACCGCGCTGGACGACGTCCCGGAGGCCGGGCCGGTGCGCGTCACTGGCATCCCCAACGCCCGCCTCGCCGGGGAGGCCGCGACGGCCCGCGCGCTGTCCGTCCTCGCGGGCCCGCCGCCCGCCGGCCCCGCGCTGGACCCGCACGAGCTGGCCGCCTGGGCGCGCGAACGGGGCAAGACCGCCCTGGTCACCTGGTCGCCGGCGGGGCCCGAGTGCTTCGACGCGATCCTGCTGCCCGGCGACGTGCCCGAGGACCAGGTCTGCTCCGGCGCCTTCGTCCCGGTCGCCGGCGACGGCCGGGCGTGGACGAGCCAGCCCACCGCCGCCCGCGAGATCGGCACCCTCGGCGCGCTGCTCCGCGCGCACGCACGGGAGCGGCTGCCGGAGTACATGGTGCCCGCCACCGTGGTCGCGATCGGCCGGATGCCGCTGACCGCCAACGGCAAGATCGACCGCAGAGCGCTGCCCGCGCCCGGCCGGTCCGGCTCCGGCACCGGCCGCGCCCCGCGCACCCCGCGCGAGGAGAAGCTCTGCGGGCTGTTCGCCGAGGTGCTCGGCGTGGACCGGGTCGGCGCCGACGACGGCTTCTTCGACCTGGGCGGCCACTCCTTGCTGGCCACCCGCCTGGTGAGCCGGATCCGCACCGTCCTCGGCGCCGAGCTGCCGATCCGGGCCCTGTTCGAGACGCCCACGCCCGCCGGGCTGGCCGACCGACTCGGCGGGGGGCAGCGGGTGCGTCCCCGGCTCGCCCCGATGCCGCGGCCGGCCAGGTTGCCGCTGTCGTTCGCGCAGCGCCGGCTGTGGTTCATCCACCGCTTCGAGGGGCCGTCGCCGACGTACAACCTGCCCATCGTGCTGCGCCTGACCGGCGAGCTCGACGTGCCGGCGCTGCGCGCCGCGCTGCTGGACGTGGTGACCAGGCACGAGAGCCTGCGCACGATCTTCCCCGAGGACACCGAGGGCATGCCGTACCAGCATGTCGTCCCGCCCGGGGAGATCGCGCTCGACCTGCCCGTCACCACCCCCGACGAGCTGGAGCCGGCGGTCGCCCGCGCCGTGGAGCGCGAGTTCGACCTAGCGGAGGAGATCCCCGTCCGGGCGAGCGTCCTCCGGGTGTCGCCGCGCGAGCACGTGCTCGTCCTACTGGTCCACCACATCGCCGGGGACGGCGGCTCCTCCGCCCCGCTCGCCCGCGACCTGTCCGCCGCCTACGCCGCCCGGCGCGCGGGCGCGGCCCCGAGCTGGGCCGGGCTGCCCGTCCAGTACGCGGACTACACGCTGTGGCAGCGCGAGCTGCTGGGCGACGAGAACGACCCGGACAGCCTGGTCGCGGCGCAGACCCGCTACTGGCGCGGGGAGCTGGACGGTGTGCCGCAGCCCGTCCAGCTCCCCACCGACCGCCCCCGCCCGGCCGTGGCCGGCAACGGCGGCGACGCGGTCGGCGTCCGGCTGGATCCCGCCGTGCTGGCCCGGGTCGAGGAGCTGGCCAGGGAGCAGGGCGTGACCGTCCCGATGGTGCTGCAGTCCGCGCTCGCGGTGCTGCTGTGGCGGCTCGGCGCCGGCGACGACGTGACGATCGGCTCGCCGATCGCCGGCCGCACCGACGAGGCGCTGGCCGACCTGGTGGGCTTCTTCGTCAACACCTGGGTGCTGCGGGTGGACCTGTCCGGGCGGCCGTCGTTCCACGAGCTGCTCGGCCGCGTCAAGGGAAAGGCGCTGGCCGCCTACGACAACCAGGACGTGCCCTTCGAGGACCTGGTGGAGCTCCTGAACCCCGAGCGTTCCACCGCCTACCACCCGCTGTTCCAGGTCATGTTCGCCTGGCAGAACAACGCCCCGAGTGCGAGCGCGATGCCGGGCCTGCACGTCAGGCTGGAACCCGTGCCCACGCGCAGGGCCAAGTTCGACCTGTTCTTCAACCTCGCGCCCGACGGCGCGGGCACGCTGGAGTACGCGACGGACCTGTTCGACCGCGGCACCGCCGAGACCGTCGCCGCCCGCTTCGCCCGCCTCGTGAGCCACCTCGTCACCCACGCGGGCGACACCATCGGCGGCGGCGACTTGCTCCTGCCGGGCGAGCGCGAGGAGCTGCTGGAGCGGGCGGGCGCCGCACGGGACACCCTCCGGACCCTGCCCGAGCTGTTCGCCGCCCAGGTGCGCCGCACCCCGCACGCCACGGCCATGACCGGCGGCGGGGACGAGTGGACCTACGCCGAGCTCGACCGCTGGTCCGACCGCATCGCCCGGCACCTGATCGGCCGCGGCGCGCGCCCTGAGCGGCGGGTCGCCCTGCTGCTCGAACGCTCGCCGCTGCTGGTCGCGGCCATCCTGGGCGTGGTGAAGAGCGGGGCGGCGTACGTGCCGATCGACCCGGACTTCCCGCCGGAGCGCGTCGCCTACATGCTGCGCGACGCCGAGCCGGTGGCCGTACTGGACCAGGAGTGGGCCGCGAGCGACCAGGCCGGGCTGCCGGACGGGCCGCCGCCCGCGGCGCGGGTGCGCCCGGACAACGCCGCCTACGTCATGTACACCTCGGGCTCCACCGGGCGGCCCAAGGGCGTGGAGATCACCCACCGCAACGTCGCGGACCTCGCGCTCGACGACTGCTGGGGGCGGGCGCACCGGCGCGTGCTGGTGCACTCCCCGCACACCTTCGACGCCTCGACCTACGAGCTATGGACGCCGCTGACCTCCGGCGGCACGCTCGTGCTGGCCCCGCCGGGCAAGCTCTACCTGGCGGCCATGGCCGAGGCCGTCGAGCAGGGCGGGGTCACCGGCCTGTGGCTGACGGCCGGCCTGTTCGCCGTGATGGCGGAGGAGCACCCCGGCTGCTTCGCTGGCGTGGAGGAGGTGTGGGCCGGCGGCGAGGCGCTCTCGCCCGAGGCCGTGCGGCGCGTGCTGCGCCCCGGCCTTACCGTGGTGAACGGCTACGGCCCCACCGAGACCACCACCTTCGCCGCCCGCCACCGCGTCCGCGCCCTGCCGCACGGCGCGGAGAGCGTGCCCATCGGCGAGCCCATGCGGGGCATGCGGCTCTACGTCCTGGACGAGAGCCTGGAGCTGGCGCCGCCGGGCGTGGCGGGCGAGCTGTTCCTCGCGGGTGAGGGGCTCGGCCGCGGCTACGTCCGCCGCCCCGGGCTCGCCGCCGAACGGTTCGTCGCCTGCCGCCACGGCCGGCCCGGCGAGCGCATGTACCGCACAGGTGACCTGGTCCGGTGGAACGCGGACGGCCGGCTGGAGTACCTGGGCCGCGTGGACGACCAGCTCAAGGTCAGGGGGTTCCGCATCGAGCCCGCCGAGATCCAGGCGGTGCTGCTGGAGGACGCCGGGGTCGCCCAGGCCGCGGTCATCGCCCGCGAGGACCGCCCGGGTGACCGCAGGCTGGTCGCCTACGTGGTGCCCGGCGCCGCCCTCGCCTCCGGCGACGAGGCCGCCGAGCACGTCCGCGAGTGGCAGCAGGTCTACGACTCCATGTACGAGGGCGGCGAGGTGCGGCCAGGCCCGCTCGGCGCCGACTTCACCGGCTGGAACAGCTCCTACACCGGCCGCCCGATCCCCGAGGAGGAGATGTCGGCCTGGCGCGACGCCGCCGTGGCGCGCGTCCTCGCGCACCGGCCGCGCCGGGTTCTGGAGCTCGGCGTCGGCTCCGGCCTGCTGCTGGCCCCGCTGGCGCCGCACGTCGAGGAGTACTGGGGCACCGACTTCTCCGCCCCCGTCATCGACCGGCTGCGCGGCCAGGTGGCCGGGCAGCCGTGGGGCGAGCGCGTCACGCTGCGCTGCCAGCCCGCCGAGGAAGCCGCCGGCCTGCCCGTCGGCCACTTCGACACTGTCGTGCTCAACTCCGTCGTGCAGTACTTCCCCGACGCCGGCTACCTGGCCCAGGTGCTCGACCTCGCCATGGGTCTGCTGGCCTCGGGCGGCCGGGTGGTCGTGGGCGACGTGCGCAACCTGGCGACGCTGCGGGCCTTCCACATCGCCGTGCACCGGGCCCAGCATCCCGACGATCCCCCGGCCGTCGTGCGGGCCGCGGTCGAACGGGCCGTGCTCGCCGACAAGGAGCTCGTCCTCGACCCCGAGTACTTCACGACCTGGGCCGCGCGCAACACCGACGTCGGCGCCGTGGACGTCCAGCTCAAACGCGGCGGCCACCACAACGAGCTGACCAGGCACCGCTACGAGGTCGTGCTGCACAAACAGCCGGTACGGCCCCTGGACGCGGCCGGCGTCCCTTCGCTCACGTGGGGCGAGGACGTCATGGCGCTGGCCGACCTGCGTCCTGAGGGCCCGGTGCGGCTGACCCGGCTGCCGAACGCCCGCCTGCTCAGCGAGGCGGGGCCGGCGGGCGGCGTCGACCCCGAGGCGTTGTGCGCGTGGGGCGCGGCGCGCAGCCTCACCGTACACTGCACCTGGTCGGCGACGGACCCCGGCGGCTTCGAGGCGGTGCTCACCCCGTCGGCGCAGACCTGCGTGGACGGCGTCTTCCGGCCCAGCGGCCTGCGGGAGCGGCTGGTGAACACCCCAACCGTCGCCCGCGGCGTCGGGGCGCTGCTGGCCGCGCTGCGCGAGCGCGTGACCGCGCGGCTGCCCGAGTACATGATGCCGAGCGCGTTCGTGGTGCTCGACCGGCTGCCGCTGACCGGCAACGGCAAGCTCGACCGGGCCGCGCTGCCCCAGCCCGAGTTCGCGGGCGGCGTCTACCGGGCGCCGCGCGACCACCGGGAGGAGGCACTGGCCAGGCTCTTTGCCGAAGTGCTTGGCCTGGACCGGATCGGCGTCGACGACGACTTCTTCGCCATGGGCGGGCACTCGCTGCGGGTCATCCGCCTCACTTGGCGCATCCGCGCCGAGCTGGGTGTCGAGGTGCCGATCAGGACGGTCTTCCAGGCGCCCACCGTCGCCGAGCTGGCCGCGCACCTGGACGCGGCCCACCCGCCCGAGGGCCAGGACCCGTTCGCCGTGGTGCTGCCGATCAAGACCGGCGGGCGGCGGGCGCCGCTGTGGTGGTTCCACTCCGGCGGCGGGCTGTGCTGGCCGTACATGGGTTTCGCCGCGCACCTGCGCGAGGACCATCCCGTCTACGGCGTGCAAGCCCGCGGCTTCGACCGCTCGCACCCGCGGCCCGCCTCGATCGAGGAGATGGTCGAGGACTACCTCGTGCAGCTCCTCGCCATCCAGCCGGAGGGGCCGTTCCACCTGCTCGGCTGGTCGCTGGGCGGCACGGTCGCGCACGCCGCCGCCGCCGAGCTGCAACGTCGCGGCCACGAGGTCGCGCTGCTCGGCCTGCTGGACTGCGCGCCGGCGAGCTACTTCACCCGGCACGCGCCGGACGACCCCGACCCCGGCGAGGTCAGGGAGTTCTTCGAGAAGTACATGCGCCACCTCGACGACATGGACGAGTACGACCTCATCGTCGAGACGTCGGCCTCACTCATGGTCGAGCACACCGCGATGATGAAGAGGTTCCGCTCGCCCGTCTACCGCGGGACCACGCTGTTCTTCAACGCGCTGCTGAACCCCGAGGACTACGCCGCGCTGTGGCGGCCCCACGTCGAGGGGGAGCTCAGGCAGCACGACATCCGCTGCACCCACCAGGAGATGTACCGGCCGGAGCACGCGGCCGAGATCTGCAGGATCGTCAATCTCGCACTCGGGGAGGACTGACCGTGGCGTCCAGCTACGACACCTACGACGTGGTGGGCATCGGGTTCGGGCCGTCGAACCTCTCGCTGGCCATCGCGCTGGAGGAGGAGGCCGAGCGACTGTCCTCGGTCTTCTTCGAACGGCAGCCGTCGCTCGGCTGGCACCGCGGCATGCTGGTGCCCTCGGCGAAGATGCAGGTCTCGTTCCTGAAGGACCTCGCCACCTTCCGCAACCCGCGCTCGCGCTTCGGCTTCGTCTCCTACCTGCACGCGGCCGGGCGGCTGCCGCAGTTCGTCAACAACCAGGACTTCTTCCCGACGCGGGAGGAGTTCCACGCATACCTGGAGTGGGCGGAGTCGCAGCTCGTCCAGCGGCCCGTCTACAACGCCGAGGTGGTCGCCCTGCGCCGGCCGCCGCACCGGGCCGCCGGCTGCGTCGAGGTGGAGCTGCGCAGGCACGCCCACGCGGGCGGCGAGTGGCGCATCCTCGCCCGCAACGTCGTCATCTCCACCGGGCTGATGCCGAAGCTGCCGCCGGGCGTCGAGCGCGACCAGCGCGTCTGGCACAGCTCCGAGTTCCTGGACAACTTCCGCGCCTGGGACGGCGGCGAGATCAGGCGCGCGGCGGTGGTCGGCGCCGGGCAGAGCGCGGCGGAGATCGCCAGGTTCCTCTACGACGAGGTGCCGGGCGCGCACGTCCTCGCCGTCATGCCCTCCTACGGCTACTGCGTCGCCGACGACACCCCGTTCGCCAACCGGGTCTTCGACCCGGGCGCGGTGGACGTCTACTTCGACGGCTCCGAGCCGTCCAAGCGGGCCATCTGGCGCTACCACGGCAACACCAACTACTCCGTCGTGGACGACGAGGTCATCCAGGGCCTGCACCGCCGGGCCTACGACGAGGAGCTGCGCGGCACCAGGCGGCTGTCGTTCCTGCCGATGACCCGGGTACGCGGTGTCAAGCGCGTCGCCGACGACACCAGGATCTCGGTGCACTCGCTGCTCACCGACGACCACGACGACTTCGAGGTCGACCTGGTGGTCTTCGCCACCGGCTACGACCCGATGGACCCGGGCCGTGTCCTTGGAGAGCTCGACCGGCACTGCCTGCGCGACGAGGCCGGCCGCTACCGCGTCGAGCGCGACTACCGGATGGTGACGGGCCCCGAGCTGGACTGCGGCATCTACCTGCAGGGCGGCACCGAGCACAGCCATGGGCTGAGCTCGTCGCTGCTGTCGAACATCGCGGTCAGGAGCGGCGAGATCGTCGCCTCGATCCTGGAACACCGGAGAAAAGGAGTCCGATGATGAGCACGAACCCGTTCGACGACGCCGACGGCCGGTTCTACGTCCTGGTCAACGACGAGGAGCAGCACTCGCTGTGGCCATCCTTCGCCGAGGTGCCGGCCGGCTGGCGGGTGGTCTTCGGCGAGGACGCCCGGGGGTCCTGCCTGGAGTACGTCGAGCAGCACTGGACGGACATGCGCCCGCGCAGCCTGCGCGAGGCCATGGCGGCCGACCCGAACTGACCGAGCGCTTCCCGGGGGCCACCGCCCCCGGGAAGCCCAGCGATCCGGAGGCGGGTATGGCCGCACGCATCGAGGACTGCCCGCTGGCGCGGGCTGTGGACCGCATCGGTGACTGGCGGACGCTGGAGCTGCTGCACGAGACGCTCAACGGCGTCCACGACGTGCGGCGGATGCGGGAGAACCTCGGCGTCACCGCCGCGACGCTGCGCGAACGGCTGGACGCGGCCGTGGCGACGGGCCTCGTCGCCCCGCACGGCGACGGGTACCGGCCGACGGAGCTCGGCCGGTCGCTGCGCCCGCTCATCCTCGTCCTGGCCGCCTGGGGCAACCGGGAGCTGGAGCCAGGCCGGCGCGGACTCGTCCTGGTGGACGCCCGCACCGGGCAGGAGGTGGAGCCGGTCGTGGTGGACCGGCACACCGGCCGCCGGGTGGACACCGCCGACCACGTCTTCCGCGCCGGGCCCGCGGCCGGTCCCGAGCTGCGCTCGCGCTACGCCTGAGCGCGCGGCAGGAACCGGACCGGCAGGGTGCTGTGGCCGTACAGGAAGTTCGAGTAGATGCGGGCGGGCGTGCCGTCGAGCTCGATCTCGCCGACGCACGCCACCAGGGACTCCAGCAGGGCACGCAGCTCGGTCCGGCCGAGAAACGCGCCCACGCAGAAATGCGGCCCGTGGCCGAAGGTGAGGTGTTTGTTCGGCCGGCGTCCCAGGTCGAGGACGCGCGGGCCGGTGAAGACCGTCTCGTCGTTGTTCGCCGAGGTGTTCCACATGGTGACGATGTCGCCCGCGCGTACCCGCTGCCCGCCGAGCGTGAAGTCGGTGAGCGCCGTGCGGGCGAAGTGCATGCCCGGCGTGGCCCACCGCAGGATCTCCTCCACGGCGGTGTCCAGGCCGACCGAGCCCTCGCGCAGCCGCCGCCACTCGCCGGGGTCGCGGGCGAAGGCCAGCACCGCGGCGATGCCCGACATCCGTGAGGACTCGTCGCCGCCGAGCAGCAGGCTGTAGCAATTGAGCGCGATCTCCTCGGGCGTGAGCGGGCGGCCCTCCACCTCAGCGCCGGCGATCATGCTGATCACGTCGTCGCCGGGGTGGGCGCGGCGTTCGAAGGCGAGGTCCATCAGGTAGAGGACGATCTCGTTCCTGGCCTCCAGGGAGTCCAGCTCGGCGCTGTCGGGGCGCTCGGACGACAGCGCCGACTTGCTCCACTGCAGCAGTTCCTTGCGGTCCTGCTCCGGGATGGACAGCAGGTCGCAGATCGTGTTCATCGGGATGTGCTCGGCCACCTCGGCGGCAAAGTCGAAACGGCCCAGCTCGGCCACCGCCGCGACGTGGCGGGCGGTCCGCGCCTCCACCTTCGCGGCGACCTCGCCCAGCCTCCGTGGCGAGAACGCCTGGAGCATCAGGTTGCGCAGGTGCCGGTGGCGCGGGCGGTCGGTGACGGCGAGCATTTTGCCGCCCGCGGAGTCGCCGCCGCGCAGCAGCACGTCGAGGACCGTCCCGCGGGCCGAGCTCAGCCGCTTCCAGTCGTCGTAGCAGGCCAGCACGTCGGCGTGGCGGGACACCACCCAGAAGCCGGGCCGCCCGCCGGACGGCTCGTGCCAGTACACCGGACGCTCCCGGCGCACCTCGCGCCAGAACGCGTGGGGGTCGTGCCGGACGAAGGTGGCGGGGTCGGTCAGATCGAGTGACGGGCTCACGTGGGACGCTCCTTTCCCTGCCGTCGTCACCCCGCCATCGTCGCCGCGGCGACCGCGGGCGGCTCGATCTCTTGCCCACATCTTTCGCGAACGCTGGCTTCGTCCCCTCCGACGGCGACAGTGGTCAGAGGAGGGACGGCCGCGACGGAGGAGGAGGTCATGGTGCGAACGTGGGAACAGCGCTGGCTGCGGTCGCTGACCGCGGTGGAGCGTCCCGGGCTGAGCGTGGTGTGCTTCCCGCACTCAGGCGGCTCCGCGGGGTTCTTCGCGGAGTGGGCGCCCGCGCTGCCGCCCGCCGTGCGGCTGCTGGCCGTCCAGTACCCCGGCCGGGGGGACAGGTTCCGTGAGCCGCCCGTGGGCGACGTACGGACGATGGCCGCCGGCGCCGCCGCCGAGCTGCTGGAGACGGCGTGGGAGACGCCCTGCGTGCTGTTCGGCCACAGCCTGGGCGCGCTGGTCGCCTACGAGACTGCGCTGGCGCTGCGCGAGGCGGGGGTGGAGCCGCTGCGGCTGTGCGTCTCCAGCTCGCCGCCGCCCGAGCTGGCTGCGGGCGGGCGCACCCATCTGGGTGCGGACGAGGAGTTCTGGACGACGCTGTGCGAGCTCGGCGGCATCGACGCCGACATCGCGGGCAACACCGAGCTGCGCTCGGTCCTGCTGCCCATGCTGCGGTCCGACGTACGGGCGAGCGAGACCTACCGGCCGCGCCCGGGGACGGCGCCGCTGTCCTGCGCGGTCCGCTGCTACCACGGCGACGGTGACCCCCTCGTGGAGGAGGCGACGCAGCCCGAGTGGGCGCGGGTCACCACAGGGGACTTCGCCCTGCGGGTCCGGCCCGGCGGCCACTTCCACCTCAGGCAGGACCTCGCCGGACTGGTCGCCGACACGGTGCAGGTGACGCCGGTATGAGCCTCCAGGGCAGGTCGGTGGTGATCACCGGGGCGGGCACCGGCATCGGCCGGGCCATCGCGGAACGGGCGCTGAAGGAGGGCGCGCTCGTCACCGCCGTCGGGCGGCGGCGCGCGGCGCTGGAGGAACTCGCCACCGACGGGCCAGCGCAGGCCGTGCCGGAGGACGAGGCCGCGCCCGGCGCGGCCGACCGGATCGTGCGCGCGGCCGTGGAGCGCTTCGGCGCGCTGCACGGCGTGGTGAACAACGCCGGGCTGGCCCGCTTCGGCCGCCTGGAGGAGGCCGACCTGGAGGAGTTCGACCGGATGCTCGCCGTCAACGTGCGCGCCCCCGCCGAGCTGATCAGATGCGCGCTGCCGCACCTGCGGGCCGTGGGCGGCGCGGTGGTCAACGTCTCCTCCGTGGGCGGCGTGCTGTCCATGCCCGGCCGCTCCTGCTACGGGGCCAGTAAGGCCGCGCTCAACAGCCTGACCCGCTCGCTGGCCCGCGAGCTCGCCCCCGAGGTGCGCGTCAACGCCGTCCTGCCCGGCCCGGTGGACACCCCCATGTGGCAGGAGCTCGGGCTGACCCCGGAGGGGACGCGGGACCTGCGCGAGAACCTGCTGTCGGCCACCCCCATGGGCCGCTTCGGGACGGGCGAGGAGATCGCGAGGTGGGTCTGCCAGCTGCTCGACCCGGACCTCGCCGGATGGATCACCGGTGCGCTCGTCCCGGTGGACGGGGGCCGCACTACATGACTGCCCAGGAGGAGACCATGACCATGCTGAGCCCGGTGCCGATCGCCTCGACGATCCCGCTGTCGTGGCTGCACGAGATCTTCTACGCGGCCGCCGAGGAGGAACGGGGCGCCGGCGGGCAGGTGGCCAAGCTCCACGTGGGCGAGCCGTACTTCAACCCGCCGCCGGAGGTCGCCGACGCGCTCGTGGCCGCCGTAGGGCGCGGCGAGACGCGCTACACCCCGGTGGACGGCCTCCTGGAGCTGCGCGAGCTGATCGTCGCCAAGCTCAGGACCGCCAACGGCATCGACGCCTCCGTGTCGCGCGTGTTCGTTACCCCGGGATCGTGCCAGGGCCTGGCGTCGCTGCTGAAGGCCATCGCCGAGCCGGGCGCGGAGATCCTGCTGCCGGAGCTGCACTGGCCGGTCCACCTGCAGCAGGCCCTGCTGGCCGGGCTGCGGCCGGTGTTCTACCCCCTCGGCCCCGACTACCGGCCCGACCCCGAGGCCGTCCTGGCTGCCGCCGGGCCGGCGACCCGCGTGCTGCTGCTGAACTCCCCGGCCAACCCCTCCGGAGTGGTCATGGACGCCTCCGCCGTGGGCCAGTTGCTGCACGCGGCCAGGTCCCGCTGCTGGCGGGTCGTCAGCGACGAGGCGTACGAGCATTTCGTCTTCGACGGCGAGCACGTCTCCCCGGCGTCGCTGGAACGCGGGCTGCCGGAGTCCGAGCGCATCGTCCACAGCACGTTCAGCTTCTCCAAGAGCATGGCCATGACCGGCTACCGGCTCGGCTACGTGGTGACGGCCGACGAGCGGACCGCGAGCACGCTGCGCGTGGTCCAAGAGGCGAACATCATCGGCCCGTCCACCCCGGTCCAGCACGCCGGGATCGCCGCCATGCGGTGCCTCCAGGCCGCGGAGACGCACGGCGAGCTGGTCCGGGCCAACAGGGACGCGGTCCTGCCCGCCCTGGTGGCCGCGGGCCTGCTGCCCGAGCTGCCGTCGGGCGGCTGGTACGCCACGCTGGACATCGCCCGCTCCGGGCTGGACGCCGAGACGTTCGCGGCGCGGCTGCTGCGCGAGCGGCGCGTGGCCGTCGTGCCCGGCACCGGGTTCGCGCTCCAGCCCGGCCTGGACGGCACCGGGGCCGTCCGCTCGATCGAGCCCGCCCCGTGGTCGCACCGGCTCGTGCGGATCGCCTTCTGCGTCGGTCCCGAGGTGCTGCGCGAGGGCGTGCAGCGGCTGCTGGACTTCGTGGCCGAGTGCGACGCCTCACACGTGTGAGGGCTCCAGCAGGTAGCCGAGGCCCCACACCGTCCTGATGGCCAGGCCGACCGTGCCCACCCGGCGGCGCAGCCGCATGATGTGCAGATCCAGCGCGTTCCTGGTCGGGCGCTGCCCGCACTCGGCCAGGCGCCCGATCAGCTCCTCGCGGTAGACGACCTCGCAGAACCGCTCCACGAACAGCGCCATGAGCTCGGTGTGCGTGCTGGAGACGGTGACCGACCGCGCGTCGAACAGCAGCGTGCCGGTCGCGTCGAGCACCGGGTTGCGCCGGTCGTGGACGCGCTGCCGGAGCGCCGCGACGCGGGCCTCCAGGTCCGGACGGGAGATCGGCGCGCGGACCCAGTCCTCCCGCGGGTCGCTGCACACCGGGGGCCGCGCGCCGCCCTCCACGACCAGCAGACACGGGATCCCCTCGCTTCGGCAGTGATTGCGCAGCTCCGCCTGGGCCGGCCAACGGACGAACCGCACCTCGGCCGAGTTCTTGGACACTTCGCCTCCCGGATCATCAGCATTCGTCTCGGAGAAAGGGGCGCGCCTCATGAGCCTTGACCGCGAATACTCGCCCAGCACGTGCGTCGCCGACCTGCGGGTCCACCTGGAGGAGTACGCGCGGCGCAGCCGGGCCGCGCGCGCCGCCGGCTACCGGCGCCTCCGCTACGGTGCCCGGCCCGAGCAGATCGCCGACCATTTCCCCTGTGACTCCCCGGACGCGCCCCTCATGGTCTACGTGCACGGCGGCTACTGGCAGGAGTTGGGCAGGGCGGACTCCGCGTTCGCCGCGGCCGACTTCCAGCGCGAGGGCATGGCCTTCGCCGCGCTCGGCTACGGGCTGGCCCCCCGTTACCCGCTGGACGAGATCGTCGCCATGGTGCGGGAGGGCGTGCGGTGGCTGGCCTCGCGCGCCCGGGGGCCGGTCCACCTCAGCGGCAGCTCGGCGGGCGCCCACCTGGTGGCCATGGCCCTGCTCGACGGGCCTCCCGTCGCCGGCGCGGCGTTGCTCAGCGGCGTCTACGAGCTGGGCGAGCTGCGCCACACGTACGTCAACGCGGCGCTGGGGCTGGACGCGGCGGCCGCGGCGCGCAACAGCCCCGTGCGGCGGCTGCCGGAGCGGCTGCCGCCGCTGGTCGTCGCCGTGGGCGACAACGAGACGGCGGCGTTCACCCGGCAGCACCACGACTTCGTCACCGCCGCCCGCCCGCGGACGCCGGAGCTGGTCTCCTTCGTCGCCCGCGGGCGCAACCACTTCGACCTGCCGCTGGACCTCGGCCGCCGCGGCACGCCGCTCGGGGACGCCGTGCTCGCGCTGATGCGGCGCTGACGTTCATGCGGTGAGCAGCGGCAGGCGTTCGACCCCGCTCATGTCCGGCGCGGGCACGAACGACGGCGGGTCATCGGGGTCGGTGCGCAGCACCGGATGGCGCTCCAGCAGCACCTCGAGCGCGATCCTGGCCTCGATCCTGGCCAGCGGCGCGCCCAGGCAGAAGTGCACGCCGCGGCCGAAGCCCAGGTGAGGGTTGGGGTCGCGGGAGGGGTCGAAGGTGTCAGGCTCGGGGAACTGCCGCCCGTCGCGGTTGGCCGCGGCCACCCACACCATGATCATCTTGTCGGCGGGGATGGTGTGACCGGCCACCTCCGCCTCGGTCGTCGTCGAGCGCGCGGCGGCGGTGAACGGGCTGAAGTAGCGCAGCGTCTCCTCCAGCGCCGCGGGCAGTCTGGACCGGTCGGCGAGTACGGCCGCGAACCACTCCGGGTGCGCGTCCAGGCAGAGCACGGTGTTACCGAGCAGCATCGTCGTCGTGATGTGCCCAGCCATCAGCAGGATGTTGGCGAAGTTGACGATCTGGTTGTCGTTCAGCCGCTCGCCGTCCACCTCCGCGAGCACCAGCTCCGACAGCAGGTCCTCGCGCGGCCGCCGCCTGCGCTCGACGGCGTGCTCGCGCAGGTAGCCGGTCATCGCCGCGGTGATCTCCAGGTGGGTCTCCAGCCCCGCGGGCTCCTCGGCCATCGAGAACTGGTGCGTGCTCTCGAACAGCCGGTCCACCCAGCCCTTGAACAGGTCACGGTCGCTCGCGGGGACGCCGAGCAGCTCGGCGATGACGATCACGGGCAGCGGGTAGGCGAGGTCGCCCACGAGCTCCAGCCGGCCCCGTTCCGCGGCCTCGTCGAGCAGCTCGGTGGTGAGCCCGCTGATGCGGGGTTCGAGCCCGGCGACGATCTTCGGGGAGAAGGCGTGGCTGACGAGGTTGCGGAGCTTGCGGTGCTCCGGCGGGTCCATCTGGAACAGCACGCCGTCGTTGAGCGAGGGGTCGATGTCGGCCGCCACGAGCCGCGTCGTGTCGGAGGAGAAGGTCTTCGGGTCGCCGAGGACGGCCACCGCCTCCGGATAGCCGTAGACGTTCCAGAGCCCGAGCGCGGGGTCGTACGCGACCGGCTGCTCCGGCTTCTCGCCGCGCAGCCAGAAGTGCTGCGGATTGACGTTCCATCGGTCCGTGAGAACGGTCATGACGCTTCTCCTTCAGGCGACCAGCAGCGGGAACGAGCGCAGGGCCGTGACGTACGGGTTGGTGAGGAACGCCGGCGGCTCGTCCGGGTCGCTGCGCACGCTCTTGTAGCGGTCGAGCAGGATGTCCATCACCACGCGGCTCTCCAGGCGCGCGAGGCCCGCGCCGACGCAGAAGTGGATGCCGCGCCCGAAGGTTAGGTGCGGGTTGGGGTCGCGGTGGAGGTCGTACACGTCCGGCCGGTCGAACTGGCGGGGGTCGCGGTTCGCCGCGCCCACCCAGACCTGGATGATCTGGTCGGCGGGGATGGTGCAGCCGCCGAGCTCGGTCTCGCGCAGCGTGGCGCGACCGAGCACCGGCGCGGGGGTGACGAAGCGCAGGGCCTCCTCGATCGCGCCGGGGATCTTCGAGCGGTCGGCGCGCACCTCGGCGAACTGCTCGGGGTGGGCGTCCAGGCACAGCACGGAGTTGCCCAGCAGCATCGTGGTGGTCAGGTGCCCGTTCACCAGCAGCGAGTTGGCGAAGATGGCGACCTCGTTGTTGCTCATCCGCCGGCCGTCCACCTCGGCGTGGACGAGGCTGCTGAGCAGGTCCTCCCGGGGTGTGCGGCGCCGGTCCTCGGCGTGCTCGCAGATGTAGTCCACGAGCCGGCCCATCTGCTCCATGGCGTGCTGCATGCTGTTTTCCTGCAGCTCGTTGGGCTCGGAGAAGGAGTACTCGTGCGTCTGCGCCATCATCTCGTCCACCCAGCGCTTGAACAGGTGGCGGTCGTCGGCGGGGATGCCCAGCAGCTCGCAGATGACGATGACCGGCAGCGGGTAGGCCAGGTCGTTGATCAGCTCGATGCGTCCTGACCCGCCGGTCGCGTCGAGCAGCTCGTTCGTGATCTCCCGGACGCGGGGCTCCAGGTTGGCCACCACGCGCGGGGTGAAGGCGTGCGTGACCAGCTTGCGGAGCTTGCCGTGCTGTGGCGGGTCCATCTCCACGAGGTTGCCCTCGGTGTACTGGACCTCCATCGGCGCCAGCCGCTCGGTGTTGGAGGAGAAGGTGTCGATCTCGGTGAAGGCGCGCAGGGCCTCGGGGTAGCCGAAGACCCGCCAGACGCCGATGGCCTCGTCGAAGTCGACCCAGGCCGCGGGCTGCTCGCCGCGGAGCCAGAACTGGCGTTCGTCGGTGTCCCACTGTGCGGATGTCGTGGTCATGCCGGTCCTTGTCGTCGAAGGTGGACGGGGGGTCAGGCCTCCTGGGCCCGGGAGGTTTCGAGGGGCGGGGCGGCGGCCGGCCGTGAGGAGCCGAACCGCCGCATGAGCGGCCGTTCCACGGTCCGGTACAGGACCCAGGCGGCCACCAGGCAGAGCGCGATGACGATGACGTTCGTGCCGGCGTCGCCGAGCGCCGCCCGGACCCGGCCCTGCGTGAGCTGGTTGAAGACCAGGTTCACCAGCGGGTGGATGAGGTAGAGCGCGAAGGAGATCTCGCCGAGGAACACCATGACCCGGGTGGCCCACAGCGAGCGCGCGTGCCGGACGTCCATGGAGGCGCCGCCCAGCACCACCAGGGCCACCGGCACGACGGTCACGGCCGCGAACATGAACGCCGCGGGCAGCCCCGTGACCGTCGCGACGAACAGGAACAGCAACGTGGCGGCGCCGGTCAGCGCCACGCCCAGCCGCGGGGTGAAGCCGTGGATCACCATCCGGGCCAGCACCATGCCGAGCACGAACTCCGGGAGCCGGGCGGGCGGGAAGAAGTAGGCGAACCAGTACTGGCTTTGCAGCAGCCCGGGCATGAGCTCGGGGCCGGAGAAGGTCAGCGACACCAGCGGGATCAGCCAGGCCAGCGCCACCAGCCCCACGGCAGCGAGGACCAGCCGCCGCGCCGGGATGCGCAGCACCAGCGGCAGCAGCGCGGGGAACAGCAGGTAGAAGAGCATCTCGCTGCTCAGCGACCAGCTCACCGGGTTGACGCTGAACATGTAGTCGAACGAGGGCACCCACGAGTGCAGCAGCGTCAGGTTGGCGGCGGCGGGCAGGGGCGGCGTCGGCCCCGGCGGCAGCACTCCCGGCACCAGCGAGACGCCGGTGACGGTCAGGATGACCAGCATCAGCGCCCAGCTCACCGTGTGGTTGGGAAAGATCTTCCAGAACCTGCGCCGCCAGAACGACCCGGACGTGTCGCCCGGCCGGGAGGACCAGGTGAGGACGAAGCCGCTCAGCACGAAGAAGAACGACACCGCCACCCGCGCCGGCGGGACGAACACCGCGATGATGTTGAGGTGTTCGAGCAGGACGCAGAACGCGGCGACGAAACGCAAGCCGGTCAGCGACGGTAAACGGCTGGAGACGGTCGTGGAGGTCATGCGATTCTCCCTCTCGCTTGCGGGACTTGTCCATGGGGGACTCGTCGGAGGGTGTCCCGGCGACAGGACATCCGTTCTCGGCCGCCGGAAACGCGGCGATTCGGGTGCGCGAGCACGCTCGAAACGAATGAAACGCGTCGCGGTCCCACGGCCCGACGCGGCGATTCATTGTTTCCACGCCGCGCTTCCGCTCGTCAACGCGCCCGGGGTGTTGAGCGGCGCGCGCCGCCTCTTTACGCTGGCAGAGACGGCGGCGATATGCCGGTTGAGAGTTCGCGCCCGCTCGTCCCGCGTTTTCCGGGGCTGGAAGCAGCACACTCTCAACATAAAGCTTCAATGATAGGGTCGAAGTCGTGAATGCTGAACGGCGCGTGAACATCGCATCGGTGCCGGAATGGATCCGGGTGGTCGGCGCTCGGGAGCACAACCTGGACACCGTGGACGTGGAGATCCCCAAACGAACACTGACGGTCGTCACCGGAGTATCCGGATCAGGAAAGTCGTCGCTGGTTTTCGATACCGTGGCGGTCGAGGCGCAACGGCAATGGAATGAGACGCTGCCGGCATTTGTCCGTAATTTCCTGCCCAGCTCCGCCCGCCCGGATTTCGATCTGATCGAGCATTTGCCGGCCACCGTGGCGGTGGATCAGCGGCCGCTTTCCGGCGGGCCGCGCTCCACGGTCGGCACCATCACCGACATCGCGCCGCTGCTGCGGCTGCTGTTCTCCCGCGCGGGCGAGCCGTTCGTCGGCTACGCCGACGCGTTCTCCTTCAACATGCCGGCCGGCATGTGCCCCGAGTGCGAGGGCCTGGGCGAGGTCGTCGGCATCGACATGGACGCCTTCCTCGACCCGGCGAAGTCGCTCAACGAGGGCGCCCTGCGCGCGCCGGTCTTCGAGGTCGGCTCGCGTGACTGGTACCTCCTGACCGCCTCCGGCCGTTTCGACCCGGAGAAGCCGGTCGCGGACTTCACGCCGGCCGAGCGCGAGGAGCTGCTGCACGGCACGGAAGGCACGGTGCCGATCGAGGTGGGCGGGCAGCGGGTCAACATGGCCTACGAGGGCGCGGTGGTGAAGTTTCGCCGCCGCTTCGTGCAGGCGGACCGCGAGCTCGGCGCCCGCACCAAGCAGATGGTCGCCCGCTTCGTCACCTCGGTGCCCTGCCCGGTCTGCGGCGGCACCCGGCTGTCGGCGCTCGCCCTGGACTGCAAGATCGACGGCCGCAACATCGCCGACTACGCCGCGATGGAGGTCGAGGAGCTGGTGGGCGTCCTGCGCGCGCTCGACCTGCCGCAGGCCAAGCCGGTGATCGAGGCGCTGATCTCGCGGGTGGGCCATCTGGTGAAGATCGGCCTCGGCTACCTCAGCCTGGAGCGCCGCACCGCCACCCTGTCGGGCGGCGAGTCGCAGCGGGTGAAGATCGTCCGTCACCTGTCCGGCAGCCTCAACGACATGCTGTACGTCTTCGACGAGCCCAGCATGGGCCTGCACCCGCGCGACGTGCACCGGCTGACGCACCTGCTGCACGCGCTGCGCGACCAGGGCAACACGGTCCTGGTGGTGGAGCACGACCGCGACGTGATCGCCGCCGCCGACTACGTGATCGACATCGGCCCCGGCGCGGGCGCGGCGGGCGGCAAGGTCGTCTTCGCCGGCCAGGTCACGGAGCTGGCCGGCTCCGGCACGCTCACCGGCAGGTGCATGACCGGCGCCACCCGGCTGAAGGAGCGCGTACGCACCCCGGCGGGCATGCTTACGGTGGCGCACGCCCGGATGCACAACCTGCGCGACCTCACCGTCGAGATCCCCGAGCGGGCGCTCACCGTGCTCTGCGGTGTGGCGGGCGCGGGCAAGTCCAGCCTGATCAACGGCGCCTTCCGCGCCCAGCATCCGGAGGCGGTGATCGTCGACCAGTCGATGCCGCACGCCAACCGGCGCTCCACCGTCAGCACCCACACCGGCATCGCCGACGCGATCCGCGCCGAGTTCGCCAAGGCGCACCGCGTGAGCCCCGCGCTATTCAGCGCCAACTCCTCCGGCGCCTGCCCGACCTGCAACGGCCTCGGCGTGGTGTTCACCGACCTCGCCTCGCTGGAGGGCGTGACGCTCACGTGCCAGACTTGCAACGGCAAACGGTTCATCGACGAGGTGCTCGGCTACAAGCTGCGCGGCCTCGATATCAGCGACGTGCTGGAGCTGACCGTGGCCGAGGGCCGCGAGTTCTTCGCCGCCAACCGCAAGATCGTGCCCGTGCTGACCGCGGTCGGCGACGTCGGGCTCGACTACCTGCGGCTCGGCCAGCCGCTCACCAGCCTGTCCGGCGGTGAGTGCCAGCGCATCAAGCTCGCCGGCCACCTGAGCAACCGCAGCGCCACCTACGTCCTCGACGAGCCCACCAGCGGGCTGCACCTGGCCGACGTGGAGCGGCTGCTCGGCACGCTGGACCGGCTGGTCGACTCCTACGCCGCCACCGTGGTGGTGATCGAGCACAACCTCGACGTGGTCGCGCACGCCGACTGGCTGATCGAGCTCGGCCCCGAGGGCGGCAGCCGCGGCGGCCGGCTGCTCTACCAGGGCCCGCCCGCCGGGCTGCTCGACGTCGCCGGCTCGCCGACCGCGCTCCACCTGCGCCGGGCTCTGGAAGGGAGCACGCCATGACCACCACACCCGACACCGTCCGGCGCCGCCTCGCGGACACGGTCGGCGAGGCGGCCGACGCGATCGCCGCCGTGCTGGCCGCGCACCCCATGCGCGGCTCCGGCCCCTACCCGGTCGGCGAGGTGCTGCCCGTCCTGGTCGAGCGGCAGCGGGCCCTGCTGGAGCTGGTGGACGGCTGGCGGGGGCCGCTGGCGGTGACCGCCGACGGGCGGCCGGATCCGCTGGTGGACGAGCTCGCGCTGTTCATGAGCTACCTGCAGCTGTCGTGCGTGCTCTACCGGGGGCTCACCGACATCCCCGTGCCGATGCGGGCCAACGCCGCCCGGCACTTCTCGACTATCCACCTGGCGGCCCGCCGGCTGCGTGACCGCGCCCGCAGGGCCGCCCGCGCCTGACCCGGCGCCGCGCGTTCAGGAGGCGCGCCGGGTGGTGACGCCGTCGCGCAGCGCCTTCTTGTCTATCTTGCCCATGGGAGTGCGCGGCAGCTCCGCCACCGGCACGATCCGATCCGGGATCTTGTACGTGGCCAGGCCGCGCTCGCGCAGGTGCGCCTTCACCGCGGGCGGGCGGACGTCGTCGCCCAGCACGAGGAAGGCGTAGGTGCGCTCGCCGAGCGCATTGTCCGTCACGCCGAGCACGGCCGCGTCCCGCACCGCCGGGTGCGTGAGCAGGCAGCGCTCCACCTCGTCAGGAGAGATCTTCTCGCCCGCGCGGTTGATCACGTCCTTGACCCTGCCCACGACCACGAGGTTGCCGTCGAGCCGCCGCCGGACCAGGTCGCCGGTGCGGAAGTACCCGCCGGGGGCGAACGAGCGCGCGTTGTGCTCCGGCGCTCGGTAGTAGCCGCGGATCGTGTACGGGCCGCGTACCAGCAGCTCGCCGGCCTCCCCGTCGGGCACCGGCTCCCCGGACGGGGCCACGACCAGGATCTCGTCGGCCTCCGCGAGCGGCTGGCCCTCGGTGTTGTCGATCACTTCCTCGGGATCGTCCAGCCGGGTGTGGGTGAGCAAGCCCTCGCTGAGGCCGAACCACCGGGTCAGCCCGCACCCCAGGGCCTTGCGAGCCCGCCGCGCCAGCGCGGGATCCAGCGGGGCGCTGCCGACCTGCAGCGTGAGCCGGGACAGGTCGTGCCCGTGCGGCCCGGCGTCCGCCCACAGCCGCAGCACCGCGGGCACGATCGTGGTCACGGTGACACCCTCCCGCTCGACCAGTGGGAAGACCTCGTCGGACCGCACGCTGGAGGTGAGGACGGCCTTGCCGCCGAGCAGCAGGCTGCCCAGCACCCCCGGGCAGCCGAGAGCCGCGTTGTGCGCCGCCGGGTTGACCGCCAGGTACACCAGGTCGGAGCCGGCCCGCATCGCCGCGGCCGTCGCCCGCATGCAGTAGCCGTAGTCGTCGTGCGTGCGCGGGATCAGCTTGGGCAGCCCGGTCGTCCCGCCGGACAGCAGGAACAGCGCCGGATCGCCCGGGTCGGCCTCGGGCAGCTCCCGCTCGCCCCCCTCCAGCGTGTCGAGGGCGATGAACTCCTGCGCCTCGCCGCTGACCAGCACGTGCCCGGGCGAGGGGAGCTCCCGGGCGAGCCCGCGGTAGTCAAAGCCGCCGAACTCGTCCTTGATCGCATACGCCACCGCGCCCGCATGGGCGTGCACGCTCGTGATCTCGGCCCGGCGGTGCCCGGGCAGCGCCAGGACGGGGATGGCGCCGGCGCGCAGCAGCGCGAAGAGCAGCACGACGAACTCCGGGACGTTCGGCAGCTGCACCACGACCCGGTCCAGCGGCTTGACGCCCAGCTCCAGCAGGCCGTACGCCATCCGGTTCGCCGCCCGCGACAGCTCGGCGTAGGTCATCCTGCGCTCGCCGCAGACGACGGCCACGCGGTCGGCGTGCCGCGCGCAGGACTCGTGGAGCAGGTCGCCGAGCGGACGCCCGAGCCAGTACCCGGTTCGGCGGTACTCCTCGGCGAGGTGCTCCGGCCACGAGACGAAGCCGTCGAGCATGATCGCTTCCCTTCAGGCAGGGGGCAGCTTCTCTTGCTCACATGCTCACAGCGCCGCCCTGGCGGGGGCCGAGGTCTTGCCGACATCTTTCGCCCGGTTGTTCCCACGGGCGTTCACGTGCTGGCGCAGCTGCCGGGCGTGGTCGGCCCAATGCTTGTCTGCCTCGGCCTCATCTGCGGCCTCGATCGCGGCCATGAAAGCGGCCATCGGAACCTTGGAGTCCACGACGACGTGCTTGTCGCCGAACAGGTGGATCACCGGAGGGACCTGATCATCGCCTGGCGCGGGGAGAAGCCAAAGTGGGGACATCGACGGGTGCACTGGCGGGGCGTCGTACTCTCTGCGCGGGCGACCCAGCAACGATATCCCTCCCCGATCAACGGGATTCGGCAAACGGCCTAAATAGACGACGCAACCAGGAGCGGCCGGATACCCCCCGCTGGGTGATCCTCTTCCGCTCCAGCAGGGTGGTCACCCCCATGCCGTCGAGCCCCTCGGCCAGGGCTCGAAGTGGCGCCGCTACCATGACACCCACTGCGGGTGCGGCCTGAACTGGGTCACCGAGCACGCCGAACCGGCCGAATTCACCGTGGTGCGCTCCGGCACCGGCTGGGTTGCCCTGATCGGCCCGGGCCTGACCGAGGACGTCGACGAATCCGCACTGACCACCGATGCTCTCTGGAAGGCCGTCACCGGCAAGCCCGGCACGGGCTGGGTCGAGTCGGTGAAGATCGCCGACCGGAGCCAGGCCGCACCCAAAGATCGCAAAAGGACCGATGCCGACCCTGCGGCGCGTCGGGAACGTCCAGCCACAGCTGCGCCACAGCTGCGCCAGAGCCAGCCACCGACAAGCAACTGAAGTACCTCACCACCCTGGTCGGAAGGGTAGGACGCGAGCGATTCGATGCCGCGTTCAACATCGTGGTCCAAGGAACCGAGATCGCGCCGCGCGGAACTGACGAGAAGGCCGGTCAGGCACTGCGGCGTTTGACCAAAGCAGCAGCGCGCAAACTGATCACCGCCCTGGTCGGGCCCTAACCCCTCCCTGAGGAACGACCCCGCGGCCACAAAAGGTAGCGACGGTTACTCAGCGTTACTTTGCGGCTGGTGACGCGGACCCGAACGGGGGCCGTCTTCGCCGCCTTGGCCGAGTTCATCCGCGAGCTCATCGTGCCCGGCACCCACGAGGGCCTGGCCGCCGCGCGTGCCCGCGGCCGCACCGGCGGCCGCCCCATCGTGGTCCCCGAAGCCCTCAAAGCCGCGCGCGACCTGCTGCCCGACCCCGAACGCTCGGTCACCTCCATCGCCAAGCTGCTCGGCGTCTCGGTCGGCACCCTCTGCAACCACATCCCCGACCTGCAGGAGCTTCGCGCAGGCCAGCGGCCAGCCTTCATTCGCAGAGATTGACCTCGAAGAAGGCCACTCGCTGCGGCAGGCGGTAAGGGCGCCAATGGCTAAGCCGAGCACGGCAGCTGCGGCAGGAAACCATGATCATCGCTACCGCCAATTTCTACACTCAGACTCCTCAGGGGCCGAACCGAAGAATCGAATTCCTAGGGCTGCCTGACAAGTTTCGGCACGTAGGTCACGATGGGATGTACCTCAACTAAGGAGCCTCATGACTGTTAAGTCTCGTAGATCAGGGCGGGTCCCTCCTGCTCGCATGTTCGCTTTCGAGCTCAAGGGCCTGTATGAGGGGAAGACGGATTCGATACCTCTAGGTGCCCTTGCCGCGCGGCTCGGCATCACGACTGACAAGCTTGCTGACTACTTCGAGGGCAAGGACCAGCCCAGTCCGGTAGAACTTGCGCTGCTTCTGCTCTCGATCGACCCAGCAACCGAGGCTTCTGACGTCGTGGTGTGGCAGACCGCCTTGGACTTTCTACGGGCCCTCGTGTCCCGCCAGCCTCTAGACAAGAAGCCTGCGCAAATACTCGCCCGTCTCGTTCGCGTCCTTATCGATGATGCGGAGCTGTCTGGTGCCTTGAAATTGGATCTCGGTGAGCTTCCTACCCGAAGTTCGATGGAGCGGAAACTGCGTAAGGCGAGTCTCTCAGCTCGGCAGATCACGCCCTGGGTTCTGGCCCTCGAGTTGGCGCGGAACCACGACTTGGAGGACGCGGGGAGGAGGAGAGTTCGGTTCAGCGAGCGACCGCTCACGCTCCGCAGCCGGGCGTCCATGAGAGCGGCAGATCTTTCCGATCTCGAGCCTTACGTGCTCGAGATGCCGCCTGAGAATTACGTCTTTGACGATTTACTGCAGAAGATGCTCGACTACGACCATGAGGCACGGAAGATCTACGCGCAGCAGGATTCGGATAGCAGATACTCCCCTTTGACGGTCTATCTCAGCGACGAGCGCTCGCAGCCCGCGGTGGAAGCAGCGGTGGAGGAATGGCTGGAGGCTCAAGGCAGAGAGATCAAGCTTCGGAGCAAGCCGGTGCTTGGGTCCTTCTGGCGCATGTTCCTCACGCGGGCGAAGGAGGAGGTCGAAGACCACCTTGACGAAGGGGTGGCTTTGGCCGGCCGCGCGGCCGGGCTGTACGGGTTCGACACCCGCCAAGCCGAAGTGAACCAGATGGAGGCCGACGCGTTCGCGAAGGTGATGGAAGCACTGGCGGGCACCGAGTCGGCGATCATCCATCATGGGACGATGCTCGTTGTGAAGCACGCGGGTGTTGTGGTGCGGCGTGAGCTGAGCCAGCTCGAAGTGGAAGCACTTCGTCGTAATCCGATCTTGACCACTCAGCCCGACAGGATCCTCAGCGAGTTGCAGGATGCGGTAGACGGCATGGCCATCACGCGGGCAGGCTTCCAGCCTGACATGGGTATCGAGGGTGAGCCGCCTCAAGCGCATTGGATCGCTAACACTGATTGAGGTGAACCCGCAGCCTGGCATGCCCGCCGAGCGGAAGCCTTACATACTGGACCGGAACTTCTCTCGGGCGATCTTCTCCAGCGACGTCTTGTCCGCCCACCCGTTCTCCCAGTAGGCGTGGCACGCGAGCCGAGGCATGGCGCGTCGTCGGGACCGCCGGCAACCCGGCGTTCGCGAACGGGTGGACGCATCACAGCGCTGAGCAGCAGGTGCGGTTCCGGCGTATCCGCCTGCCCGGCGGAGCCGTGTTCGTCGGCCTCGGCGGCTGGGCCGTGCGCCCCGGGTAGATGGCGGATTCGATCGATCCCGCACAAGGGCAACGAACGCGGACGTTCGTCGTACCGAAGGTCTACTCTCCCCTCTCATGACCGTCCAGAGATCCCCCCGACTCGAAGCCCTTCTCGGTGGAAGCCTCATCGACCGCGACGTGCTCGAGTACGCCCACCTCCAGCTCCTCATCGATGGGCAGGTGCCCGAGGCCGAAGATCTCGACTACAAGCGCGACCTGTACGGCAACACCGACAAGGACAAGCGCTCCCTGTCCACCGATGTCGCCGCGCTGGCCAGCACCCGCGGCGGCCTGCTCATCCTTGGCATCGACGAAGACGAGCAAGGCCGCGCAAAGGACTTCTGCGACGTCGCCCTGTCCGACGCCGAGTTCACCCGCATGCTGCAAATCATCGCCTCAGGCACCGCACCCTTGCCCACCTTCGAGATCATCCCGGTGGAGAATCCAGCCAAGCCCGGCTTCGGCTGCTACGTCATCTCCGTCGCAGCAGGACCGCGTCAGCCGTACGCCGTGCCGGTCAGCGACGGTTACCGCTACCCGCGCCGCATCGGTACGACCATCGGATATCTCACCGAACCGGAGATCGAAACGGCCTACCACCGCCGAGATGTTGCCCGCCGCGATCAGCGCGCTCGCGCCGACGAGATCGAACAAGACGTCAGCTACCACATCACCCACGACTATCCGTGGGTCCTTATCTCGCTCGTACCAGATCATCCGGGCGAAGCTCCGGTCAACGCCACCACCTTCTCTCATGTGCGCAACAGCTACATGGGCGCGAGCCCCTGGCTCGTGAGCCGCATGTCGAATTGGCAGCGCGTCACGCTGGGTCAGCGTCGGTTCGTCGTTGATGACCAGTGGGGTCAAGTTGTCGGGGCACGGGCTGCAACCGCTCTCCTGTACGACGACGGAGCGGGCGTATTTGCGGCCTGTCCCAGGTTCGGCGGCGACGAGTCGTCGACGTACGACCTCCACGATGAGCTCCTGGTGGAGAGCATCCTGGCAGGTGTACTGCTGCTTGCCGAGCACGCCAGGGAACGTGCCAACGTGGCCGGCCACGTCTCTCTGAGGGCTACTCTCACGCCAGCCGATTCTGCTGTCCAGTCTCGGCTGTTGCACCCAAGAGGGTTCAGAGATGCTCTGGGGCATCCCGCATCGGTGACATCCTTCCGGCCCGCGACTGCGGCAGCGCTGGTCGATCATCTGGTCGCCGGTCCTGAGTTGGTGAGCACCGCGGCACTCTTGTCGACGGAGTTCTTCCAAGGGTTCGGCCTGGCCGAGACCCTACAAATTTCGCAGGCTGGCGAGGTGCGGTTGCCGTACTGGTCCAACCGCGGCCCTCAGGAAGAAATCAGATGGTGGGCCGAAAAGCACGGGATCAACGTCACAGACGCGGCGCTGAGGTAGGCCGCCCGCCGATCGGATAAAGATCTTTAATCAAAGCGCCGCCCGCGCCCCGCACCGGTGCGCACCCAGCGGCCGCCAGCCCCAGTGCGGATCCTGCATCCGCACTCGTTCTGGTCGCCACCCGGAGCGGTCGGCCGCACCAGCCGAGGCACGCGCATGGGGTGCAGCTCACGCAGCGGCGGCCAGGCCCGCTGGCGCAGCGGATGACCGGTTCGAAGGGGAGCCGCCGATCCCTCGCCAACTTCCTCTTGGAACCGCGTCATAGAACGCGAGTTCGGGCGTCTTTCGGTGGATGGGCCCGGTGCTGATAAAAGCGCCGGGTCCTCTTCGTCCCGACTCGCCGAGGAGGCCCGAACAGGTGAGCAACAAAACGTGCTCAGTAGAGGAATGTGGGCGCCCGCTCGTGGCGAGGACGCTGTGTGGGATGCACTACCAGCGTTGGCGAAAGGCGGGCGGCCAGACAAGCCAGCCGCAACGCGAACGCTCATGCAGGATCGATGGTTGCGAGACGCCTGCGTACAAGACCGGCCTCTGCAACGTCCACTATCTGCGGATCAAGAGGCACGGTGATCCGGATGCCATGAAGCTCCGGCGAGGCCGCATCCCCTGCGCGGTGGACGGCTGCAGGAAGCCACGCAAGACCATGGAATGGTGTGGCAAGCACTACGAACGCTGGAAAAAGCACGGCGATCCGCTGGTGACCATGCTGCCGCGCGGCGACGAGATCCCGGTGTGCAAGTTCGATCGCTGCGAGAATCGAAGCAAGAGCCTGGGCTGGTGCGTCAAGCACTACACGAGATACAAGAAGTATGGCGATCCTGCCATCACCAAGTACCAGCGCGTACAGGGCCCCTGCTCGGTTGACGGCTGCGATGAGCCCACGCTGGCACGGGATATGTGTATCGCCCACTACGCCAGGAATAGGAAGTTCGGGGACCCTCACGCTCTCACACGCGTGCTGGCGCTGCGCGAGGTCCTGGGCGAGATCAGGGAAGCCGTCGGCGAGTGCGTGATATGGACAGGGCCGCTGAACGATCGAGGCTACGGCCTCGGGCCCCGCAACCGACTTGCTCACAGGGCCATATTCGAGCTCGAAGTTGGCCCCATCCCGGAAGGTCTCACTTTGGATCACCTATGCAGGGTTCGAGCCTGCGTCAACCCTGCACACCTAGAGCCAGTTACCAGGTCGGTGAACACGCGCCGTATGCAGCTCGCGCACTGGGAGATCAAGGCCAGGGGTGAGATGACCCCCGAGCAATGGGTCGGGTTCTGGAAGGACGTCGAGGTTCACGAAGTCGCGGCGTAGCAACGCTAAGAGCGATGACATGCCGTCACGGCTGACTGCAGAAAGGACGGAGCTCGGGCAGATACCCTGACCTGAGAAGCAAGCCGCTGGTCGTGGGCCGGGCGCGAACTCCGAACGGAGGGGCGTCGGATGCCTGCGACATGCTGGCAGTCAATTCACGGGCTCATGGTGCGCGCCACCAAGGTGGATGCATGCGGCATTCCGGTTGTAGGGCCTTGTTCGGTCGTCACGACTGAAGGGCTCATTACGGCCTCGTACTCCCCAGAAGTATCCGAAGGCGACGAAATTGAGCTAAAAAACGCAGCGGGCAAGATCTGTATTGCCTCGAAGGACTGCCCCCAGCTGAAGTGGATCAACTTCGAGATCACCCTATGTGGTGTCGACAGTGATCTCTTCACGCTGCTGTCCGGGTACGAGACGGTGCTGGACTGGCAGGGCACGTCCGTCGGTAACCGCATCGGCGAGGACATCCTGTGCGCCGGCGGTGTCGGACTGGAGATCTGGTCGGAGGTGCCGGGGGAGACGTGCGGCGTCACCGGCCTGCCCAGCTACGGCTACTTCCTGATCCCGTGGCTGAAGGACATGATCCTCGGCGACTTCACGATCGAGAACGGCGAGACGACGTTCACGCTCGCCGGCCGGTCGGAGAAGGGTTCCGGCTGGGGTGTGGGGCCTCACGACGTGGACCCGACCGACGCGTCCAACCCGGCCGTCCCCGGCCCGCTGATCACCCCCATCGGGCCGAAAGATCATCTCGACATTCACCTCACCACGGTGCCGCCTCCCGTCGCGCAGTGCGGCTGCCAGCCGCTGGCCGCGTAGTAGGCGCCCCGAGACCGGGCTCCACCCTCACCGCCCGCGGGTGGAGCCCTCCCCATCGACGGTCCGCCACGAAGGGACCCACGTGCTCGTTGACGGGCTACCCGCGCCAGCCTCGACGCCGGCGGCGATCGAATCGCAACGGGGGAGGGATCGCGCGCATGCCTGACCCGATCCAGCCGCAGGACGTGCCCGACGACCTGGTCGACGCCGTCCACGCGGTCGCCATGGCGCTGCGCCTCCCTGTGCACCAGGACGCCGTGCGGGTGCTGTCGGCTGCGGTACTCAACAGCGAACGACAGCTGCTGCTGCACGAGCTGCCGGACGGAGACTCGGCCGACGGCGACCTTGACGGCGACGGCCAGGCGGTGACGACGTCCGCGCTCGGCAGCATTCGCCAGGTGCGCTGCGACGAGTGCGGCGCCGACACGATGCTCGCCGCCACCGTGCACGGCCTGAACGCCGGCGGCGCCCACGTGATCGGAGGAATCGCCGTGTGCCACGAGTGCGGCTGGTCGCCCTACAGCGCGATGAGGCTGCCGTGAGCCTCGACGATCACGCGCCCTGCTGGCCGGACCCCGAGCCCAGCCCCGGCTGCTGCGACGGCTGGGCCGAAGCCGACCCAGGGTTGAAGGCCCGGCTCGGGAAGATCGCCGCGCAGATCCTGTCGCCGCTCGCGGGCGGCCAGTACGGGGTGTGCGAGCTGACCGTCCGCCCGTGCGGGAAGACATGCGACGGCGGCGGGCCGCTCGACGTCGGCATGGGGCCGCCGTTCTATCCGATGCTCACCGGCAGCGGCTGGGTCAACTGCCGGGTCTGCTCGGGCGCCTGCTCCTGCTGCCACGTGTGCAAGGTCGACCTGGAGGGGCCAGCCCAGGAGATCGTCCGCGTCATCGTCGACGGCGTGCAGCTGCCGGCCTCGTCGTACCGGATCGACAACCACCGCGAGCTCGTCCGCGTCGACGGCGGATGCTGGCCGGAGTGCGCGGACCTGACGGCGCCGCTCGACGACGTCGACGGGCACGCCTTCGCCGTCACCTACACGCGCGGCCTGCCGCTGGACGAGGCGGCGATGCACGCCTACTCCACCTACGCGTGTGAGCTGCTGAACGCCTGCAACGGCGACGACTGCTGCCGCCTGCCCGAGCGGGTGACCACCGTCACGCGGCAGGGCGTGACAGTGGGCTTCGTCGACCCGATGACGTTTCTGGAGGAGGGCCGGACCGGGATCATCGAAGTCGACCAGTGGCTCGCCGCCGTCAACCCGTACCGGCTGCGGCAGCGTTCCCGCGTCCTGTCGCCGGACCGGCCGCGCCTGCGGAGGACGTCGTGGCCGTGACCATCGACCGGACTGCCTACGGCCTGGCGGAGGAGCTGCTCGCCTGCTTCTGCGCCGCGCTCGAGGAGACGACCGCGGGCGCGCCCTGCCGCTGCAGCCTCCTGCCGGGCGCGCAGGTCGCCGCTGACTTGTGTTGCGACTGCGGCAACGGCAACGGCCAGGCGTGGGTTCGGGTGGACAGCATGTGGCCGACGACCGCCAGATGGCCGCAACGGCTGGGCGAGCCGGAGAAGTGCCCGATCAACCTGTGGGCGGTGCAGCTGGAGCTCGGCGCGTTCCGGTGCGCGGCCAAGGTCGACAACCGCGGCCGGCCGCCGTCCGCGGCCAGGCTGACCCGCGACGCCGAGATCGTCTTGGACGACGCGGCCGCGATGCGCCGCGCGATCAGCTGCTGCTTCCGGACGGCCGACGAGCCGAAGCGGCGGCTGGTCGTCGGCGAGTGGCGCCCGCTCGGACCTGACGGGGGATGCGTGGGCGGCTTCATGCAGGTCACGGTGAAGGCCGACGACTGCTGCCCCGAGCCCGGCCCGTAAGCCTCCAGGGGGCCAGGCGGGCGCCCCGCAGCCTCTTTGCGGGGTGCCCGGATGCCGCATGCTGGCCGTCGGTGGTCGGCCGTGACCCTTCGTGGCGTGGAGCTCCCAGGTGCCAGACGGGGGGCGGCGTGGCCACAGTAGGCCTGCCGGTAAGGCTCCTCCCACTCGCCGCCATCTGTGGCTGACATCCAGGTCACGGCCCTCAGTGTGGCCTCCGGGGAGGATCGGACCGGATTTTGGCGCTAGAGAGACGATCTTGAGATTGGCTGGTGCTCCTTGTGTGGTCGGCGGGACGCTCGATTCTTT
>NZ_BAAATE010000057.1:0-33042 GCF_039533245.1 Nonomuraea recticatena | reverse complement strand
GCAGCATGGTGCCTCCTGGGCAGGTTGATCAGAACGCGATCACCATCCCGCAACCGAGGGTGATTGACCAGTTGCGTTAGGTTAATGTCTGGTCATCTACGCAATTGATCGGCATTCCGCGCCTGACCCGACCGGACCGGCCGGGTCAGGGACGCACGCCGTCCCGCCGCGGCAGCTCGGCGATCACCGAGCGCCGGGTCCGGCGTTCCGGGCCCGGCGCCGGTGGGCCGAGCCCGTCACGCCAGGCTGATCAGGTCCGCGTAGCCCTCGTTCCAGAGGTCCTCCACGCCGTCGGGCAGCACCAGCACCCGCTCGGGCCGCAGCGCCTCGACCGCCTCCTCGTCGTGCGTGACCATCACCACCGCCCCCTTGTACGCGCCCACGGCCCTCAGCACCTCCGCCCGCGAGGCCGGGTCGAGGTTGTTGGTCGGCTCGTCGAGCAGCAGCACGTTCGCCCCCGAACTGACCAGCCCCGCCAGCGCCAGCCGCGTCTTCTCGCCGCCCGACAGCACCCCGGCGGGCTTGTCGACGTCGTCGCCGCCGAACAGGAACGAGCCGAGGATGTTGCGGGCCTCGCCGTCGCTCAGCCCCGGCGCGGCCAAGGCCAGGTTCTGCCCGACGGTGCGGGCAGGGTCGAGCGTGTCGTGCTCCTGGGCGAAGTAGCCGAGCCGCAGGCCGTGACCGTGCACGACCCTGCCGGAGTCGGGCGCGAGCCGTCCCGCGAGGATCTTCAGCAGCGTGGTCTTGCCCGCGCCGTTCAGGCCGAGCACCACGAGCCGCGCGCCCCTGTCGACGGCCAGGTCCACGCCGGTCAGGACCTCCAGGCTCCCGTAGGACTTGCCGAGGCTGACCGCGCCCAGCGGGACGCGTCCGCTCGGCGCAGGCTCGGGCAGCCGGATCCTGGCGACCTTCTCGGTACGGCGGGCGGGCTCGACCCCCGCCAGCATCCGGTCGGCGCGGCGGGCCATGTCGCGAGCGCGTACGGCCGTGGCCACGTTGGACCGCATCCTGTCGGCCTGGGCGCGCAGCGCGGCGGCCTTGCGCTCGGCGGCGGCCCGCTGCCGTACCCTGCGACGCTCGGCGGCCCCGCTGTCGGCGAGGTAGGTCTTCCAGTCGGTGTTGTGCACCTCGATCGCCGCCAGGTCGGCGTCCAGCCGCCAGACCCTGTTGACCACGTCGGCCAGCAGGTCGGTGTCGTGGCTGATGACCACCAGGCCGCCCTGGTAGGAGGCGAGGAAGGAGCGCAGCCACGCGATGGAGTCGCCGTCGAGGTGGTTGGTCGGCTCGTCCAGCAGCAGCGTGCCCCGCTCCGCGAACAGAACCCTGGCCAGCTCGACGCGCCGCCGCTGGCCGCCCGAGAGGGTGCCGAGCGGCTGGGCCAGCAGCCGGTCGGGCAGGCCGAGACCCGCCGCGACCCTCGCCGCCTCGGCCTCGGCGGCGTATCCGCCTCGGGCCTGGAACTCCGCCTCGGCCCTGACGTAACGGGCCATGGCCGAGTCCGCGGGAAGCTCGGCGAGGGCGAGTTCGGCGGCGCGCAGGGCGCGGACGGCCTCGTCCATGCCGCGGGCCGACAGGATGCGGTCGGTGACGGTGAGCGAGGGGTCGGCGGCCGAAGGATCCTGAGGGAGGTAGCCGACGGGGCCCGTACGGACGACGGTTCCCGCGGCGGGACGGGCCTGCCCCGCCAGGATCCGCATCAGCGTGGTCTTGCCCGCGCCGTTGCGGCCGACCAGGCCGACGCGGTCGCCGGGGGCGATGTGGGCGGTGATGCCGGACAGCAGCAGACGCGCGCCGACGCGCACGTCGACATCACGAAAGGTAATCATGAGGTAACGCTCCGGATAAGCTCTTGGACACACGGGTGGTACGAAGGCGGGTGTCCGAGCTAAGAGATCCGGGGCGTAGACATGTCTGCCAGGCTAGAGGCACCTTCGGCCTGCGCGCATCCGGTTTTCCGTCAGGCCAGGCTCGCGCCGCCGTCCACGGTGAGCACGGTGCCCTGTCACGTAGGCGTTGGCCATCACGAACAGCGCACCCTGCTGTCGACGAGGTGGCGGACCTCCGAGCCCGGGGTCGACTCCAGTGCTCCTCCGCCGAAGCCGCCCGCGGTCACCAGCACGTGGTCGACCGTTCCCGCCAGCTGGAAGGCGCGCTCCAGCGACCGCTCGTCGCTCACCTCGGCGCTCACGCCGAGCGCGTCTCCGCCGACGTGCTTCACCGCCGCGTCCAGCCGGTCCTGGTCACGGCTGTTCGGCGCGGGCCCGCCGCAGGGCCACGGTCGTCGACCTGGCCCGCCTCATCGCCGAGCGCGCCTGACCCGGGCCGAGCGCCCGGGGAGGATCACCCGGGGCGAGCGCCCGGGCAGGATCAGCGAGCCATCTCCATGAAGCGGTCGCGCTCGTCGTCGGCCAGACGGTCGACGAACAGCACGCCGTCGAGATGGTCCACCTCGTGCTGCAGCACCCTGGCCAGTGTCCCGATGGCCCTGACCGTCACTGGCTTGCCGTACATGTCGCGACCGCGCGCGGTGACCCCGAAGGAACGCTCCAGCGGCCACCACAGGCCAGGCGCCGACAGGCACGCCTCGTCGGCCACGATCGTGCGCTCCGACAGCTCCAGCCGCGGGTTGACCAGGTGCCCCGCCCTGCCGTCGTAGTCGAAGACGACCACCCTGGCCTGCACCCCGAGCTGCGGCGCGGCGAGCCCGGCGCGCCCCGCGCCCTGGCGCATCGTGAGCGTCAGCGACTTGACCAGACTGCGAAGCTCCTTGTCGAACGCGGTCACCGGCTGCGCGACGGCGCGCAGCACAGGATCGTCGAAAGCGCGGATGCGCTGCACGGCCACGGCAACTCCCCGAGAACGTTGTCGTCGTCCAGGAAACGATTCCCATTGCAGCGCGGGACGAACCGTCGCTCGCCCCGCGAACGAACACGAACCGGCGGATCGCCCGGCGGGCCTGCCGAGGGAAAAGGGCGCGATCGGAGTACACGATCTGTTCCGCCGCTCTTTCGCGCTGCTCACAGGGGCCGAGAGTGAGGAGTGGGCGAGGGCGGCGGCCGAGCGCGGGCGCACCGCGGCCACAGCCACATGTGGCGCTCGCGCCATGACCTCGGCGACGACGGCGCCGTCCCGGTCCTGACCGAAGGGCGGCTCGACCGGGGAGGGGAGCGTCCGCCCGCCGATGCCTGGGGCGCACCCTGGCGCGGTGTTAACGCCGTGTTGCGCAGGTGAAACACATGCATTGATTGTTACGGCGGTGAGTGACATGTAACCGGCGCACCGTCACACATCGTCAAGGTGCGTAACCCGCCCTTCCTACGGTCGAGATCCCCGAACCGTAGGAGGAACGATGGCGCGCTGGATCGCCGACTGGCACCCTGACGACCCCGCATTCTGGGAGCGGGACGGCAAGCGGGTGGCCAGGCGCAACCTGGCCTTCTCCATCCTGGCCGAGCACGTGGGCTTCACCGTCTGGACGCTGTGGAGCATCGTCGCGGCCAAGATGGGCGCCTTTGACTTCACCACCGACCAGCTGTTCTGGCTGGTGGCGCTGCCCAACCTGATCGGCTCCGCGCTGCGGATCCCCTACACCTTCGGCCCCGCGAGGTTCGGCGGGCGCACCTTCACCGTGGTGAGCGCGCTGCTGCTGCTCATCCCCGCGGTGCTGCTCGGCGTCGCGGTCAGCGATCCTGGCACGCCGTACTGGGTGTTCCTGGTGATCGCGGCGACGGCGGGCTTCGGCGGCGGTAACTTCGCCTCCAGCATGGCCAACATCACCTACTTCTACCCCCAGCACAAGCAGGGCTCGGCACTGGGCCTGAACGCGGCGGGCGGCAACATCGGCGTCAGCTCCGTGCAGCTGGTCATGCCGCTGGTGATCGGCGCGTTCGGCCTGGCCGCCGCCGGCTGGTTCTGGGTGCCGTTCGTCGTGGTCGCCGCCGCCTGCGCCTGGTTCTTCATGGACAACCTGGCCAGCGCCAAGGCCAGCCCCCGGGAGCAGTGGGCGGTGGCCGGCAAGGCGCAGACGTGGGTGATGTCCTTCCTCTACATCGGCACCTTCGGCTCGTTCATCGGCTACTCCACCGCCTTCCCCCTGCTGGCCAAGAGCCTGTTCCCCGGCTCGGCGTGGGCGACGGTCGCCTTCGTCGGCCCGCTGCTCGGCTCGCTCATCAGGCCGGTCGGCGGCTGGCTGTCCGACCGCCTCGGCGGCGCGCCCGTCACGCTCTGGAACTTCGCCGCGATGGGCGCGGGCGTCGTCCTGGTCTGGCTGGCCAGCGCCTCGGGCAGCTTCTGGCTGTTCTTCCTGGCCTTCCAGACCCTGTTCGTCACCGCCGGCATCGGCAACGGCTCCACCTACCGCATGATCCCGGCCATCTTCCAGGCCAAGGCCGCCGAGCAGTTCGGCACCGGCGAACAGGCCCTCCTGTACGGCAAGCGCCAGGCCTCCGCCGCGATCGGCATCATCTCGGCCATCGGCGCGTTCGGCGGCTTCCTCATCAACCGCGGGTTCGGCATGTCCTTCGCGGCGACCGGCAGCCCCGCCGCCGCCTTCGTCGCCTTCGGCCTGTTCTACGCCGCCTGCTTCGCCGTCACCTGGTGGTGCTACACGCGCACGGTCGGCGTCGCCAGGCTCCCCAGCCTCGCTCACGCCCGCGTCTGAAACTTCTCACTGGCGCGGTGAGCCGCTGTTAGCACGTTAGTAACAGAAGGGACCCCAGTGTGAAACGGCCCAAAAGCACCATCGATCGCGTGACTTCTCCTACGCTCACCCATTGCCCGTACTGCGCGCTGCAGTGCGGCATGTCGCTGACCGTGGGGGAGCGGGTCACGGTCGAGGCCACCGACGCGCTGTGCCAGAAGGGCTGGACGGCCGCCGAGCTCCTGTCGAGCCCGGACCGGCTGACCACGCCGCTGCTGCACGGCCGTCCTGCCACCTGGGAGCAGGCGCTCGACCATGTGGCCTCCCGCCTGAGCGCGGTGCGCTCCGAACACGGTCCCGACGGCGTGGCCGTGTTCGGCGGCGGAGGGCTGACCAACGAGAAGGCCTACCAGCTGGGCAAGTTCGCCAGGGTCGCGCTCGGCACCAGCCAGATCGACTACAACGGCCGCTTCTGCATGTCGTCGGCGGCGGCCGCCTCGGTCAGGGCGTTCGGCGCCGACAGGGGGATGCCCTTTCCGCTGACCGACCTGGCGGCGGCCGACGTGGTGCTCCTGGCGGGCGGGAACGTGGCCGAGACCATGCCGCCGATCGTCAGGCACCTCACGCGGCCCGACCTGATCGTCATCGACCCCAGGCGCACCGCGACCGCCAAGCTGGCCGCGCTGCACCTGCAGCCGACGCCGGGGACGGACCTCGCGCTCGCGCTCGGCCTGCTGCACGTGGCGATCTCCGAGGGGGCTCTCGACAGCGAATACATCGCGCGTCGCACGTCCGGTTTTGAAGCGGTTCGAATTTCGGTGTCGGAATGGTGGCCAGAAAGGGTCGAGCGGGTCACGGGAGTTCCGGTGGCTGCCATCCGCCAAGCCGTACAAATGCTGAAAAATGCTAATAAAGCGGTGTTGTTGACGGGCAGGGGGGCCGAGCAGCACGCCAAGGGCACCGACACCGTCACCGCGTTCATCAATCTCGCCCTCGCCCTCGGCCTGCCCGGCACGCCGGGCTCCGGCTACGGGTGCGTGACGGGCCAGGGCAACGGGCAGGGCGGCAGGGAGCACGGCCAGAAGGCCGACCAGCTGCCCGGCTACCGCAAGATCGACGACCCCGCGGCCCGCGCGCACGTCGCGGCCGTCTGGGGCGTCGAGCCCGGCACGCTGCCAGGCCCCGGCCGCTCGGCCTACGAACTGCTCGACGCGCTCGGCACCGCCGAGGGGCCCAAGGCGCTGCTGGTCTTCGGCTCGAACCCGGTGGTCTCCGCGCCCAGGTCCGCGCACGTCACCGAGCGGCTGAAGAGCCTCGACCTGCTGGTCGTCGTCGACTTCGTGCTGAGCGAGACCGCGCGCCTGGCCGACGTGGTGCTGCCGAGCACGCAGTGGGCCGAGGAGAACGGCACCATGACCAACCTGGAGGGCAGGGTCCAGCTGCGGCGCAAGGCCGTCGAGCCGCCCGAGGGCGTGCGCTCCGACCTGGAGATCATCCAGGAGCTCGCGCTGCGGATGGGCCACACCTGGCCCGCCGAGCCGCGCGAGGTCTTCGACGAGCTGCGCCGCGCCTCGCAGGGCGGCACGGCCGACTACTCGGGCATCACCTACGAGCGCGACGGCCTGTTCTGGCCCTGCCCCACCCCGGAGCACCCCGGCACGCCGCGCATGTTCCTCGACCGCTTCCACACCCCCGACGGCCTGGCCAGGTTCGTGCCCGTCACGCACAGGGCGGCCGCGGAGGAGGCCGACGCCGACTTCCCCGTCTACCTCACCACCGGCAGGGTCCTGGCCCACTACCAGTCGGGCGCGCAGACCCGCAGGATCGCCCCGCTGGTCGAGGCCTCGCCCGAGCCGTTCGTCGAGCTCCACCCCGACCTCGCCGAGCACCTGAGCATCGGCGCGGGCGATCTCGTGCGCGTCAGCAGCCGCAGGGGGGCCACCGAGGGCGTGGCCAGGATCAGCGAAGCCATCAGATCCGACACCGTTTTCATGCCCTTCCACTGGGAGGGCGCCAACCGCCTCACCAATCCCGCACTCGACCCGACCTCACGGATGCCGGAGTTCAAGGTGTGCGCGGTCAGACTGGAGAAGGTCGCATGAGGCTCATCGTGATCGGCAACGGCATGGCGGGAGCGCGCCTGGTCAGCGAGGTGCGCGCCCGCGACAAGGAGATCAGGGTCACCGTGTTCGGCGCGGAGACCTGGCAGCCCTACAACAGGGTGCTGCTGTCGAACGTCCTGGCCGGGAGCTCGGGGCCCGACCAGGTACGCCTGCTGGATCCCTCCTGGTACGGCGAGCACGGCGTCGAGGCGGTCCTCGGCACCCCCGTCGTGCAGATCGACAGGGAGACCAGAACGGTGATCGCCGAGGACGGCCGGCGCGTGCCGTACGACGTGCTGGTGCTGGCCACGGGAAGCAGCGCGGTCGTCCCGCCGATCCCCGGCGTCGAGCGGGCCATCCCCTTCCGCACCCTCGACGACTGCCAGGAGATCCTGGCCGCCAGCCGTACCAGCTCCAGGGCGGTCGTGGTCGGCGGCGGGCTGCTCGGCATCGAGGCCGCGCGCGGCCTGGCGGGACGCGGCCTGCCGGTCACGCTGCTGCACCTGGCGGGCCACCTCATGGAGCGCCAGCTCGACGCCGAGGCGGGGCTGGTGCTCGGCGAGACCCTCGCCGGCCTCGGCGTGGAGATCCGCACCGGCGTGAGCGCGGCCGAGGTGCTGCCCGAGGGCGTCAGGCTGGCCGACGGCACGCTGGTCGAAGGCGACCTCGTGGTGCTGGCCTGCGGCGTGCGGCCGGAGACCGAGCTGGCCGCGCAGGCGGGCCTGGAGGTGCGCCGCGGTGTCGTCGTGGACGACGAGCTGCGCACCGACGACCCCGCGGTCTTCGCGATCGGCGAGTGCGCCGAGCACGACGGCGTCGTCTACGGCCTGGTCGCGCCCGCGTGGGAGCAGGCCGCCGTGGTGGCCGACGTGATCACGGGCACGGCCAAGGACGCCCGCTACCGCGGCTCGCGCATGGTCACCAGGCTCAAGGCCAAGAGCGTGGAGCTGGCCGCGATGGGCGAGACCCACCTGACCGAGGAGCACGCGGAGGTGGTGCGCTTCAGCCACAGGGCGCGCGGCACCTACCGCAAGCTCGTCATCCGCGAGGGCCGCCTGGTGGGCGCGATCCTGCTGGGCGACAGCGCCGCCGTGGGAACCCTCACCCAGCTCTTCGACAGGGGAGGGCCGCTGCCCGGTGACAGGGCGGGGCTGCTCTTCCCCGGCGCAGGGGGAGCGGCGGTGGCGGACAGCCCGGTCAGGATGCCGGACTCGGCCAAGGTCTGCCAGTGCAACAACGTGACCAAGGGCCAGATCAGGGCGTGCTGGGAGTCCGGCGCGCGAGACGTGACAGCGGTGGCCGCCGCGACCAGGGCCACGACGGGCTGCGGCACCTGCCGCGACGCCGTCGAGGGCATCGTCGGCTGGCTGTGCGAGCAAGAGGGGGTTTCCGCGTGAACAGGCTTGTCGTGGTGGGCTACGGCCCGACGGCGCACCGGCTGGTCGAGACCCTGCTCAGCAGGGGGTTCGACGGGAACGTCACCGTGTTCGGCGAGGAGCCGCTGCCCGCCTACGACAGGGTGGCGCTCACCTCCTACCTGCAGGGCGTCACCCTGGAGGAGCTGGAGTACCCGGAGCTGCCGGGTGTGGTGACGCGGCTGTCGTCCAGGGTCATCGGGATCGACAGGGCGGCGAAGGTCGTCACGACCGAGGACGGGCACGCCGAGCCGTACGACACCCTGGTGCTGGCCACGGGCTCCGCGCCGTTCGTGCCGCCCGTGCCCGGCGCCTCCGGCGCCTTCGTCTACCGCACGATCGACGATCTGGAGCGCATCAGGCAGGCCGCCTCGGGAGCCGCGCGGGGCGTGGTCGTCGGCGGCGGGCTGCTCGGCCTCGAGGCCGCCGACGCGCTGCGCGGGCTCGGCCTCGACACCCACATCGTGGAGCTCAGCCCGTGGCTGATGCCGCGTCAGGTGGACGAGGGCGGCGGCTCGGTGCTCAAGGGGCACATCTCCAACCTCGGGCTGAGCGTGCACGCGGGCGTCTCCCTGGCCTCGATCGAGCCGGACAGGGTGGTGCTCAGCGACGGCGGCGTGATCGACGCCTCCGTGGTCGTCTTCTCGGCCGGCATCAAGCCCCGCGACGAGCTGGCCAGGGACTGCGGCCTCGAGATCGGCGCGCGCGGCGGGATCGTCGTCGACGAGGGCATGCGCACCGCCGACCCCTCGATCTACGCGGTGGGCGAGTGCGCGCTGGTCGGCGGCATGGTCTACGGCCTGGTCGGCCCCTGCTTCACCCAGGCCGAGGTGGCCGTCGACCGGATGCTCGGCGGCTCGGCCGCCTTCCACGGCGCGGACATGTCGGCCAAGCTCAAGCTGCTCGGTGTCGAGGTGGCCCAGTTCGGCGCGATGGAGGGCGCGCTCGACGTCACCTACATGGACCCCGTGGGCGGCGTCTACAAGAAGCTGTTCATCTCCGACGACGCGCGGACGCTGCTCGGCGGGATCTGCGTGGGCGACGCGGCGCCGTACACCACGCTGAAGCCCTTCGTCGGCAAGCCGCTGCCCGCCTCCCCCTCCGACCTGCTGTTCACCGGCTCGGCGGCCGCGCTCGACCTGCCGGACGACGCCCAGGTCTGCTCCTGCAACAACGTCACGGCCGGCGCGGTGCGCGAGGCGATCTGCGACGGCGTCTGCGACGTTCCCGGGCTCAAGGCCTGCACCCGCGCGGGCACCACCTGCGGCTCGTGCGTGCCGATGCTGAAGCAGCTGCTGGAGAAGTCGGGCGTCGAGCTGTCCAAGGCCCTGTGCGAGCACTTCGACCACAGCAGGGCCGAGCTGTTCGACATCGTCCGCGTGCGCGGCGTCACGACCTTCTCCGAGCTGATCGCCATGTGCGGCAGGGGCAGGGGCTGCGACATCTGCAAGCCGGCCGTCGCCTCCATCCTCGCCTCCCTGCACAACGGCCACGTGCTGGACGGCGAGCGGGCCGCGCTGCAGGACACCAACGACCACTTCCTGGCCAACATCCAGAAGAACGGCACCTACTCCGTCGTCCCGCGCGTCCCAGGCGGCGAGATCACCCCGGAGAAGCTCATCGTCGTCGGCGAGGTGGCCCGCGACTTCGGCCTCTACACCAAGATCACCGGAGGTCAGCGGATCGACCTGTTCGGCGCCCGCGTCGAGCAGCTGCCGCAGATCTGGAAGCGCCTGGTCGACGCGGGCTTCGAGTCGGGCCACGCGTACGGCAAGGCGCTGCGCACGGTGAAGTCCTGCGTCGGCTCCACCTGGTGCCGCTACGGCGTGCAGGACTCCGTCGGCCTGGCCATCGCCCTGGAACTGCGCTACCGAGGACTGCGCTCCCCGCACAAGCTCAAGTCGGCGGTGTCGGGCTGCGCCCGCGAGTGCGCGGAGGCCCGCTCCAAGGACTTCGGCATCATCGCCACCGAGCAGGGCTGGAACCTCTACGTGGGAGGCAACGGCGGCTTCAAGCCCCGCCACGCCGACCTGCTGGTCTCCGACGTCCCCACCGACGAGCTCATCAGGATCATCGACAGGTTCCTGATGTTCTACATCCGCACCGCCGACCGGCTGCAGCGCACCGCCGCGTGGGTGGAGTCGCTGGACGGCGGCCTCGACTACCTCAGGTCGGTGATCGTGGACGACTCCCTCGGCATCTGCGCCTCGCTGGAGGAGCAGATGGAGCGGCACGTGGCCACCTACGTCGACGAGTGGCGCGCCACCATCGAGGACCCCGACAAGCTCAGCAGGTTCGTCAGCTTCGTCAACGCGCCGGGTGTCCCCGACCCCTCGATCGTCTTCGAGACCGAGCGCGACCAGATCAAACCCGTGCTGATCCCCCTCGACCGCCTCGGCTCGCCCGCCTGATCGCAAAGGAGCACCACAGATGACAGTCGCCGAACTGCCCGCCCGCGTCTGGATCGCCGTCTGCCCCTACACCGCCCTGCTGCCGGAGCGGGGGGCGTGCGCGCTGGTGGAAGGCCACCAGGTGGCCCTGTTCCGCACCTTCGACGGCGACGTCCACGCCATCGCCAACCTCGACCCCTTCACCGGCGCCAACGTGCTCTCCCGCGGCATCGTCGGCAGCAGGGGCGAGGAGCCCACGGTCGCCTCCCCCATGCACAAGCAGGTCTTCTCGCTGGTCACGGGGGAGTGCCTGGACGACCCCTCGGTGAGCGTGGCCACCTACCCGACCAGGGTGACCGACGGCAGAGTGGAGGTGGGGCTTTGATCGCCCCGGTGGCGGAGGAGGCGGGATCCCCGGAGACCGCGCCCGACGCGCTGGCCGGGTTCACCATCGGGGTGACCGCGACCAGGCGGCGCGAGGAGTTCTGCGCGCTGCTGGAAAGGCGCGGCGCCCGCGTGGTCAGCGCTCCGGCGATCAGGCTCGTGCCGCTGGCCGAGGACACCGACCTGCTCGCCGCCACCCGCCGCAGCCTGGAGGCGCCCGTCGACGACGTCGTCGTCACGACCGGCGTCGGCTTCCGCGGCTGGATGGCGGCGGCCGAGGGCTGGGGGCTGTCGGCGGAGCTGTCGGACCACCTGACCCGCGCCAGGCTCCTCACCAGGGGCCCCAAGGCCAGGGGTGCGGTGCGCGCGGCCGGTCTCAACGACCACTGGACCCCCGCCACCGAATCCTGCGAGGAGGTCAAGCAACACCTGCTCGCCCAGGACCTGCGTGGCCGCCGCATCGCCGTGCAGCTGCACGGCGAGCCGCTGACCGGCTTCGTCGCCGAGCTGCGCGAGGCGGGCGCCGACGTCATCGAGGTGCCCGTCTACCGCTGGCTGCCCTACCGCGACACCTCGCCGCTGCGCCGCCTGGTCACCCAGTCCATCGCGGGCGGCGTCGACGCGGTGGCCTTCACCAGCGCGCCCGCCGTCCTGGCGATGCTCGGCGCCGCCCGCGCCGACGGGCTCGAGGACGCGCTGCTCGCCGCCTTCGGCGGAAGGGTCGTCGCCGCGTGCGTGGGCCCGGTGACCGCGCAGCCGCTGGTGGCCAAGGGCGTGCCGGTGCTCCAGCCGGAGCGCTCCAGGCTTGGCGCCCTGGCCAGGACCCTCGCCAGGCACCTGCCGGCGCACAGCGTGACCAGGCTCGTGGCGGGAGGTCACGAGCTGGAGATCCGCGGCCACGCCGTCGCCGTGGACGGCGAGCTCAAGCCGCTGCCGCCCGCGCCGATGGCCGTGCTGAAGCGCCTTGCCGACAAGCCGGGGCACGTGGTGCCCCGTTCGGAGCTGCGGACCGTGCTGCCGGGCGGCTCCTCGCGTGAATCGGCCGAGCACGCGGTCGAGATGGCCGTCACCAGGCTGCGCAGGGCGCTCGGACCCGCAGGCATCGTCGAGACCGTGGTCAAGCGCGGCTACCGGCTGGCCACCCACCGCGGAGAAGGCCTGTGACGGCCTCCGCGCGGGGCACGCTGGTCATCGCCGCGCACGGGACCAGGAGCGCAGCGGGGGAGGAGACGCTGGCCAGGCTGGCCGCGGTGGTGCGCGGCCTGCGGCCGGGACGGCGGGTCGAGCTGGCCTACCTCGAGATCAGCAAGCCGCTGCTGGCCGACGTCCTGCCCTGGCTGCCGGGCCCGGTCACCGTCGTGCCGCTGCTGCTGGCCGGCGGCTACCACGTCCACATCGACCTGCCGGACGTCGTGGCGCGCGCCAGGCCGGACGCCGCCGTCGCCAGGCCGCTCGGTCCTGACCCGCTGCTCACCCACGCCCTGGCCCGCAGGCTCGCCCGAGCGGGTCTGCGCCCGGCCGACGCGGTCATCCTCGGCGCCGCTGGCTCCTCCGACCCCGCCGCCCTCGCCGACGTGCGCGCCGCCGCCAGACTGCTGGCCGTACGGCTGTCGCGGCCCGTCACCGCCGCCTTCGCCACGGGAGGGGAGCCGACGGTGGGGGAGGCGCTGGCCCGCATGCGGCACGGCCCAGCCCCTCGTGTCGCGCTCGCCTCCTACCTGCTGGCGCCAGGCTTCTTCCACGACAGGCTGTCGAGCGCCGGCGCCGACCTGGTCACCGAACCGATCGGCGCCGACCTCGACCTCGCCGCCCTGGTGTGGGCCAGGCACGATCAGGCGGCGGGCTCCAGCCGCAGCCCCTTGATGATCTCCTCGGCGCCGGCGTCCCTGGAGGGGCCCGCGTCCGCGCCGACGAACATCTCGTAGTAGGCGTGCTGGAAACATCCGGCGAGCAGCAGCCGCGCGCTGCCCACGGGATCGACTGACGGCGCCACCCTGCCGAGCCGCTGCTCGGCCTCGAGATAGCCCGCCAGCGGAAGGATCTCGGCCATCGGGCCGAGACCGGTGTCGCGGACGGCCTCGCGGAAGCGGACCGTGACCGCGGGGGAGGTGAAGGCGGGCAGCGCCGCCGACTGGACCTCCAGGTAGTAATCGATGCCCGCCCGTGCGATGGGGAGCAGGTTGTCGCTCACCTGTCCCTTGCCCACGAGGTGGGACAGGTTGTGCAAGATACGCAGCCAGAGCGGAAGGCGGTCCTGGAGCAGCGCGAGGAAGAGGTCGACAGGGCCTCCGCCGCGCTCCTCCCTCAGCGACAGCGCCATCTCGAGCACGCGCCGCCTGGTCTCCTGACTTCTCTGGTGCGGGTCCACATGGGAAGTAGCCATGGTTGCCCTAACGTGCGCAGTCACCTGGATAGGTTCAACGTGGCCGTGCCGATATTCAGTGAAGCGACAGAGCTGTGTTTCTCCTGGTCATGTCATTCATGCGGGTTGGCGTTCCAGCTACGGACGAAATACGCCGGAACATGCGAGGCACCGATTATTACCCGAAATCACGGAAATGGGGGAGAACAACTCCTGAGACTTCCCTGTCAGTCGCCACGCCCGTTCCGGCCGCGACAAATGGTCATCGGCACGGAAGGCGGGCGGGTCTCACTGGTCGCCGGTGTCGGTGTCCCTGCGCCTCAGGTAGCGCTCGAACTCGGCGGCGATCGCGTCGCCCGAGGCCTCGGGCAGCTCGGCGGCGTCCTTGCGCTCCTCGAGCTCCTTGACGTACTCGGCCACCTCGCTGTCCTGCGAGGCGAGCTCGTCCACGCCGTTCTCCCAGGCGCGCGACTCCTCCACGAGGTCGCCCAGCGGCACCGGGATCTCCAGCACGTCCTCGACCCTGCGCAGCAACGCCAGCGTCGCCTTCGGGTTGGGCGGCTGGGCCACGTAGTGCGGCACCGAGGCCCACAGCGAGATCGCGCGCAGCCCCGCGGCGCCGAAGGCCTGCTGCAGCACCCCGACGATGCCGGTCGGCCCCTCGTAGCGGGTCAGCTCGAGGTTGATGGAGCGGGCCAGCCCGTCGTCGGTCGCCGAGCCGACGATCGGCACGGGACGGGTGTGCGGAGAGTCGTTGAGCAGCGCGCCCAGCATCACCGTCAGCTCGATGCCCAGCTCGTGGGCGATGCCCACGAGCTCGTCGCAGAAGCCGCGCCAGCGCATGTTCGGCTCGATGCCGCGCAGCAGCACCACGTCGCGCTCGAGACCGGGCGGGCGGGCCAGCGAGAGCCTGGTCGTCGGCCAGACGATCGAGCGGGTCAGCCCGTCACCCATCTCCACGATGGGGCGCGTGACCTGGAAGTCGTAGTAGTCCTCCGGGTCCAGCGCGATCAGCGGCTCGGCCTTCCATTCGTTCTCCAGGTGGGCGATCACGCCACTGGACGCCTCACCGGCGTCGTTCCACCCTTCGAACGCGGCGATGAGCACCGGATCGACGAGCTCGGGGAGCCCTTCGAGCTCGATCACGCGCCGCCTCCTCTCGCTGTTCTCAACGCCTAAGCCTATGCGGTGGGGAGGGCTCTACGTCACTGATCTCCACGGGCGTAATTCGCGGGGCCGTCCGGCGGGTGTCGCCGCCCGCCACGCGCTGACCTGGAGGCGGAGGACCGCGCGTAACTCAGGGGCGGCTCACTTTCCCGAGGTGGTGTGCACGACCAGGACGTCGCAGGTGGCCCGGTGGGTGACGCTGGAGGGCACCGATCCGAGCAGCCGTCCCGCCAGGCTGTTGAGCCCTCTGTTGCCGACCACGAGCAGGTCGGCGCGGTGCGTGCCAGCCAGCTTGACCAGCGCGTCCACCGCGTCGCCCTCCTCGGCGGCCAGCACGATCTGCGAGGCTCCCGCCGCCACCGCGTGCTCCCTGGCCGCGCGCAGCGCGTCGTCGGCGGGGGTCGAACCGCTGACCTTGTAGGCCAGGTCGCCGAGCGCGTCGGCGGCGGCGGCCCTGCTGCTCTCGCGCATGGGCAGATAGGCGCAGGCCAGGACGAGGGTGGCGCCGGTGGCGGCGGCCAGAGAGGCGGCGGCGGACACGGCGCGGAAGGAGGAGGCGGAGCCGTCGGTGCCGACGAGCACGGTGCGGTAGGCCATGAGGGGATCCCAATTGGACGCGGCGTCAATTGCCGACAGGGTAGCGCCCGTTAAGCTTGACCGCATGAACGCCTCCCCGTCTTTCCGCGAAGTCCTCTCCCAGCGCGTGATGGTCGCCGACGGGGCGATGGGGACGATGCTGCAGTCCTACGACCCGACCCTCGACGACTTCGAGGGCTACGAGGGCTGTAACGAGGTGCTCAACGTCACCAGGCCCGACATCGTCAGCGGCGTCCACGACGCGTACTTCGCGGTCGGCGTCGACTGCGTGGAGACCAACACCTTCGGCGCCAACCTCTCGGCGCTGGGCGAGTACGACATCTCCGAGAAGGTCTACGAGTACTCCGAGGCGGGCGCGCGCCTGGCCCGCGAGCGCGCCGACCACTGGTCCACGCCCGAGCACCCGCGCTTCGTGCTCGGCTCGATGGGCCCTGGCACCAAGCTGCCCACGCTCGGCCACCTGCCCTTCGCCACGCTGCGCGACGCCTACCGCGACAACGCGGCGGGCCTGATCGCCGGCGGCGCCGACGCGCTGATCATCGAGACCTGCCAGGACCTGCTCCAGGTCAAGGCCGCCATCGTCGGCGCCAAGCGGGCCATCGAGGCCGGGGGGCGCGACGTGCCGATCATCGCCCAGGTCACCATCGAGACCAACGGCGCCATGCTGCTCGGCTCCGAGATCGGCGCCGCGCTCACCGCGATCGAGCCCCTCGGCGTCGACCTGGTCGGCCTCAACTGCGCCACCGGGCCCACCGAGATGAGCGAGCACCTGCGCTACCTGGCGCGCCACTCGCGCCTTCGCCTGTCGTGCATGCCGAACGCGGGCCTGCCCGTCCTCACCTCCGACGGCGCCTACTACCCGCTCTCGCCTGGCGAGCTGGCCGACGCGCACGAGAGCTTCGCCCGCGACTACGGCCTGTCCCTGGTCGGCGGCTGCTGCGGCACCACCCCCGAGCACCTGCGCCAGGTGGTCGAGCGCGTGCGGGGCAAGCAGCCCGCCGCGCGCAGGGCGCACCCCGAGCCCGGCGCCTCCTCTCTCTACCAGACCGTCCCGTTCCGGCAGGACACCTCCTACCTGGCCATCGGCGAGCGCTGCAACACCAACGGCTCCAAGGCCTTCCGTGAGGCGATGCTCGAGGGCCGATGGGACGACTGCGTCGAGACCGCCCGCGATCAGGCCCGCGACGGCGCCCACATGCTCGACCTGTGCGTCGACTACGTCGGCCGCGACGGCGTGGCCGACATGAAGGAGCTGGCCTTCCGCCTGGCCACCGCCTCCACCCTGCCGATCATGCTCGACTCCACCGAGTCCGAGGTGCTCAAGGCGGGCCTGGAGATGCTGGGCGGCCGCGCGGTCGTCAACTCGGTCAACTACGAGGACGGCAGGGGCCCCGACTCGCGCTTCCACAAGACCATGACCGCCGTGCGCGAGCACGGCGCGGCCGTGGTCGTGATGTGCATCGACGAGAACGGCCAGGCCCGCACCGCCGCGGAGAAGGTCCGCATCGCCTCCGAGACCATCGACGACCTGGTCGCCAACTGGGGCATGCAGGTCTCCGACATCATCGTCGACTGCCTGACCTTCACCATCGCCACCGGCATGGAGGAGTCGCGCAAGGACGGCCTGGAGACCATCGAGGGCATCCGCGAGCTCAAGCGCCGCTACCCCGAGGTGCAGACCACGCTGGGCCTTTCCAACATCTCCTTCGGCATCAACCCCGCCGCGCGCATGGTGCTCAACTCGGTCTTCCTCAACGAGTGCGTCAACGCGGGGCTCGACTCCGCGATCGTGCACGCCTCCAAGATCCTGCCGATGTCGCGCATCCCCGACGAGCAGCGCCAGGTCGCGCTCGACATGGTCTACGACCGCCGCCGCGAGGGCTACGACCCGCTGCAGCGCTTCATCGACCTGTTCGAGGGCGTCGACGTCGCCAAGATGCGGGCGGGCAAGGCCGAGGAGCTGGCCGCGCTGCCGCTGTGGGAGCGGCTCAAGCGGCGCATCATCGACGGCGAGCGCAAGGGCCTCGAGGCCGACCTCGACGACGCCCTCGCCCAGCGCCCCGCGCTGGAGATCATCAACGACGTGCTGCTCGACGGCATGAAGACGGTCGGCGAGCTGTTCGGCTCCGGCCAGATGCAGCTGCCGTTCGTGCTGCAGTCGGCCGAGGTCATGAAGACGGCCGTCGCCTACCTCGAGCCGCACATGGACAGGCTCGAGGGCGAGACCAAGGGCCGCATCGTGCTGGCCACCGTCAAGGGCGACGTCCACGACATCGGCAAGAACCTCGTCGACATCATCCTGTCCAACAACGGCTACGAGGTCGTCAACCTCGGCATCAAGCAGCCGGTCACCGCCATCCTCGAGACCGCCGAGCAGAAGAACGCCGACGTCATCGGCATGTCGGGCCTGCTGGTGAAGTCGACGGTGGTCATGAAGGAGAACCTGGAGGAGATGAACTCCAGGGGCATCGCCCAGCGCTACCCCGTGCTGCTCGGCGGCGCCGCCCTGACCCGCGCCTACGTCGAGCAGGACCTCGCCGAGCTGTTCGACGGCGAGGTCCGCTACGCCCGCGACGCCTTCGAGGGCCTGCGCCTGATGGACGCCTTCATGGCGCACAAGCGGGAGGGCTCCCCGCTGCCCGCCCTGCGCGAGCGCCGCGTCAAGGCGGGCGCCACCCTCACCCGCACGGCGGTCGAGGACCTGCCCGCCCGCTCCGACGTGGCCGTCGACAACCCGATCCCGGTCGCGCCCTTCACCGGCGACCGCATCGTCAAGGGCATCTCGCTCAACGACTACGCCTCCTTCCTCGACGAGCGGGCGCTGTTCCTCGGCCAGTGGGGCCTCAAGCCCACCAGGGGCGGCGAGGGCCCGGGCTACGAGGAGCTCGTCGAGACCGAGGGCAGGCCCAGGCTGCGCATGTGGCTCGAGCGGATGCAGACGGAGGGACTGCTGGAGGCGGCCGTCGTCTACGGCTACTTCCCCTGCGTCAGCGACGGCGACTCGCTGATCATCCTCGACGACAAGGGCGACGAGCGCACCCGCTTCACCTTCCCCCGCCAGCGCCGCGACAGGCACCTGTGCCTGTCGGACTTCTTCCGCCCCAAGGACTCCGGCGAGGTCGACGTCGTCGGCTTCCAGATCGCCACCATGGGCGGCAAGATCTCCGAGGCCACGGCCGAGCTGTTCGCCAAGGACGCCTACCGCGACTACCTGGAGCTGCACGGCCTGTCGGTGCAGCTGACCGAGGCCCTGGCCGAGTACTGGCACGCCAGGGTCCGTTCGGAGTGGCGCATCGGCGGCGAGGAGTCCCTCGACGACATGCTCAAGGTCAACATCCAGGGCTGCCGCTACTCCTTCGGCTACCCCGCCTGCCCCAACCTCGAGGACCAGGTGCAGCTGTTCCAGCTGCTCGACCCCGAGCGCATCGGCGTCACGCTGTCGGAGGAGTTCCAGCTCCACCCCGAGCAGGCCACCTCCGCGCTGGTGGCCCACCACCCGGAGGCGAAGTACTTCAACGTCTGACCGGCCCCGGCGCGCCGTCCCGCCGGGTCGATGGCCATGATCAGCCCCCCACGTCCTACGGTAGTAGTCCGAAATCCGATAGCTCCGGGGGGAAAGTGGACGCGGCCTTCTTCGACATGGACGGCTTGCTGGTCGACACCGAGAAGGTGTGGCTGAAGATCGAGACCGAGGTGATGAAGGTGCTCGGGGGCGTCTGGACCCCCGAGCACCAGACCCACCTCGTCGGCGGTTCCATGGAACGCACCGTCGACTACATGCTGGCCGTGTCGGGCTCCTCGGTCGCGCAGGAGGTCCTGCGCGGCTGGATGATCGACGGCATGGTGGCCGAGCTGGCCGGCGGGGTCCAGACCATGCCTGGCGCGCTCGAGCTGCTCGGCGACCTGCGCGCGGAGGGCGTCCCGATCGCCCTGGTGACCTCCTCGCTCAAGGAGATCGCCGAGTCGGTGCTGGCGGCGGTCGGCCGCGAGCACTTCGACGTGATCGTCACGGCCGACGACGTGACCCGCACCAAGCCCGACCCCGAGCCCTACCTGACCGCCGCCGCCCTCCTCGGCGTCGAGCCCGTGCGCTGCGTGGTGCTGGAGGACTCTCCCAACGGCGTGGCCGCCGGCACCGCCGCGGGGTGCGCCGTGGTCGCCGTGCCGAGCCTGCTGCCCATCGAGCCGGCCGCCGGCCGCCTGGTGGTGTCCTCGCTCACCGAGGTCGACGTGGCCCGGCTGCGCGCCCTGGTGCCTCCCGCCTCCGCGTGAGCCGTAGCGTCACCGCCCGGCCCGCGCGCCACGCCTCCACCGGAGAAACCATCCCCTAGGGGGAGATCCCTCCTCAGGGAGGAGCGGCGGCGGGCCTTTCGCGTGCCAGGATGGAGAGGTCAGCGAGACGAGGGGCGGCCGTAATGAGCGGATTCAATAGCATCGCGTGGTTGCCGTTGTGCGCAGGCGCGACGGGCGTGGGCCTGGTGTTCAGCTTCCTGTTGCTGCGCCGCAGGGGAGCGGTGGCGGCCATGCGGCTGGTGGCCTGGTCACTGCTGCCGATGGCCGCGTACCTCACCGGCGCGCTCAACGCGCTGTGGACGATCGGCTCCACCGCCGTGTCCTTCGTGACCAGCCTGGTCTTCAACCCGCTCACCTGGGCCGGCGTGGCCCTGGCTGGACTGTCGGTGGTGCTGTTCATGGTCTCGGGCGTCATCAGGGCCAGGAGGCTGTCGGCGGCCGCGCCCGCCGCGCAGGAGGCCTCGGCCGCCCCCGCCCGTCCCGCGGCCGAGAAGAAGCCGGGGCGGACGGCGCCCGCCGCAAAACCTGCCATCGCTCAGCAGAAGCCCAAGACGAACGACGATGATTTCTCCGACATCGAGGACATCCTCAAGCGGCGCGGCATCAGCTAGCGAGATACGCTGTGCAATGTCACAGTTCCGAGACCCAACCGGAACGGGCTGTAGACATTCGGACCAAGATCGATACGAATGCGTTTCGCGACAATCACAGTTGAGCCACATAGCGCGCGTGGGGACTAGTCAGCGCAGCTCAGGCCATAGATCCTGCCTCCTGGGACCGTGACGGACGGTCCCGGCAAGTACGGGCGTGAGTCCAGACCGGGCCGGTGCCTGATTGGACGACGCCGTCTAACCCAGGGGGCAGGAACAAGATGCGCACAACTATGGTCGTGCCCGCCTCCTGGAAGGTCAGGACAGAGGAGGGCGCATGACCGCACCGCTCGACGTGCCGGAGTCGGCCAGCCAGGCCGCTCCCGAAGCGGTGGTGGCCGGGAGCGACGCCAAGGCGATCGAGGGCCGCTCGCTGGGCCAGATCGCGTGGCGGCGGCTCAGGAGAGACCGCGTCGCCATGGCAGGCGCCATCGTGATCATCCTTCTCATGCTGGTGGCGATCTTCGCGCCGCTGCTGGTGAGCTGGTTCGGACACGATCCGCTGGAGTACCACGAGGAACTGACCGACATCGGCACCCAGGCCCCCATCGGTCCGTGGGGCGGCATCACCTCGGAGTTCCTGTTCGGCGTCGAGCCGGTCAACGGCCGCGACATCTTCAGCCGGGTGGTCTACGGGGCGCGCATCTCGCTGCTGATCGCCTTCCTCGCCACCCTGCTGTCGGTGGTCATCGGCACGGCCCTCGGCGTCATCGCCGGCTACTTCGGCGGCTGGGTCGACACCCTGATCGGCAGGGCGATGGACGTCTTCCTCGCCTTCCCGCTCCTGGTCTTCGCCCTCGCGCTCGCCGGAGTCGTCCCCGACCAGGCGTTCGGGCTGTCGGGCGACACGCTCCGCGTGACACTGCTGATCTTCATCATCGGATTCTTCAACTGGCCCTACCTGGGCCGCATCATCCGGGGCCAGACCCTGTCACTGCGTGAGCGTGAGTTCGTCGACGCGGCCAAGAGCCTGGGGGCCCGCGGGCCGTACATCATCTTCCGCGAGCTCCTGCCCAACCTGATCGCGCCGATCCTGATCTACGCCACGCTGCTGATCCCCTCGAACATCCTGTTCGAGGCGGCGCTGTCGTTCCTCGGCGTGGGCGTGCGCCCGCCGACCCCGACGTGGGGCGGCATGCTGTCGGACGCGGCCAGGTTCTACACGATCCCGCACTTCATGATCTTCCCGGGCCTGGCGATCTTCATCACCGTGCTTGCCTTCAACCTGTTCGGCGACGGCCTGCGAGACGCACTCGACCCGCGTGGCAACCGCTGACCTCTCTCGGACTTCCTTAACCCTGCTTCCAACCCGAAGGGGTGCGACACCTTGAGAAGAAAATCCGCTCTTACGACAGCCGCGGCCGGGCTGACCCTGGCCATGGCACTGGCAGCCTGCGCGGGCACGCCGACCCAGACCCCCGGTCAGGGCCAGAGCGCCACCGCCTCCACAGGCGCGACGGCGGGCGGCGGCGCGGACACGGCCGACGCCGCGGTCGGCAAGATCTACAACCCTTCTGACAAGAAGGGCGGCACTCTCAAGATGGCCAACACGGCCGACTGGGACAGCCTCGACCCCGGCAACACCTACTACGGCTACGCGCTCAACTTCGCCCGCCTGTACGGCCGCGCGCTGCTGATGTTCAAGGCCGCCCCCGGCGCCGACGGCAACACCCTGGTCCCCGACCTCGCCGAGAGCGTCGGCAAGGCCAGCGCCGACGCCAAGACGTGGACCTACAAGCTGCGCAAGGGCGTGAAGTTCGAGGACGGCACCGAGGTGACCTCCAAGGACGTCGCCTACGCGGTGGCGCGCCAGTTCGACAAGGAGATCCACCCGAACGGGCCGACCTACCTCAACGCGCTGCTCGACTGGCCGAAGGGTTACAAGGGCGCCTACAAGTCGAAGGACGCCGACTTCTCCTCCGCCGTCGAGACCCCGGACGACCAGACGATCATCTTCCACCTGAAGGAACCGTTCGGTCTGTTCGACTACATCATGCAGATGCCGATGACGATGCCTGTCCCCAAGGACAAGGACACCGGCACCAAGTACCAGGAGCACGTCATCTCGACGGGCCCCTACAAGTTCGAGAAGAACGAGATCGGCAAGGGCTTCACCCTGGTCCGCAACGACCAGTGGGACCCGGCCACCGACCCCAACCGCCCCGCCCTGCCCGACCGCATCGAGGTGCAGACCGGCGTCAACGCCGACGACGTCGACAACCGGCTGATCTCCGGTGACGTCCACATCGCCGTCGACGGCCTCGGCATCGGCAACGCCGCCCTGCCGAAGGTCCTGCCGGACCCGGCGCTGAAGGCCCGCACCGACAACCCGGTCCAGCAGCGCACCTGGTACACCTCGATCATCCCCGACGTCGCCCCGCTGGACAACGTCGACTGCCGCAGGGCCATCGCCTTCGCCGCCGACCGCAACAGCCTCTACCGCGCCTACGGCGGCGAGACCGGCGGCGTCATCACCACCTCGCTGATCCCTCCGTCGATGGCCGGTTACAAGCCGATCGACCTGTACAAGTCCGAGGGCGACAAGGGCGACGTGGAGAAGGCCAAGGCGGCCCTCGCCAAGTGCGGCCAGCCCAACGGCTTCGAGACCAACATCGCCTACCGCACCGAGCGGACCAAGGAGAAGGCCGCTGCCGAGTCGCTGCAGCAGTCGCTGGCCCGCGTCGGCATCAAGCTGACGCTCAAGCCGTACCCGCAGGACGACTACTTCGCCCTGTACGCCGGCAAGCCCTCCTACGTCAAGGAGAACAAGATCGGCCTGGCCATCAACGGCTGGGGCTCGGACTACCCCGACACCTACGGCTTCATGCAGGCCATCACCGACAGCCGGGACATCCGCGACGCCGGTAACTACAACCTCAGCGTCAAGATTCCCGAGGTCGACAAGATGATCGACCAGATCAAGGCCGAGCCCGACGCCGCCAAGCGCGCCGACATGTGGTCGCAGATCGATCACATGGTCATCGACCAGGCCGTCGTCATGCCCAGCGTGGCCAGCAAGGCGCTGTACATGCGCGGCAAGGGCCTGACCAACCTGTTCATCAGCGACTCTCAGCAGATGTACGACTACGTCGGCGTGGGCGTCCAGCAGTAAGTCGATCCACACCTAGATAGGCGGGTGAAGGCAGAGGTCCCCGGTCGGCACAACCGGCCGGGGACCGGAGCCGGGCACTGTGGTCACATACATCATCAGGCGCGTGATCGGCGCTTTGGCGATGCTGCTCATCGTCAGCATCGTCACCTTCGCGATCTTCTTCTTGGTGCCACGTCTGGCCGGCGCCACCCCTGAGGCGTTCGCCGCCCGATACGTCGGCCGCGGTGCCAGCATGGACACCATCAGGCTGGTAGCCGAACGGCTCGGGTTCTACGATCCCGTGGCGGTGCAGTACGGGCGCTTCCTGAAGGGAATCGTGGCGGGAACGGAGTACGACACCGGCGCGGGCGTGGAGCACTGCCCGGCGCCCTGCTTCGGCTACTCCTTCATCACCCAGCAGCCCGTGTGGCCCAACCTGATGGACCGCTCGCGCGTGACGCTGTCGCTGGGTCTCGGCGCGGCCGTGCTGTGGCTGGTCGGCGGCGTGGCGACCGGCGTGCTGTCGGCGCTGCGGCGCGGCAGCTTCTTCGACAGGTCCGCCATGGGCATCGCCCTGGCCGGAGTGTCGCTGCCGATCTTCTTCACCGGCATGATCTCCCTGTCCATCTTCAGCTACGGCCTCGGCTGGACCGCCCCCGGCGGCGCGTGGGTGGACGTCACCATCGATCCGCTGCAGTGGGCCTACAACCTGCTCCTGCCATGGATCACCCTGGCCCTGCTGTTCGCCGCCACCTACGCCAGGCTCACCCGAGCGGGCATGCTGGAGACGATGGGCGAGGACTACATCCGCACCGCCCGGGCCAAGGGACTGGTCGAGCGCGGCGTCGTGGTCAAGCACGGGCTGCGCGCCGCCCTGACCCCCATCGTCACCGTCTTCGGCCTCGACTTCGGCCTGCTCATGGGCGGCGCCGTCCTCACCGAGTCGACGTTCTCACTGAACGGCCTCGGAAAGTACGCCGTCGACGCCATCAAGAACAACGACCTGCCCGCCGTCATGGGCGTCACGCTGCTCGCCGCGCTGTTCGTGGTGGTGGCCAACCTGGTCGTGGACCTCCTCTACGCTGTGGTCGACCCGAGAGTGAGGCTCGCATGACCGCTTTCCTCGACGTCAAGGACCTGCGCATCCACTTCCCGACCGACGACGGACTGGTCAGGTCCGTCGACGGCCTGACGTTCTCGCTCGAACGCGGCAGGACGCTCGGCATCGTCGGCGAGTCGGGCTCCGGCAAGAGCGTCACCAGCCTCGGCATCCTCGGCCTGCACAAGGGCGGCAGGGCACGGATGTCAGGCGAGATCTGGCTCGACGGCGAGGAGCTCATCGGCGCCTCGGCCGACCACGTGCGGCGCCTGCGCGGCAAGAAGATGGCGATGATCTTCCAGGATCCGCTGTCGGCCATGCACCCCTACTACACGGTCGGCGACCAGATCATCGAGGCCTACCGCATCCACCACGACGTCACCAAGAAGGTGGCGCGCAAGCACGCGATCGACATGCTGGGCAGGGTCGGCATCCCCGAGCCCACCAGGCGCGTCGACGACTACCCGCACCAGTTCTCCGGCGGCATGCGCCAGCGCGCCATGATCGCCATGGCCCTGTCGTGCGACCCCGAGCTGCTCATCGCCGACGAGCCCACCACCGCGCTCGACGTCACGGTCCAGGCGCAGATCCTCGACCTGATGCGCGACCTGCAGCGCGAGTTCAACTCCGCGCTGATCATCATCACCCACGACCTCGGCGTGGTGGCCGAGCTGTCGGACGACATCCTGGTGATGTACGGCGGCAAGTGCGTCGAGTACGGCGCCGCGGAGACGGTGTTCTACGACCCCGAACACCCCTACACCTGGGGCCTGCTCGGCTCGATGCCGCGTCTCGACAGAGAGCGCACCGAGCGGCTGCTGCCCATCAAGGGATCACCCCCCTCCCTCATCAACGTCCCGCCGGGCTGCGCCTTCCACCCCCGCTGCCCCTACGCCGAGCGCACCGAGGGACGGGCCGAAACCGAGGTTCCCGAGCTGCTCAAGACGAGCCCAGGCCACCTCGTCAGGTGCCACATGGCCCCTGAGGAGCGCAGGCAGCTGTGGGAGAGCGAGATCAAGCCGATGCTGGAGACCACATGAGCGAGACGCTGCTGTCCGTGCAGGACCTGCGCATGCACTTCCCCATCCACAAGGGGCTGCTGAGGCGGCAGGTCGGCGCGGTCAAGGCGGTCGACGGGATCGACTTCGAGGTGCTCAAGGGCGAGACCCTCGGCCTGGTCGGCGAGTCCGGCTGCGGCAAGTCCACCACCGGACGGCTGGTGACCAGGCTCCTCGAGCCCACCGGCGGCAAGATCGTCTTCGAGGGCCAGGACATCACCCACATGCCGCAGGGACGGCTGCGCCCGCTCCGTCGCGACATGCAGATGATCTTCCAGGACCCCTACTCCTCGCTCAACCCCCGTCACACGGTCGGCGCCATCGTCGGCGCGCCGTTCCGCATCCAGGGGATCAAGACCGAGCAGGGCACCAAGAAGGCCGTCCAGGACATCCTGGAGCTGGTCGGGCTCAACCCCGAGCACTACAACCGCTACCCGCACGAGTTCTCCGGCGGGCAGCGCCAGCGCATCGGCATCGCCCGCACCCTGGCGCTGAAGCCGAAGCTCATCATCGCCGACGAGCCCGTCTCGGCGCTCGACGTCTCCATCCAGGCGCAGGTGGTCAACCTGCTGGAGGACCTGCAGAACGAGCTCGACCTCACCTATGTGGTGATCGCGCACGACCTGTCGGTGGTGCGGCACATCAGCGACAGGGTCGCGGTCATGTACCTCGGCAAGATCGTCGAGATCGCCGACCGCAAGTCGCTCTACACCTCGCCGATGCACCCCTACACCAACGCGCTGCTGTCGGCGGTGCCGGTGCCCGACCCGAAGGTCCGCACCGAACGCGAGCGCATCCGGCTGCAGGGCGACGTCCCGAGCCCGATCAACCCGCCGCCGGCCTGCCGCTTCCACACCAGGTGCTGGAAGGCCCAGGAGATCTGCAAGACGGTCGAACCGCCCCTCGAGCAGCTGGCCAGCGGGCACCGCGTCGCCTGTCACTTCCCCGAGAACGCGCCCACCGTCACCCCCGCGCCCGAGACCATCACCGCCTGACCCGCGGCGCGCCAGGGCCGGGGTGGCCTCGATCCGTACCGCACAGCCGGCTCGAGCCCACCCCGGCCACGGGGCGGCCCCCACCTCGTGGGTGAAGCCTCATGGGTGAAGTTTGTGCGCCCCCGCAGGATGAGCTGCCGTCGATCGTGGTGCCCGCCGGGACGGCTCAGGAGAGGGCGCCGGGGGTGCTGAGCCCGCTCTCGTAGGCCAGGACGACCGCCTGGACGCGGTCGCGCAGGCCCAGCTTGGTCAGCACGTTGCCGACGTGCGTCTTGACCGTCGTCTCGCTCACCACCAGCTTGGCCGCGATCTCCGCGTTGGACATCCCCTTGGCGATCAGCTTGAGCACCTCGAGCTCGCGCTCGGTCAGCCTGTCGAGCCGCGCAGGGGTCGTCTGCTGGTAGGCCGAGGGCAGCTTGGCCGCGAACCTGTCGAGCAGCCGCCTGGTGACGCTGGGCGCCACGATCGCGTCGCCCGCCGCCACCACCCTGATCGCCTGCACCAGCTCGTCAGGCGGCACGTCCTTCAGCAGGAAGCCCGAAGCCCCCGAGCGCAGCGCCTCGACGATGTACTCGTCGAGGTCGAACGTGGTCAGCACCAGCACCTTCGGCACGTGCGCGCCCGCCGCGGCCTCGCGCACGATCCTGCGCGTCGCCTCGATCCCGTCGACGCCCGGCATCCTGATGTCCATCAGGATCACGTCCGGCAGCAGCGCCCGCGCCTGTTCGAGCGCGCCCTTCCCGTCACCCGCCTGGCCCACCACCGCGATGTCGGGCTCGGCCTCGAGGATCAGGCGGAACCCCGTGCGCAGCAGTGGCTGGTCGTCCACCAGCAGCACCCTGATCGTCATCATCCGTCCTTCAGCGGGAAAGTCGCCCGCACCTCGAAACCGCCCCCAGTGCGCGGACCGACCCTCAGAATTCCACCATAGAGGGCCACTCTCTCGCGAATCCCGACCAATCCGTGCCCCGTCCTGTCGGCCTGCTCGGCGCTCGACCCCTTGCCGTCGTCCTCCACGAGAAGGGTGAGCTCGCGGGGCGCCTGCCGTACCGAGACCCTGGCGCGGGCGCCGGGGCCCGCGTGGCGCAGGCTGTTGGTCAACCCCTCCTGGACCAGGCGGTAGGCGGCCAGGTCGAGGCCCGCCGGCACCGCGCTCGCGCCCTCGACCTCCAGCTCGATCGGCAGGCCCGCCTCGCGCATCTGATCGACCAGCGCGGGCAGGTCGCGCAGACCGGGCTGCGGGCCGCGCTCGGGAGGACCCGAGGGGGAGTCGGTGCGCAGCACGCCGACGATGTTGCGCATCTCGTTCATCGCCATCCTGCCGGTCTCCTCGATCGCCGTCAGCGCCTCGCCGGCCAGATCGGGATTTGCCGTCAGCACCTTCCTGGCCGCCGCGGCCTGCACGGTCATCACGCTCACGTGATGAGCCACCACGTCGTGCAGCTCCCTGGCGATGCGGGAGCGCTCCTCTGCCCTGGCCGCGCGCGTGTCGGCGTCCCTCGCCCGCTCCAGCCTGGCGGCGCGGTCCTTCAGCTCCTCGAGGTAGGCCCGGCGCAGCCGTACGCTCCTGCCGGTTCCCCACACGGCCACGCCCACCAGCGTCGTCAGCGCGTGGGAGGTCCACATCATCGACGAGGCCGACAGAGAGGCGGAGGTGAAGTACCCGATGGTCGCCACCGACAGCCCTGCCAGCGCGATCGCCAGCCCCCTGTGCGCGGCCACCGTGTAGAGCAGGATCAGCCCAGCGAGGCCGGCCAGGCCTGGATCGCTGTCGAGCGCGCCGAGCAGCACGATGGGCAGCTGCGCGAGACAGAGCGCCGCCAGCGGCCTGCGCCTGCGCGCGGCCGCCGGCGCGCACGCCAGCACGAGCAGCGCGGCCTCACCCGGGCCGCCGTGACCGCCGGCGGCCGACAGCGCCACCGAGGCAGCGGCCAGGGCCGCGGCGAAGAGCGAGTCGCGGAGCAAGGCTCGGTCGGTGCGCACCGCTTCAATGTATGACCAGGTGAGAGCGGGAATCCTCCTCCTTTGGGAGGACTTCAGAGCTCGTCCGTGGCCGTCCGCCTGCTGCTTCTGACCGTGTCGCCCGGCTGCCTGGCGGGCACCGGCGGGGGAGTGCCGCCGTACTCGGGGCACAGCGCCTGGTGATCGCACCAGTCGCACAGCCTGGACGGCCTGGCCCGCCACTCGCCCGTCTCCAGCGCGCGCTCGATCGCCGCCCACAGCGCCTGCACCTTGCGCTCGGTGGCCCGAAGGTCGGCCTCGTCGGGCGCGTAGCGCAGCACCTCGCCGCCGCCGCCCAGGTAGACCAGCTGCAGCAGCCTCGGGATCGCCCCGCGCAGCCGCCACAGCACCAGGGCGTAGAACTTCATCTGGAACAGCGCCTTGGCCTCGAAGTCGGGCCCGGGCGCGCTGCCGGTCTTGTAGTCGACCACCCTGACCTCGCCGCTGGGCGCCACGTCGAGCCTGTCGATGTAGCCGCGCAGCATCAGGCCGCTGTCGAGGACCGCCTCCACGTAGAGCTCGCGCTCTGCGGGCTCCAGCCGGGTCGGATCCTCCAGCGTGAAGTAACGTTCGAGCATCGAACGGGCCTGCCCCAGCCATTCGCGCTGCTCGGCCTCGTCGGCGAACATCTGCGCGTAGGCGGGCTCCTCGCCGAGCAGCCTGTCCCACTGCGGCTCGAGCAGCTCGAGCGCCGCCTCGACCGAACGCCGGGGCGCGGGCAGGTCGTAGAGCCGCTCCAGCACCGCGTGGACCACCGTGCCGCGCACCGCCGCCGCCGACGGCTTCTCGGGAATCCTGTCGATCACGCGGAAGCGGTAGAGCAGCGGGCACGTCATGAAGTCACCCGCCCGCGAAGGGGAGAGGGCCCCGATGATCACGGGTTCGGTCAACGTCATGCACCGCACTGTAGGTCAAGGCGCCGACAGAATGGGCACGCCGAGTAGCATCAAGGCAGTCCCCTGGACGAAGGAGTGATGGGTGAGCACCGAGAGTCCGCGTCAGGAGTTCTCCGGTATCCGGATGGGCAGGCCCTTCGGGATCCCTGTCTACGTGTCGTGGACCTGGTTCATCGTGGCGGCCATCATCACGTTCATGTTCAGCGACCAGGTTCGCGGTCAGCTGCCCGAGCTGTCGGAGCCGGCCGTCTACGGCGTCGCCTTCGCCTATGCCGTGCTGCTCTACGTGTCCGTGCTGCTGCACGAGCTGGCCCACAGCGTCCTGGCCAAGATGTACGGCCTGCCGGTGCGGCGCATCACCCTCTACCTCCTCGGCGGCGTCTCGGAGATCGAGAAGGAGCCGCAGACGCCCGGCCGCGAGTTCATGGTGGCCGCGGTGGGCCCGCTGGTCTCGCTCCTTCTGGCCGGCATCGGCCTGGTGGCCGACCTTTTCCTGGTCGACGGCGGCGGCATCCCCGAGATGATGGTCTGGTGGCTGTGGGTGGCCAACCTCATCGTCGGCCTGTTCAACCTGCTGCCGGGCCTTCCGCTCGACGGCGGCCGCATGCTGAGGGCGGGCGTGTGGAAGGCGACCCGCAGCCCCGGCACCGGCACCATCGCCGCGGCGTGGGCAGGCAGGGTGCTCGGCGCCGTGCTCATCGTCGGCCCGCTGCTGCTCTACTGGTTCGGCGGCCAGCCCCAGCAGGAGCTGAGCCTGCTGTGGGGAGCGGTCCTCGGCGCCTTCATCTGGTTCGGCGCCACCCAGTCGCTGCGCGTGGCCCGCGTGCGCGCCAGGCTCCCGCAGGCCAACGCCCGCGCCCTGGCCCGCCGCGCCATCCCCGTCACCGCCGAGACCCCGTTGTCGGAGGCGCTGCGCAAGGCGGCCGAGGCCCACGCGGGCGCCATGGTGGTCGTCGACCACGACGGACGCCCGCTCGCCATCGTCAACGAGGCCGCCGTCCAGGCCACCCCCGAGCACCGCAGGCCGTGGGTCAACGCCGGCTCGCTGTCGCGCGCGCTCGAGCCCTCCATGGTGCTGCCCGCCGACCTGGTGGGCGAGTCGCTGATCGACGCCATGCGCGACGCGCCGTCGGGCGAGTACCTGCTGGTCGAAAAGGGCGGCGAGGTCTACGGCGTGCTGGCCACCGCCGACGTCAACAGGGTCTTCAGCGGCGTCTGACGACTCGTCTAAACGGCCTCCTCGGGCTAATGTTCTGACCACTGATCAGGTACCAAGGTTTCGAGGCGAGCGGCTCAGGCCGATACTGTTCCTCCAGGTCTGGGTATGCGTATGGCTGGCGGTTGACCGGCGTTTTCCATGGAGGGGAGAGTTCTGTGGCTGAGCAGGGCTTCGGGGTGGTGCGTCCGCTGCCGGGCAACGGGCTGGTCGCCCACATGGGCGGGCTGCTGCTGGTCTGCGACACGGCCGAAGGCACGGGCGGAGAGCTGCTCGAGACGCTGCGCGAGAGCGCCGAGTCAGGGGCGGACGGCCTCGCGCTGGCCCGCCGCGCCGCCCAGGTGCTGTTCCGCTCGATGTCGGGCGAGCCCGTGGCCTGCGCCGTCGCAGGGCCCGCCGCTGGAGGCATGGCCGTGCTGGTCAGCGGCTCCGCCTCGGCCGTGGTCGTCACCGACGACGGCGAGACCCGGCTGTCCGGCCGCGACTCCCTGACCTGGACCGACCGCCTCATCCCCGGCCCCGTGCAGCGGGTCGAGCTGCGCCTGCCCGACGCGGGAGAGGCCCACCCCGTCGTCCGCCTCGACGCCGGCGTGGTCCTCGGCGGCGGCGTCCACGGCGAGGTCGACGAGAACGCGCAGCCGCCCGCCAGGCCCCAGGTCAGGCCACTGGAGACCAGCGAGCTGCCCGCCACGGGCCTCCACTTCGAGCCCGACCTGCTCCCCGGGCCGCCGAGGCAGGACCCGTCCAGGCACGAGCCGTCCAGGCACGAGCCCTCGGGGCCCGAGCCGTCCAGGCAGGATGCTCACCAGCCGGTCCACGAGCAGCCCCCGCCGCCCCCGCCCGCGCATTCGACCCCGCCGCCCATGGCCCCCTACCCGATGGGCGCGCCCTCAGGTCCGCAGGCGCCGTTCGGTCAGCCGCCGATGCCCGAGCCGCATCCCGAGCCCGCCCCGCCGATGCACCAGGGCCCGCCGCCCATGCAGGGCCCGCCCGGTCCCCACTCCGGTCCGATGCCGCCGCTCGGCCCGCCCCAAGGCCCGATGCCGCCCGCGGGACCGCCCTCCTACGACGAGCACCCCGACTTCGGGCCGCCGCCGCAGGAGCAGCAGGGCGAGCAGCAGACCGACGCCGACGGCAGGCCGATGGTCTTCGGCGTCGACTGCAAGAACGACCACTTCAACGACCCCCGCTCGCCGTACTGCGTGATCTGCGGGATCGAGCTCGTGCAGCGCACGCTGGTGCCGTACAAGGGGCCGCGCCCCTCGCTCGGCGCGCTGCTGCTCGACGACGGCACCTCGCTGCCCCTCGACAGCGACTACCTGCTGGGCCGCGACCCCGAGCGCGCCCCCGAGGTGGCGGGCGGCAACGCCAGGCCCGCCAAGGTCACCAGCCCCGACGGCTCGGTCTCCCGCCGCCACCTGCGGGTCGCCCTGGAGGGCTGGGACGTCAACCTGGTCGACCTCGGCTCGGTCAACGGCACCCAGATTCAGCCGCCGGGTGACCCCAACTTCTACGACATCCCGCCGAACGAGCCCGTCACGATCGCGCCAGGAACGACGGTCCGCATCGGCGTCTCCCGCACGATGCGCTACGAATCCCACCGCAACTGACGGCCTGCGACTGACGGCTTGGACCTGGCGGCCTGAACCTGGCGGCTTGGAACTGACAGCTTGGAACTGACAGCCGCCCGCTGACCCCGGCGCGCGCCGCCCGCAGGCGCGCGCCCGGCTTCCCGCCGCTCCGCGCCTTCCTCGTCGGTTCGCCCGCCTTCGTCGGCGCGCGTCCGCACCCTTCGGCGCGCCCGCATCCTTGACGCTCCGGGTCCTTCGTGTGGCCGCGCATGGTTTCCGCGGGCCTGGGCCGGCGGGCGGTGACGGGGCGGTCAGTGGAAGCGGTTCAGGGCCTTGGCCAGCTCGACGGGGCTGTTCACCCCCAGCTTCCAGTAGGCCTGGTTGCGATGGTTCATCGCCGTTCGCATCGCGATGCCCAGGCGCTGGGCGATCTCCCTGTGCGAGTGCCCCGCCGCCGTCAGCTGCGCCACCTGCAGCTCCCTGTCGGTCAGGTCGGGCGCCGCCAGGCCGCGCAGCGCCGGAGTGTCCGGGCCTTGGCACGCTCCAGCCAGCGACCACGCCTCCGTCGTCGCCGCCCTGGCCGCCTTCTCGCCCCTGGTGCGACGCAGCACCGCGGCGGCATGGGCGGCGGCCTCGGCGGCGTGCAGGCGCATCCCCAGGGCGTCGAAGCCCTCCGCCACGCCCAGCAACCCCTCGGGGTCGCCGCCCGCCAGCGCCGCCGCGTGCCGTGCCGCCAGCCGTACGCGCGGACCCTCGTGCGAGGAGGCCAGCTCCGTCAGCCTGGCGAGCGCGGCGGCGGGGGCGCCGAGCCGTACCACGTCGTGGAGGGCGACGGCCTCGAAGGCGGCCAGTCCGCTCTCACGGCAGTCGGCGGCGGCCGCGAGCGCCAGCTCGACGGCCCTGTCGGTCTCGCCCTCCGCGGCTGCGACCCACACGCGGGTGAGGGCGACCCAGCGCATGAAGGCGGTCCAGGTGGCGCGGTTGCGGGCCAGCGCCGCCCGGAGGGTGTCGCGGGCGGCGGACGCCTCGCCGCGCAGCGCCTGGGTGGCGGCGTAGGCGGCCATGCAGCCGCCCACGGTCAGCGCCGTCTCGTGGTTGGCGGGCGCGTGCAGGACC
>NZ_BAAATE010000056.1:0-38524 GCF_039533245.1 Nonomuraea recticatena | reverse complement strand
GCTTCTTCCGCCCCTGCGGCGTTCGGATCTTGCGGATCTCGAACTCTTCCATCGCACTCCCCAGGCCGGGGTGTTGCGACGACCGCTAGAAGGGAGGTCAGGGACGGGGGCTTCTTCGTGTCCCCAGGAATAAACAGGTGTTTCACTCCTGTTAGGCTGGTGACTCATCAAGTCATCCCATGATTCCACGACTGGAGGATTCGGTCCGGCATGAGCGTGCTCACCCAAGAGACCAGAGGCGGCAGAAGCGGCTCGTTGGCCTGGCTCCTCGTGCTGGGAATCATCCTGGCGGCGCTCAACCTGCGGACCGCGGTCACCAGCGTCGGGCCCCTGCTCGACCAGCTGTCGGCCGGTCTCGGCATGTCGAATGTGGGCACCGGACTCCTCACCACCCTACCCGTCCTGGCCTTCGCGACGGTCGGCGCCATCACCCCGAGCCTGGCCCGCCGCCTCGGTGAGCATCGCCTCCTGCTCCTGGCGCTGGTCACGCTCGGCGCCGGCCTGGTGATCAGGGCGTCGGTCAACTCCGCCCCCGTGTTCCTGCTGAGCAGCGCCGTCGCGCTGTCCGGCGGCGCCGTCGGCAACGTGCTCATCCCGACCCTGATCAAGCGGCACTTCCCCGCCAGGGCCGGGGTCATGACCACCGTCTACACCACGGCGCTCGCCGTGGGCACCATGCTGGCCGCCTCCGCCACCGTCCCCATCGAGCGCGCCGCCGACGGCAACTGGCACATCGCGCTCGGGGTCTGGGCGGCTCTCGCGGCAGTCGCCGCCATTCCGTGGCTTGCGCTTCTGCGCAGTGAGCCGGAGCGGGACAACAGCAGGTCCGAGGCCACGCCGCGCACCCTGGTGCGCAGCAAGCTGGCGTGGGCGGTGGCCGTCTACTTCGGCACCCAGTCGATGATCGCCTACATCATGTTCGGCTGGCTCGCCAAGATCCTCACCGACGGCGGCTACACCACGAGCCAGGCCGGCGTGATCCTCGGCGTCTTCACCGCGCTGAGCATCCCCGTCTCACTGGTGCTGCCCTCGCTGGCCACCCGCTTTCGCGACCAGCGCCCCGTGGTGGCAGGGCTGGTGGCCTTCTACGTGGTCGGCTTCCTCGGCCTGTGGTTCGCGCCGTCCACCACCGCGTGGGTCTGGGTGCTGTTCGTCGGCGTGGGCATGGGCTCCTTCCCGCTCGCGCTCACCATGCTGGCGCTGCGCACCCGCACCGCCGCCACCACCGCCGCGCTCTCGGCCTTCGGCCAGAGCGTCGGCTACCTGATCGCGGGCGCGGGGCCGCTGCTGGTCGGCGTGCTGTACGAGACGACGGGCGGCTGGGACGTGCCGTACGTGATGATGCTCGCCGTCATCGGTGTGCAGCTGTTCACCGGCTGGTACGCCGGCGGCAACCGCTACCTCGAGGACGAGGGCTCGCAGGCACAGGTGGAAGGTCCTGAGAAGATAGCAGTGTGAGATCCACTGTTGTCACTTTCCCAGAAGGCCAGGTCAACGGCCGTTCGGAGATCGTCGGGTCCGTGCCGCTGGGGGTACGGCACGGCCTCGTCACGGCTGAGACGCCGTTCCATCCGCTCGACCACACCTGGCCCGACCAGCCCGCCGATCGTGGCACGATCGGCGGGCTCGCCGTCGTCGACTGCGTGACCGGCGCGCGGTCGGCCGAGGGCGAGATCCTCCTCGGCCAGGACATCCCCGCCAGGCGCGGAGACGAGGGCTGGGACTGGCTCGTCGTCCACGTGACCGACGCGCCGCTCGAGACCGGCGCGACCGTCGAGCTGGCCGTCGACGAGGCCTACCGGCAGTCGCTGTCGGCCGGGCACACCGGCTGCCACCTGGCGGCGCTGGCGCTCAACGCCGCGCTGGCCGACCGCTGGCGCAAGGAGGTCAGGACCGACGCCCTCGGCCATCCCGACTTCGACCAGAGCGCCATCACCAGTTCCCGCATCACGCCCCACGCGAGTGTCGACGAGTACCGGCTCGGCAAATCGCTGCGCAAGAAGGGCTTCTCCGCTGAGGGCCTCGACCTCGGCGACGTCGCGGGACGGGTCAACGAGGTGCTCAAGGCGTGGGTCGCGGCCGACGCGCCGGTGTGGATCGACGTGCCAGGGCCCGAGCTGACCGCCCGCCGCACCTGGCACTGCGCGCTGCCCGACGGCGAGGTGTCGATCCCGTGCGGCGGCACGCACGTGGAGCGCACCTCGCGGCTCGGCGCGATGAGCGTGACGCTCACGCTCTCGGAGGATGGCTCCCAGCTCACCATGCACACCGCCGTGGGCAAATAGCGGTATACCATTAGGTGCATGATGACTGAGCTGCTGCTTCGCGACGCCAATCTCTGGGGCACGGGACCCGCCGACGTGTTGATCAGGTCGGGCCGCATCGCGGAGATCGGCCACGGACTCCAGTCCGGCGAGGTGGAGGAGCTGGGCGGCAAGCTGGTCATCCCCGGACTCGTCGACGGCCACGCCCACATCGACAAGACGATGTGGGGTGGGCCGTGGGCCTCGCACGCCTCCGCGCCCGGCCTCATGGGCAAGATCCGGGGAGGGCAGGAGCGCCGTCCCGAGTTCGGCATCCCCAGCGCCGACTACATCTCCGCGCTTCTGGAGAACATGATCACCCTCGGCACCACGCACGTGCGCACCCACGTGGACGTCGACACGGTCATGGGCCTCGACGCGGTGGACGCCGTCCGTGAGGCGTTCGCGCGGCACGAGGGGCGCGTCACCGGCCAGCTGGTCGCCTTCCCCCAGGCGGGCCTGCTCATCGCCCCCGGCGCCGACAAGCTGCTGGAGGAGGCGCTCAGGCAGGGCGTCGACCTGATCGGCGGCCTCGACCCCGCGGGGCTCGAGAACGACGCGGTCAAGCACCTCGACATCGTGTTCGGGCTGGCCGAGAGGTACGGCGTCGGCGTCGACATCCACCTGCACGACCGTGGGTCGCTCGGCGAGTGGCAGTACCGCCTCATCATCGAGCGCACCAGGGTCCTGGGGCTGCGGGGCAAGGTCACCGTGAGTCATGGCTTTGCGCTCAGTGACGCCGCGCCTGCCGTACGGGCCGAGCTGCTGGAAGGGCTGGCGGAGGCGGGTATCGCCATCGCCTCCATCGCGCCTCCCGGCCGCGCGATGCCGCTGAAGGAGCTCGCCGCCGCGGGCGTGGCGATGACGCTGGGCAACGACGGCGTGCGCGACCTGTGGAGCCCCTACGGCACGGGGTGCATGCTCGACCGCGCGCTGCTCCAGGCGCAGCAGACCGGCCCTCTCGACGAGGACATCGAGCTCGCGCTCCACGCGGCGACCTACGGCGGCGCCCGCGTCACGGGCCTGGCCGACTACGGCCTGGCGGTGGGCGACGTCGCCGACCTGGTGGTCATCGACGCCCGCAACGCCGCCGAGGCGGTGTGCGTGCGCCCTGTCCGCTCGCTGGTGCTCAAGGCGGGCCGTGTCGTCGCCCGCGAAGGCTCCCTCGTCTGACCGCGACCGGGACCCTCGGCACAATGGTCGTCAGCATGTGTTGACAAGCACCCGCTTGTCAGCTCATGCTGACAGGCATGAAAGTCACCGAGCTGGCCGAGGCGGCGGCAGACCGGGATCCGGGAGTGGGGCTGGCCGCGGTGGCGGCGCTTCGCGGCCTGCTGGAGGAGCTCGAGGCCGTACACGTCACCAACGCACGGGACCAGGGCTGGTCGTGGGAGCAGATCGCCGACGCGCTGGGCGTCAGGCGGCAGTCCGCGCACCGCAAGCACGCCCGCAGGACCGGGAGGTAACCATGTTCGACAGATTCACCGACCCCGCCCGCCGCGCGGTGATGCGCGCGGGCATCCTGACGATGAACGCGGGCCGCACCTCGCTCGCCACCGACCTGCTGCTGCTCGGGCTGGCCGAGGAGCACCCGATGCCCCACCTGCCCGACCCGGCGGCGCTGCGGCCGCACATCGACACCGGCCGCACCCGTGAACTGCTCGCCGCGATCGGCATCGACGTCGAGGAGGTACGCCGGCGCACCCGCCACGGCCTCGACGACCCGCGCCTGTGGCGGCTGGAGCGCTCGAGGGTCGCCTTCCTGCGGGTGACGCTGTCAGGACCCATGGGCGTCCTCCCGCTGCAGATGCACGCCAGGAAGGCGATCGAGGTCGCCCTGTGGAAGCCGGGTCCCGTGACGGGGGAGCGGCTGCTGTGGGGCCTGCTCGCCGACGCCGCCAACGGCAGCGCCGCCATCCTGCGCGAGGCGGGCGCCGACGTGCGCGAACTCGTGCGGGTGGCCGGGATCCCCGTCCGCCGCGCCACCTCAAAATGAACAAGTTGTTCACATCGAAACGTTGACAACGATCGGTGTCAGCGACATGCTGGGCGCATGGATCCCTTCACACCTCCCGACCCCGGCCGGATGCGGGCGCATCGTGAGTACGCCTCGCTCCTGCGCATCACCGAGCGGCATGCCGCCACCGAGGCCCAGCGTTCCCGTCAGGCGCACGCCGACATCCTCGGCCCGCACGAGGCGGTCAGGCTCGTGTCGCTGCTCGCGGGCGGCGGCGCGCAGCACGAGCAGGCCGAGGAGAGGGTGGACGACGCCGACATCGTCGCCGCCCTCACCCTCATTCCGTCGGCGCGCGCCGAGATGGACCAGCTGGAGTCGGCGCTCCTTCTGATGGCCCGAGGGCGCGGCCTCACCTGGCAGGACATCGCCTTCGGGCTCGGCCTCGGCACCCCCCAGGCCGCCAGGCAGCGCTACGAGAGGCTGACCAGCCGCCTGGCCGTCGAACCGGGTGCGGACACGCCCTGATCAGCGGGCGGAGAGCAGCCAGGGGTCGCGGAGGTCGTAGTAGACCAGCTCGCCCTCGTACAGCGACATCTCCTCCTCGAAGAGCGCCTTGAGCTCGGGCGGCGGCTGCCTGCGCTCGCCCTCCCTGGCCGACTCCTCGGAGGTGAAGTAGATCGCCTGGGTGAAGGAGCCCTCGCCCCACAGCGCCGCGACGCCGCCGAGGACGTCGGAGCGGAAGTCGGTGAACTGCGACTCGTAAAGGTCGTTGAGCTCGCGCATCCGCTGCACGTCTCGCACTCTGCCCTCGATGACCTGCACGAACCCGGCGTCGTCCGACCCTCCGCCCAGGAACGGCAGCACCTCGGGGCAGTCGTGGAAGACGACCTCGCCGCTGAGCAGCTTCGAGGTCTCGCTCCACCACTCGCCCTGCTCGGGCCGCTCGCTGTTGGCCCGCGCGGCCTGCTCGGACTCGAAGCGGGCCAGGTTGACGAACGTCCCGTCGTCGGTGACGCCCGCGGTGGTGCCGAGCCACCCCGTCGCGCCGCCGGACAGCTCCTCGACCCATCGCTCCAGCGCGGCACGCAACCCGCTCACGTCAGTGGCGCCTGCTCGCATGACCTGGATGAACATGATGACGTCCTCCCCCCTCGTCGCTCCCGGTGATTCGAGGCTACGGGGACGTCCCCATGGGGTCGAGCTGCGGAGATCCACAGGTAGGACAAGCAATGGCAAACGTCGCCGGCCGTTCGGGCGGCCCGGCGCGGAGGTGAGGGCCGAGCCGCAGACGGGCGCGGCCGGCCGCTATTCGGCCTGCGACCTGGCATAGTCGGCGGCGCCGCCCGCGAAGTCGTAGATCACGGCCTGCTCGTCACCGACCACCCAGGCGTCGTGGCCTGGCTGGCAGACGAAGATGTCACCCGGGCCCACCTCGGCCTCGGCGCCGTCGTTCATCCTGATGCGCATCCTGCCCGAGACGACGAAGCCGTTGTGGTACACCTCGCACGAGTCGGTGCCCGCGATGGGTTTGACCGACTCTGACCAGCGCCACCCGGGCTCGAACGTGGCCACCCCGAAGGTCAGGCCGCTGAGGCTGCACACCTCCAGGTGGCCGTTCGGGAAGTCGCGGCGCTCGTCCGGCTTGTCGATGCTCTTGACCTCGATCATGACGTCCCCCCTTCCTTCGCCTCCAGTCTTGCACCGGGTATTGACCCCAACAAGAGGCTGAGCTGGGAGAACGCCGGGTTCAGCGACCGCCGAGATACTTGCCGACCCCGGCCGCGAGAGAGGCGGCGATGCGCTCGCGGAAGGCGGGATCGGACAGCTTGGCGGCGTCGCCGGCGTTGCCCATGTTGCCGCACTCGACGAACACGGCCGGACGGGTCGACAGGTTGAGCCCGCCCAGATCGGTGCGGGTGTCGAGACCCTCCTTGCCGATGTAGGTCGCGTACGGCAGGCCCGTGCCCTCCCTGTAGGCGTCGCGGACGGCGAGCCCGAGCCGTCTCGACGGATCGACGATCGCGTCGTTGTGCCCCTGCACCAGGCCGGGAAGGATCACGTGGAAGCCGTGCCCGTCGGCGCCCGCGCCGTCGGCGTGCACCGACACCACCGCGTCCGCCTCCGCCTTGTTGGCGGTGGCCGCCCTCTCGGTGATGCACGGTCCCACGCCCTTGTCGTCGGGCCTGGTCAGCACCACCTTGGCGCCCATCTTCTCCAATATCGGCGTGAGCCTGCGGGCGACGTCCCAGGTGAACGCGTGCTCGGTGTACCCGGCGCGGGTCTGCGTCCCCGTGGTGTTGCACGGCTTGCGCTGGGTGATGATGTCGACGAGCTTGTTGATCACTTCGGGGTGCGAGGCGTTGCCCCCGTTGTGGCCGGGGTCGATCGCGACCACCTTCCCCGCCAGCGGCGGGGCGGGCGCGTGATGCTGTTGTGCGGAAGTGGGCGCGCCGCCGCACGCGGTGGACAGCGCCACCAGTGCGGCGAGCGTCACCGCTTTGTCGGCGCGCATGATTCGTACCGTACCGGCTTGACCTGCGCGTTCTGGTCTGACGGGCCTCTCGATTGCGTAGATCCCGCCCCGTCAGCCGGGCAGGGTCTCGCCGCCGACGGGGGCCAGGATCTCGCCGGTGTAGTACGACGACAGCCGGTCGGCGGCGAAGAAGACGTACGAGGGCGCGATCTCGTCCGGGTCGGCCGCCCGCTTCATCGGGGCCTGCTGGCCGAAGGACTCCACCCTCTCCTGCGGCATGGTCGCAGGGATCAGCGGCGTCCAGACCGGCCCCGGAGCGACCGCGTTGACCCTGATGCCCTTCTCGACGAGGTTCTGCGCCATGGAGTAGGTGAAGGCGTTGATGGCGCCCTTGGTCGCGGCGTAGTCGATCAGCGTCTTGTTGCCGCGCAGGCCGTTGATGGAGGAGGTGTTGATGATCGCGCTGCCCTCGCGCAGGTGCGGCAGCGCCGCCTTGGTGACGCGGAAGTAGCTGTGGATGTTCACCGCGAACGTGCGCTCCCACTGCTCGTCGGTCAGCTCCTCGAGCGAGTCGACAGGCGCCTGGTAGGCCACGTTGTTCACCACGACGTCGAGGCCGCCGAGCTCGGCCACCGCCTGCTCGACAACCGCGACGCAGTGGTCGGCGTCCTGCAGGTCGCCTGGCAGCAGCACGCACCGCCGCCCCTCGGCCTCCACCAGCTTCCTGGTGTGGTTGGCGTCCTCGTGCTCGCTGAGGTAGGCGATCGCGACGTCGGCCCCCTCCTTCGCGAACGCGACGGCGACGGCGCGCCCGATCCCCGAGTCGCCTCCTGTGATCAGCGTTCTCTTGTCGCGCAGCAGGCCCCTGCCCTCGTAGCCGCGCATCTCGTCGCGCGGCTCGGGCGACATCTCCCCGCTCTTTCCCGGGTACGGCTGGCTCTGCGCGGGTGGTGTGGCATTCGCTTCTTCTGGCATGACCTGCGCGTGCCCAGCACGGGGTCGGCCTAACGGCATGGAATCCCCATGTGTTCGACAGGGGGTCGGCGCCGGGTGCAGCCGGGTCAGTAGCTCCTGCGCAGCCTCACACCTGGGCCGATCCTGCGAGGGGTGCCGACGTTGTCGACGAGGTTGGCGGTGGAGACGACGGACATCGCCTGGCCCTCGCCGTCGCCCTTGGTGAACAGCAGCCCCGTCTCCCGCTTCGTGCCGTGCCCGAGGATGGTGTTGCCCGTCACCGCGGCGTGCCCCGTGCCGTAGTTGACGCCGTCCAGGGCCAGGTAGACGAAGTCGACGTCGGCGGGAAGCGGCCCGGCGGCGGTGTCGCGCCTGCGCTCGGGCGGCGCCGCCCTCAGCTTCCACGCCTTGGTCAGCTCCTGCAGCCCGTTCGGCGGCGGCAGGAACTTGTGGATCCTGTTGGCGGTGATGGTGGTGTTGGCCTCGCCCTGCAGGTCGCAACGGATGCCGTAGTAGGTCTCCTTCGCCTTGCTCTCCGCGCCGAAGTCCTCGATGTAGTTGTTGTGGATCGAGGTGCCGAAGCAGCGGTGGGCGTCGATGGCGTGCTTGGGCGTCGCGTACAGGTGGAGGTCGCTGAAGGTCCACCCCGCGGCGTTGTCGCTCTGGATGGCGTGCGTGCCGCTGAAGCCGATCCACGAGCGCTGGAAGGTCCAGTCGGTGACGGAGTTGCCGGGGTCGACCACCCTGAGGCCGGCCTCCACCGCGCCCGCGATGTAGACGTCGCTGATGACGCTGTTCACCATCGTGTTGCGCAGCATGACGCCGTCCTTCGACGGGTTGCTGATGCGGATGCCGTCGGACGGCGCGCCGTACACGTCGATGTCGTAGATCCTGGCGTTCCACGAACGCAGCATCAGGGCGACGGTGCCGGTGTTGGCGTCGCGGTTGCCGTCGATGGTGAGGCGCTCGACGCGGAGCGTGTCGTCGCTCGTGTCGAAGTTCTTGACCCACCCCTCGGAGGCCAGCAGGGCGGGCAGGTTGGCGCCGTCGGCCTGCTTGATGACCGTCCCCGCCTTGGAGTCGCCGCGGAAGGTGCGGCGGCCAGGCAGGCTGATCGTCGCGTTGACCAGGCAGGGGCCCTTGACGACGATCTCGTCCCCGTCCTTGGAGGAGTCGATCGCGGCCTGGAGCGTCTTCGCGTCGTCGAGCGTGTTGGCGCAGGTGGCCTCCACCCTGGCGGCCGCGGCCGTCCCCATGGGCATGAGGATCGTGACGCCGGTGGCCGCCACCGCCAGGGCGGCCGCGCCCACGACGAGACGGCTTCTTAACTGCGGCATGTGATGCCCCGTTCATGTCCGAGTCAGATGACAGGGGGGCGCGAACCGCAGCAGGATCCCCGTGTCCCGCGTGCCCCCGTGATGATCAGCCTGGCACGCCACGAGGCCGGTACCGCGTGGAACCCGGTAAATGGTCCGGTACGGTGTCCTTCGTTGTCATTTGTCGTAGTTTTGCGAAGGGGATCGGGCACATGCGCAAGGCGTCGCTCGCCGCCGTCCTGACCGTGAGCCTCGCCGGGTGCACGGTCGTGCCGAGCATCGTCGCCCAGCGGGCCGCCGCGCCGGCCTCCACCTCTCCCGCGCCCTCGGCCTCGCCTTCGTCGCCGTCCTCGCCATCTCCCGCGTCCTCCACTCCCGCGCCGAGCCCCACTCCCTCGCCCGCCCGGCTGACCGTCCAGGAGGCCAGGCAGGCCGCGGCCGGCTGGCTGGCCGAGCACAACAAGACCGTCAAGGACCGCGACTGGTGGGACGACGACGACAAGAGGGACACGCTGTTCGCCGACGGTATGCGGCACGAGATCGTGATCGACAAGGGCCACGTGGAGGACGGCCAGAAGAACAAGGCCCGCAAGCCGATCAGGCTGACCGGCAGGCAGACCTACTACGTGCCGAGCGAGCAGCCCGAGGGCGTCGAGTGGTTCCTCCTCCACGCCACCTACCAGGGCCAGGACCGCGCGCACATCCTGGCCTTCTCGCGGCTGAAGGGCGAGTCCTTCAAGCTGGCCGCCAAGACCCCGCTGCACTACGGCCAGCGGATACCCGCGCCGAAGCTGGACGCCGACGGCTACGTCACCGCCGCCCCGATCGGCACGGGCACGACCATCGCGCAGGAGTACAGGACCTTCTGAAACTACTCCACCAACGAGAAGGCGGGCAGGAGCGGCTACCGGCTGGCCAAGGACAACTACAGCCGCCGCGCCTTCGCTCGGGTCTCCAAGGGCATGTACATGGGCTACGACTCCTTCGCCCGCCCGTACGGCTTCCGCACCAGGGACGGCGGCTCCTTCTACGTCTTCAGCCTCCTCAACGACCCGCAGTCGATCACGCAGGTTCTGACCCTGGGCGCGTACGTGCGGGGCGGCAGCAAGTCGATCCAGGAGATCGCCGGCGACTGGTACGCCTAGCCGCTCAGGACGCCGGATGGAGATGGGCCATCTTCTCCGGATTGGCGATGAGGTAGATCGTGTCGATCCTGCCGTCCACGACCACCAGCGAGATCACCGTCACCACCCGGCCCGCGGTGCTGATCACGGCTGCGGGCCCGCCGTTGACGGAGGCCACCTCGAAGGTCAGCTCGGCGTACTCCTCCACACCGATCGAGCCCATGAACTTGTGGATGTCGCTCGGCGAGGCGGCCGAGGTGAGGAAGCGGCCGACCTTCGCCTGGCCCACCAGCACCCTGAGGGGCGCCCTGGCCTTGCCGCCGCCGTCCCCGACCAGCGTCACGCCGTCGGACAGCAGCGCCATGAGCCCCTCGAGATCCCCGCTCGTCGCGGCGTTGATGAACCGTTCGGTGATCTCCCTGCGCCGCACCCTGTCGGCGTCGAACCTGGGCCGGCCCTCCTGCACGTGCTCCCTGGCGCGCCTGGCCAACTGCCTGGTGGCCGCCTCCGACCTGCCGATCACCTCGGCGATCTCGGAGAACGGCAGGTCGAACGCCTCACGCAGCACGAACACCGCCCGCTCGAGCGGCGACAGCCTCTCCAGCACCACCAGCAGCGCCAGCTCCACCGAGTCGGAGAGCTCGGCGCGCTCGGCCACGTCGGGCGTCGTGACGATCGGCTCGGGCAACCACGGGCCCACGTACGACTCCCGCCGGGACTGCGCCCACCGCAACCGGTCGATCGCCAGGCGGGAGGTGACCCTGATGAGGTACGCCTTGGGGTCGGCGACGCTCTCGTGCTCGACCCCCGACCAGCGCAGCCAGGCCTCCTGCGCCACGTCCTCGGCGTCGGCGGCGCTGCCGAGAATCCGGTAGGCGACACCCACCAGCAGGCCCCGGTGCTCATGGAAAATCTCCGTAGTCATGCCCCGAGAGTGGCACATGCTTCGATTCGTGGTGAGCGGCGGATTCGGCTACACTAACCAACGTTGCACGGGGCTATAGCGCAGCTGGTAGCGCACCTCCATGGCATGGAGGGGGTCAGGAGTTCGAGTCTCCTTAGCTCCACTGGCGGCACTCGAACACGAGTAGCGGCCGAAGTGCTTGTGGCGGCGGTGTCATTGATGACACCGCCGCTCTTGTGTTTTCCGGCCCTGGTGACGTGCAGGAGCGGGGCGATCGAACCCTCCTGCTCCTTGGCTCGCCGTTGCCCCCCACGAACGGGCACCCTACTGTTCGGCTGTGCTCTTCCAGGAAATCAACCAGCTCATCGCCTACGACGAGCGGCAACGGATGGTCCCCGGCGACCGCGATCGGCTCACCACGCTCGTCAACTCGGCCCGCGCGCAGGACCCCGCCGACTACACCACGATGCGGGCGCTCGGGGTGGGACTGCTGCTTCTGGGCGAGCACGGCGACGCCATCGATCACCTCAACCGTGCGCTCGATCTGGCGGACACGAGCGGCAGGAGGATCGCGGCGTCGATCAATCTGGCCGACGCCTACCGCTACTCAGGCGACATGGCGGCCTCGGAGACTCTCTGCCGCGAGATGGTCGATCTGGCCAGGAAGGAGGTACCCGAGATGGTGTCCTTCGCGCTCCAGCATCTCGGCAGGACCCTCATTGACCTGGGTCGCAGACAGGAGGCGCGCGAGGTGCTGCATGAGGCCCTGGCTTTGCGTATGGCGAAAGGCGACCCCGAGCTGATCGCGAGCAGTCAAGCGGCCCTGCGACTCCTCGACCTCTAACGCTCTGTCATGCGACCGTGGATCACCGGTCGAGATCAAGTTGGCTCCACCGATCGCAATGGTCGGTGGCCTACTCGCGGAGGGAGGTGGGGTGGCCGCGAGGCTCTTCGACGGCGGCGCCAGGGCGTGTGTGAGCGGCTGCCGGGGGGCTGAGCCGACCGGCGAGGGAGGTCAGCGGGAGCGGAAGACCCAGCGGTCGAGCAGGGTGAAACGGATCACCGTCACCCCGATCGACGCCCCCACCAGCGCCAGCCCCTCCAGCCAGCGGACACCCGCGCCCACGACCACGACCGCGGCGGTGGTGACGGCGAAGTTGAGCAGGAACAGCAGCCCCGCCCTGGCGTGCACGACCGCCCTTCTGCCCTCGCCCCTGTTGAACGTCCATCGCCTGTTCGCCTCGGTGTTGACGACCGCGGTGGCCGCCAGCGCGAAGAGGTTGGCCGCCTCGGCCCCCATGCCGGCGCGCAGCAGCAGGTAGAGGCCGGCATGCACCACGGTGGAGGCGAGCCCCACCAGCCCGAACGTGACCACCTTGCGCAGGCCCTCGGCCCTCGGCCCGTCCGCCGAGGGCCAGGGACGCGCGGGCGCGAGCCCGGGCACCTGCGGGATCTCCACCGTGGCCGCGCCTGAGGAGATCGCCCTCGACACCCTGACCAGTCCGCGCAGGTCGCTCAGGGCGGTCCGCCAGAGATCGACCTTGGAGTCGGTGTCCTCCACCCAGTCCACCGCCACCTCGCGCACCCGTGCGCCGTTGTGCTCGGCGATCAGCAGCATCTCGGTGTCGAAGAACCACTCGTCGTCGGCGACCCTGGCGAGGATCGGGCGGATCACCTCCGCCCTCGCCGCCTTGAACCCGCAGGCGGAGTCGGTGAACCCGGCCCTGAACCCCACCCTGAGGAGGCTGTTGTAGGCCCTGGAGATGACCTCCCTGCGGAAGCTGCGCCTGATGCGCGCGCCGCCGAGCAGCCTGCTGCCGATGGCCACCTCGCAGTGGCCCGAGGCCACCGCCATGACCATCGGGAGCAGCGCGTGCAGCCCCGTGGACAGGTCCACGTCCATGAAGGCGACCACGTCGGCGCCGCTCGCCGTCCAGCCGGCCTTCACCGCCGCGCCCTTGCCCCGCTGGTCCAGCCGCATGACGGCCACGCCGTCCAGGCGGCGCGAGAGGTCGGTGGCCAGCTCCCACGTGCGGTCCGTGCTGCCGTTGTCGACGACGGTGATCCGCCACGGCAGCGGGAAGGACTCCCTGAGGAAGCGGTGCACCGTCTCCACGCACCCGGGCAGCGCGCGCTCCTCGTTCAGCACGGGGATGATGATGTCGACGGTGACGGTCCTGGTGGCGCTGTCGGGGACGAAGGGGACCCCCTCGACGGCGGCGGTCACGGTCGCCTCATCGGCGCCGGGCGCGCGCCATCAGCGACACGCCCGGCAGAGACGAGACGGGAAGGAAGCGCTCGGCCATCACGACGGCCGACAGCGCCAGGTTCACAGGGCCTGGCAGCTCCTCCAGGTCACAGCCGGTCGCCTTGCGCCTGCGGATCGCGGCCACCGGCCTGAGCAGGACGTTCCAGCTCCACAGCCGCTCGATCACCAGCCCCGCGCCCTCGATCAGCAGCCGGAGCTCCTCGCGGGTGTAGCGGCGGTGATGGCCGAGCGCCACGTCGTGCGCCGACCACAGCCGCATGTCGCACGGCACGGCGACGAAGGCGGTGCCGCCTGGCTTGAGCACTCTGGCGATCTCGGCCGCCGCCGCCTTGTCGTCGTCGATGTGCTCGAGCACGTCGAGCGCGGTGACCAGGTCGAACTCCGCGTCGTCCAGGGGCAGGCAGCGCAGGTCGGCCTTGATGGCCTCGAGCCCGCGCTGCCTGGCGTAGGCGACGGCGGTGTCGGAGTAGTCGGCGGCCAGGGCGCTCCAGCCGTAGCGCCTGAAGACCCTGGTGTTGCCGCCGCCCGCCGCGCCGACGTCGAGGGCGCGCCCGGGACGGCCGATGCGGCGCAGCTCGCGGGCGAGGATGGCGCGCCGCTCCCGGTACCACCAGTGGCGGTCCTCCAACTCGACCGCGCGCTGGATCTCGGTGGCGTCCATGGCTCTCCCTGGTGCGACTGTCCCGACGGAACCTCGTCCGTGTCCAGGAGCATCCTGACGGCTCGGCGCGGCGCAGGCCAGGGGGCGCGGCTCAGGACCTCGACAGCGTGAGAAGTCCGTCCATCAGCCGCCGCCTGTCGTCCTGACCCAGCAGCGCGTACGGCTCGGCCGCCCGCCGGTTGGTCTCCCGCTCGACCCTCTCCCACACCGGCCCCTCGCGCAGCAGGGAGATCTCCCGCGCGGACAGCCCCTCCGCCTGCCAGGCCGCCGCGTGCGCGTCGGCCCGGTGATAGCGGAAGGCGGCGAGCCTGTTGAACAGCGCGACCCCTGCCGAGACCCCCTCAGGCTCGTACGGCGGCGCCATCGCCTCCAGCGCCCCGCCTCCCACCCGTTCCGCCGTCTCCAGCAGCCGCCCGACCAGCTCGCCGACCTCCCCGACCAGCTCGTCACGGCCGCTCCACAGCTTCGCGGTGGCCTGCTCGTGCAGCGTGTACAGCCCCTCGACGAAGGCCAGCGTGACCGGCGTCGCGTGGAGCCCGCCGTGCCCGTCCTCGCGCAGCGTTCCCTGAGAGAGGTGGTCGGCCACCTCGGCGTCGCGTTCGGCGGCCGTGCCGTACCTGTAGACGGCGGCGAGACCCGCCCTGGTCAGCGGGCGCAGCGGGAGCACGTACCGCTGGTCGATGAGGAAGCCGGGCCGCAGCCCCGAGCGCCGCACGTACTCCACCCCCGCCTGGCGTCCGACGGCGTGGACGTCGATGTGCACGGCGTCGATCACCGGAGCGATCGACGCCGCGAAGGCCGCGATATCATACATGGTCGGTCATTATGCCGATCCTTCGGGATACCGCAGCGTCGATCGTGGAGGCACCCGGCTCCTCCCACAGGAGTACCCGCACCAGCAACCCCAGGGTGACGCCAGGCCCGCGACCGCCGGTAGATCGTGGACGCATGACCACACGCCCCTTCAGATTCGGCGTCGTCGCGGGGAACGCGCCAGGCGACGAGGGCTGGACGGCCCTGGCGCGCCACGCCGAGCGGCTCGGCTACGCCACGCTGCTGGTTCCCGACACGCGGGGTGCCGATCCTCGTCGCCGCCGCGGGGCCACGGGCGCTCCGCCTTGCCGCGCGGAAGGCCGACATCGTCACGCTCGCCATGCCCGTCCAGGCGAGCGAGGACCAGTTGGCCGCCAAGCTGGACGAGCTCTACGAGCTGGCCGGCGACAGGTTCCCCCAGCTGGAGATCAACGCCAACCTGGCCGCCGTCGGCGAGGACCTGCCGCCCTGGCTGCTGCGGCAGATCGGCGGCGAGCCCCGTGGCACCGGCATCCTGACCGGCTCGGTCGAGGAGATGGCCGAGACGCTGCGCAAGCGCAGGGACCGGCTCGGCGTCTCCTACGTCTCGATCAACGCCGGCTACATGGAGGCGTTCGCGCCGGTGGTGGAACGGCTCACCGGTACCTGACACAAGATGGCAGGTACGGGGCGGAGGATGGAGCCATGAACGCAAAAGGAACCTTCGTCACCTTCGGCTGGACCCCCCAGGAGCCCTACGACGTGGCCGACGGCACCGCGCTGGCCTTCGTCACGCTGAGCAAGACCTTCGAGGGCGATCTGGCCGGGTCGAGCTCGGTCACGATGATCGTCTCGTCCTCCGAGAGGGAGGACTCCCGCTCGTACGTGGCGATGGAGCGCGTCTCGTGCGCGCTGGGCGGCCGCGAGGGCACGTTCGTCCTGCAGCACAACGCCGTCAGCGACCAGGGGGAGGACTCCCTCGTGTGCGCGGTCGTGCCGGGGTCGGGCACCGGCGGGCTCACGGGCCTGCGCGGCCGGATGCAGATCCTCGTCGCCCCCGACGGCTCACACTCCTACATCTTCGACTACGAGCTCTGAGGAGGGGCGAGGGACACCACGGCGGCGATCAGCTCGGGCCCGTCGAGAAGGGCCCTGTCGTTGTGCCCCGCGCCCTCGACCTCCACCTCGGTCACGGGTCCCGCCGCCGAGGCCGCCACCGTACGGCTCAGCGCGGCCGGGACGATTGTGTCGTGGGAGCCGTAGACGACGGCGGTCGGCACCCGCACGGACGCCAGTGGTGCCGCGACGGGGAAGCGGTCCCACAGCAGCAGGCCCACCGGCAGGAACGGGTAGTTGTGGCGGCCGGCCGCGGCGAGGTCGGTGAAGGGGGAACGCAGCACCAGGGCGTCGGGCGGGTCCTCGGTGGCCAGCGCGGTGACCACGGCCGCGCCCAGGCTCTCGCCGAAGTAGATCACGGGACCCTTCACCAGGGCGCGGGCCGCCCTGGCGTCGCGCAGCAGGCCCTCCTCCGAAGGGGAGCCCGGGTTGCCGCCGTAGCCCCTGTAGTCCATGAGCAGCACGTCGAAGCCCTCACGGTGCAGGGCCGAGGCCAGCGGTCCGCGGTGGAGGCGGTTGCCCGCGTTGCCGCCCGCCACCAGGACGGTCACTCCACGCCCGCCGCCCGTGAGGTGCCAGGCGGACAGGCGCAGGCCGTCGGAGGTGGTGAAGGCGACATCGCGGGCGCCTGGCAGCACCGCGCCGGCAGGAGGCGGCGGCGTCGGGTCGGGCAGGTAGATCAGCCGGCGCTGGAAGATCCAGACCAGCGCCAGCAGCACGGCGGCCACCGCCAGGACGGAGAGCGTGGCCTTGATCACGCCGGCCCGACGAACCGGGCCACGGCGACCCCGAGGACGGCCGCGCGCGCGGGCACGACCGGGTCGATCCTGGTCTCCTCCAGTGCGCGGTAGGTGGTCACATCATCTGATCCTTGTCGTTGGCAGGCTTGGCGTAAAGGTCCAACGCGCGGGCGTACAGCCGTAGGAAGAGGCGCTGTGTCAGCGTGACCAGCGGCCCGCCCAAACGCGTGAGCAGGCTCCCCGGACGGCTGAACACGGTGATGGTCACCTTGGCCCTGCCGTCGGGAAGCCGTTCGAGCAGGAAGCTCTCCTCCCCGCTCTCGGGGTGGCCCGGCAGCGTGCCGTACGCCCAGCCGGCGCGGTCCTGCTCCTCGATCACCCAGACGATCCCGCAGGGCGCCTTCAGAACGGCCAGGTGGACGGTCACCTTCACGCCGGGGGCGACGCGCGGCGCGGACGGCAGCGGGCGCATGCCGAGACGATGCTGCACCTGCCAGGTCATCAGCGCCTCGGCGGCCTCCTCGAAGGGGACGCGCAGCACGCGCGAGTGGCGCAGGTGGGTGTATCCGGCGGGCAGGTCGCCCGTCAGGGTCGCGCCGACGTCGGGATAGGTGAACTCCATGACCGCCTCACAAAGGGTCGAGCCGCCGCAACGCGGCGACGGCGCAGAGGGCGAAACCGAACGCGTTGCCGACGCCATGGGTGGCGATCATCAGCTCCATCGAGGGGTGAGGGAGGCCGGTGGCCTGCCCCACCGCCCAGGAGAGTGCCAGCAGCATGGACGCCACGAGCACCGCGCCCGTCAGCAGGAACACGCCGCGGAAACTGCGCCAGGCCAGCCAGCCGACCCACCACATGCCCGCCGTCAGCACCAAGGAACCGGCCAGCTCGGCCCAGTCGCCGACGAAGTAGCCGCCCAGCACCAGCAGCGTCCCTGCGGGGACGGTCAGCGCGGCGGCGCCCGAGCGCGCCTGCCTGCCGACGAGCCCCGCCACGAGCGCGGCGGCGAAGCCGGCGAAGTGGAAGTGCGCGACCGTGAGCGCCAGCATGTGCGGCGTGTAGCCGAGCAGGTGGTAGCCGCCCCGCTCGGCGATCAGCGAGAGCGCGGCGACCGAGGGGGTCGCCAGAGCGGTGGCCGCGGCCAGCTGCACGGGGTCGGGCCTGCGCAGCCGGGGAAGGGCGTGGAAGGCGAGGTAGAGGGTGGCCAGGCCGTAGCAGACGGCCAGCGCCACCGCGAAGGGCCCGCGCGGCAGCCAGAGCGACAGCGCCCCAGGCAGCGCGCCCGCGAGGAACGGCCAGGCGCGCACGCCGAGCAGCCGCAGGCCCATGGGGATGACGACCAGCATGCCCAGCGTGACGATCGCGCCGATGAGGGGGGTCACGTCGCCTCCTTTTGAACGTGTTCAAATCGACTGTACATCAGTGCGGAACACGGGAGGAGACGGCCCGGTGCGAAAGGCGGCACCAGGCGCTCAGGGCGGTGGAAGGGCTCGGCGGCGGAAGAGGGCTCAGCGGGTGGCGCTGAAGGCGCGCCGGTAGGCCGAGGGAGAGGTGCGCATCGCGCGGGTGAAGTGGTGGCGGAAGGTGACAGGGCTCTCGAAGCCGACCGCGGCCCCGATCTCCTCCACCGGCGCCCCCGTCGACTCCAGCATCGGCAGGCTCGCGGCCACCCGTTGGGAGATCACCCACCGCAGCGGGGAGGTGCCGGTCTGGGCCTTGAAGCGCCTGACGAAGGTGCGCTCCGCCATGTGGGCCATCCTCGCCAGATCGGCGACGCTGATCGGCTCGCTCAGGTGGGCCAGCGCCCACTCCATCGCCCTGGCCACCGCGTCGTCCTCGCCGACCGGCGTCACCGCGGCCTGGATGAACTGCGCCTGCCCGCCGTCGCGATGCGGCGGGATGACCAGCCGCCTGGCGACGGCGTTGGCGACGGTCGCCCCGTGGTCGGTGCGTACGAGGTGGACCAGCAGGTCGAGCCCCGCCGCGCTGCCCGCGCTGGTGAGGATCTGCCCGCCGTCCACGTAGAGCACGTCGGCGTTGACGCGGATCTCGGGGAAGCGCCGCTGGAGCAGGTCGGCGTACTTCCAGTGGGTCGTGGCCTCGCGTCCGTCGAGCAGGCCGGCCGCCGCGAGGGCGAAGGCCCCCGAGCAGATCGACACGATCCTGGCCTTCCTCTCGAAGGCCTGCCTGAGCGCCGCGACCAGCGCGGGGGAGACGGGGGCGCGCACGTCCGCCACGCCCGGCACGATCACGGTGTCGGCCGAGGCGAGCACGTCGAGCCCGTGCTCGGCCCGCATGCTGAACCCTCCGACGACCCGCATCGGCTCGTCGCCCTCCGCGCAGACCTTCAGGTCGTACCACGGCACCCGCAGCTCGGGCCTGGACAGGCCGAAGATCTCCACGACGCAGCCGAGCTCGAAGGGCGACATGCCGTCGAAGGCGAGCGCGGCCACCGTGGGCAGACGGGAGGGCGGCGGAACCAGTATGAACCGGATCGTATCCGCCGCGTGTGCGGGACCCGGCGCGCCGAGCGCCATGGACGCCTGCGCGCCCGACCGCGTGCTGACAGTCAGCGGCCTGGATCGGGCCTGGACACCGTGATCTGCTCCAGCCCCTCGGGCTGCTTGCCTGGGTAGAGGCCGGTGAGCATGGCGGCGACGGTGTAGAGGTGCCAGGCCGTACCGGGCTTCTTCACCACGGGGTCGGCGAACAGCGCCCGCACCTCGTCGGGGTTGACGATCGGCGCGAGGGCGTCGAGGCTGCCGAGCACCTGCTCCCTCAGCACCGCGGTCAGGTCGGGGCCCGGGCTGGTCCGCCAGCTCCAGCCCCCGCCGCTCTTCTGGGTCGGCATCGACGGCGGCGGCACGTGCGACCACGGCCACCTCTTCTGCAGTCCGTCGGTGAACCGCCACGGCTTGCCCTCGATCGGCACCTCCCTGAGCTGCGGCGCGAAGCGCAGGATCAGGGTGTAGATCACCTCTTCGGACAGGCGCCAGCCCTGGTCGAGGGAGAGCGCGGCCCTCGCCACCCTGTTGTCGAGGAACGGCCTGACCGGGTCGCCCCTGCGCAGCGCGCCCGCCCGCGCGCTGGCCTGCCACCTGCCGACCTTGTACCAGATGTAGATGTGGTCGAGCGCCTCCAGCCGGTTCTCGCGCGCCTGCCACGGCTTGGCCAACTCGCGCGCGTGCTCGTTGGCCTCGGCGGTGAACAGCTTCTCGTCCTTGTAGAAGGTGTTGTTGATCCTGCGCAGCAGCGCCTTGTCACCGAGGTCGGTCTGCAGCAGGTTGAGGCTGCCCGCGCGCAGCGTCTCTCCGCTCTGCCCCGACATGGTGGGCTTTCCCGAGTACGGCAGGTAGCCCACGATCGACTCGTAGGCCGACGTCATGCCCTCGCAGGTGCGCAGCGTCTCCCAGGCCCGCTCCAGCGGGTGCTCGACCAGCACCGCGTCCTTGGCCGCGGTCTGCGGCGGCGCGATCACGGTGTGCTCGACCTTGAGCGCCGCGGCGATCCGCCTGGCCAGGATCACGTCCGGGTGGGTGTCGAGCCCGTTGGTGGTCACCCTGAACGGCACCTTCGCCGCGTGCAGCAGCGCCGCCAGGATCCTGGTGTCGCGCCCGCCCGTCAGCGCCAGGTTGACCGGCTCGGGCGCGCTCCTGAGCGGCTCGACCGTGGCCAGCAGCGCCTCGGCCAGCTCCCCGATCGCCGCCCTCTTCGACCGCGGCGAGTCGGGCGCGGGCCCTGCCACCGGCAGCGGGGTCTCGCTGATCGTACGGCTCCCGCCACGGATCGCGATCGTCGTGGAGGGGCGCAGCGCCGACACCCCCTTGTAGGGCGTCTCGTCGGACAGGAAGAAGCCCTGACGGACCATCGTCTGCAGGGCGAGCACGTCGAAGTCGATCCTGTCGGCGCGCTGGGCGAGCAGATGCACCAGCAGCGCCCTGCTGCCGACGATGTGCAGGTCGGCGGTCTCGGCGTAGAAGACGGGGCAGACCCTGTTGATCGCGGTGCTCGCGGTCAGCTCGCCGTCACGGGCGATCCACGCGGAGAAGGCGCCGCCGATCGAGTCGTCAGGCGGCCTGCTCACGTCGGCGGGGTCGGCCAGGTGGCCGTTCACCCCGACGATCCTGCCGCCGTCGGGGTGCAGCAGCCTGGGCAGGCGGGAGTCGTCGGGCTCGTTGCTCCAGCCGAACAGCGAGACGCCCCCACCGTGCCACTCGTCGGCCCTGATCACCTCGGCGGGCACGGGGAAGGCGCTCTCGATCGCCTCTCGGGCGGTGGCCAGAGCCTGCGGGGGAATGTCTCGGCCCTTGGCGGCAGACCCAGATAGACACGCACGGCACCCATGCCTATCACGCCTCGAACACGGTTTGTACTCGCTTGAGTCAAGAGCCCGGCCACTGCCTCCAACGGTCCCGTCGTACCCGATGGAGGTGGTTGCCATGAAATTACGCCCCTTAGTAGTGATCGCGCTATTGGTGGTGCTCGCCGCGTGCGGAGGGCCGGGAGGCGCGGGAACGGACGCTCACGACCGCGCGGCGCCCGTTCCCGCGTCCAAGCCCTCGGCCTCGTCGGCGCCCGTGACCACGGAGGAGGGCAAGGAGAACGACACCGAGACGGCGCAGGTGTCGACGTTCGCGCTCGACGTCGACACCGCCTCCTACGGCTATGCCCGCCGTACCCTCGAGGAGGGACGATGGCCGGAGCCCGCCCAGGTCAGGCCTGAGGAGTTCGTCAACTCCTTCCGCCAGGACTACGCCCAGCCCGGCGACGACGGGTTCACCGTCCACGTCGACGGCGCGCGCATGCCCGAGCGGAACACCGCCGTCCTCAGGGTCGGTCTGCAGACCAGGGCCGCCGACGCCGCGTCCAGGCGTCCGGCGAACCTGACGTTCGTGGTCGACGTGTCGGGCTCCATGGCCGAGCCCGGCCGCCTCGACCTGGTCAAGCAGGCCCTGCACACGCTGGTCGACCAGCTCGCCCCCGGCGACCAGGTCTCGATCGTCTCCTTCAGCGACGCGGCGCGGCTGGTGGCCTCCATGACCCCGCTGACCGCCCGCGCCGACCTGCACGCCGCCGTCGACAGGCTCGCCGTCGAGGGCTCGACCAACCTGGAGGACGGGCTCGTCACCGGCTACCAGGAGGCGGCGCGCGCCTTCCGTCCCGCCGCCACCAACCGCGTCATCCTGCTGTCGGACGGCCTGGCCAACACGGGCAGCACCGCGTGGCAGGCCATCCTCGACAGGGTCAAGGAGCACGCGGGCAGGCAGATCACGCTCCTGTCGGTCGGCGTCGGCAGGGACTACGGCGACGAGCTCATGGAGCAGCTGGCCGACAACGGCGACGGCGCGGCCGTCTACGTCAGCACGGTCGAGCAGGCCCGTCAGGTCTTCGTCGAGCGCCTGCCCGCCACCCTCGAACTGCGCGCCCGCGACGCCAAGGCGCAGGTCGTCTTCAACCCCTCGGCGGTGGAGAGCTACCGCCTCATCGGCTACGAAAACCGCGCCATGGCCACCGAGGACTTCCGCGACGACGCGCGCGACGGCGGAGAGGTGGGTCCTGGGCACTCGGTGACCGCGCTCTATGCGGTGAAGCTGCGCCCGGGAGCGTCGGGCCAGCTCGCCTCGGCCACCGTGCGCTGGCAGGAGCCCGACACGCGCACGCCCGCGGAGGCGAGCGCGTCGGTGAAGTCGGCAGACCTCGGCGACGCGCTGTGGGAGGGCACGTCCTCGCGGCTCCAGGTGGACGTCGTGGCCGCCGCCTTCGCGCTCCACCTGCGCGACAGGGAGGCGTTCGGGCTCGGCCTCCGAGAGCTGGGAGCGCACGCCACCAGGCTCGCCTCGGCCACCGAGGACGCCGCGGTGAGCGAGCTGGCCGGGCTGATCACCAAGGCGGCTTCCATCGGGTGACGGCCCGGGCCTTTCAACGCGCCGACGCCGGGCGGGAGTGCTCCCGCCCGGCGTCGGCGTGCGCGCGGTGTGCCGCCAGGGTCAGCTCTTGCCGTACCTCTGCTTGAACTTCTCGACCCGGCCCGCGGTGTCGATCACGCGGCCGCGCCCGGTGTAGAACGGGTGGCTGGCCGAGGAGACGTCCACGTCGACGACGGGGTAGGTGTTCCCGTCGGTCCACTCGACGGTCTTGGCGCTCACGGCGGTCGACCTGGTCAGGAAGGCGTAGTCGGCGCTCGCGTCCCTGAAGACCACCGGACGGTACTCGGGGTGAATGCCCTTCTTCATCGTTCCTCCCTGAAGGTGACGTGCTGACGGATGATGGGGTCGTACTTGCGCACTTCGAGCCGGTCGGGGTCGTTCCTGCGGCTCTTGGTGGTCGCGTAGGTGTAACCCGTTCCCGCAGTGGATCGAAGCTTGATCACCGGCCGCTGATCGTTCCTGGCCATCTGACGCCTCCTTGCGGTTGAAAACGGTTTTCATTGTAACCATGGTCGGGCGGCGTTCATTCCCCGTCACCGAGTACTGCTGAAGTCCTATAGACTGGCTCCGCGCCGAGAGCGCAAAGGGGCTATAGCGCAGTTGGTAGCGCACCTCCATGGCATGGAGGGGGTCAGGAGTTCGAGTCTCCTTAGCTCCACCGTTTGGTAACGCAGCGGCGTCGATGGCAGGGAGCGGGCCAGAAGCCCGAGTCTCCTCAGCTCCATCGCGACTGACATGGCCGGTGAAACTCTCACCGGCCTTTTTCTATTCCGGCCGCGGTCTGGCGGCCGATGGTGGTCTGCTTACAGAATATTGTTATGTCCGAGAATCTGATCTTTCGTCTTCCTCCCACCTTCGAGACCGTGGAGGAGGAGCGGCGCCACCGCAAGGAACGGCTCACAGCGGCGCTTCGCATCTTCGGCAGGTTCGGGTTCGAGGAGGGGGTGGCGGGACACATCACCGCCCGCGACCCCGAGCTGAGCGACCACTTCTGGGTCAACCCGTTCGGCATGTCCTTCAAGCACGTCAGGGTCAGCGATCTCATCCTCGTCAACCACGAGGGCAAGGTGGTCGAGGGCCGCTACCACGTCAACGAGGCCGCGTTCGCGATCCACTCCCAGGTCCACCAGGCCAGGCCCGAGGTGGTCGCCGCGGCCCACAGCCACTCGGTGTACGGCAGGGCGCTGTCGGCGCTCGGTCAGACCATCGAGCCGATCACCCAGGACGCGTGCGCCTTCTACCAGGACAACGGCCTGTTCGACGACTACACGGGCGTGGTGACCGACCTCGAGGAGGGCAAGAGGATCGCCGCGGCGCTCGGCTCCCACAAGGCCGTCGTGCTGCGCAACCATGGCCTGCTGACGGTCGGGGCCACGGTGGACGCGGCGGCGTGGTGGTTCATCACCATGGAGCGGTCGGCGCAGGTCCAGCTGGTGGCCAAGGCGGCGGGGCAGGTGGTGCCGATCTCCCACGAGAACGCCGAGCTCACCCACCAGCAGATCGGCAACGACCTGGTGGGGTGGATCAACTACCAGCCGCTCCACGACCAGATCATCCGCGAGCAGCCCGACCTGTTCGAGTGAGTCTTCCTCGGGCCCTCCCCGCCGCGTTTCCCGAGTGACGGTCAGACGGCGGGCCGGGCGCCCCAGGCGACGGTCGAGTCGGCCCAGCGGTCCAGCAGGACCCGGTCGTGGCTGATCGCCAGGACGCCCGCCCCCGTCCGCGCCTGGTAGGCCAGGACCACCGCCACGAGGTGCGCCTGCGTGGACGTGTCCAGCATCGTGGTCATCTCGTCGCAGATCAGGTAGCGCGGCTCCAGCGTCAGCGCCCTGGCCAGGCAGGCCCGCTGCAGCTGCCCGTCGGACACCTCGTGGGGCCGCCGCGTGAGCAGGTCGCCGGTCAGCCCCACCTCCCCGGCCAGCGAGGCGACCAGGGACGGCGAGCGCCGTCCCGCGGCCGCAGGCGGTTCGGCGATGATCTCGCGCAGCGTCATGCGCGGGTCCACGGCCGTCCTGGGCTGCTGGTAGAGCAGCGCCACGCTGGTCCTGAGCGAGCGGGGCGCGCGCTGGCGCCACCGCGACACGACGGCGCCGTCGATCGACACCTCGCCCGAGGTGGGCCGCATCATCAGCGACAGCACCCTGGCCAGCGTCGACTTGCCGCAGCCGCTGGGCCCGCCGAGCCCCACGGTCCGTCCTGGCGGCACCTCCAGCGAGACGCCCGACAGCACGGGGCGCCTGCCGTACCCTGCGGTGATGTCATGCGCCCTGAGCATGGGCGGCCTCCCTGAGCGGATGGTGGCAGGACACTCCCGAGCTCATCGCCGGCTGCCGCGCGCACGCCCCCGTGACGTGCGCGCAGCGCGGCGCGAACGCGCAGCCCTCGGGCAGCGCGGCCACCTCGGGCGGCATCCCCGCGATGGCGACGAACTCCCTGTCGGGCTGTGCGGCGACGAGCCCGGCCGTGTAGGGATGGCGCGGCCGGTCGAGGAGCTCGGCCGCGGGGCCGGCCTCGACCAGCCGGCTGGCGTACATCACCGCGAGCCGGTCGGCGACCTGCGCGGCGGCGCGCAGGTCGTGGGTGATGACCAGCACCGCCCTGCCCTCCTCGCACAGCTCGCGCAACACCGCCATGGTCCGCTCCACCAGCGGCCTGTCGAGCCCGCTGGTGGGCTCGTCGGCGATCAGCACCTCGGGGTCGCCCGCCAGCGCGATCGCGTTGGCCACCCGCTGGGCCATCCCGCCCGAGAGCTCGTGCGGGTAGCGGTCCAGGTCGCGGGGGGCGAGCCCGAAGCGCTCCGCCAGCTCCGCCGCGCTCCTGGTGGAGCCGAGCTCCTCGAGGGCCTCCTCCAGCTGCGCCCGCGCGGTGCGGACAGGGGTGAGGTGCGTGGCGGGGCTCTGCGGGATCAGCCCGATCTGCCTGCCGCGCACCCTGCCCGCGAGGACGGCGGGCGAGGCCGACAGCAGGTCGAGCTCGGAGGAGAGCATCGCCTTCCCCGACACCCGCGCGTTGCCGGGCAGCAGGCCGAGCAGCGCGTGGGCCAGGACCGACTTGCCGCAGCCCGACTCGCCGACCAGCGCCAGGCACTCGCCCCGCCGTACGGAGAAGGAGGCGTCGGTGACCGCGCGGACGGTCGCCCCTGGGATGGAGAAGCTCACCGTGAGCCCCGTGACCTCGAGTTTCACAGCGCGAGCTCCGATCGCATCCGAGGGTTGAGCCGGTCGCGCCAGCGCTGCGACAGCACCGACACTGCCAGCGTGGGAGCCAGGATGAACAGGCCGGGCGCCAGGCTGGACCACCAGTTGCCCGCCAGCAGCGAGCGCTGACCGTCGTTGATCATGTTGCCGAGCGAGGCCAGGTGCGGCGGCAGCCCGAGGCCGAGGAAGCTCAGCGCCGTCTCGTGCCAGATGGCGTGCGGCACCATCAGCACCATCGCCAGCAGCAGGTGCGGCACCAGGTGGGGCAGCAGGTGCCGGTAGATCACGCGGGAGCGGCTCGCGCCGCCCGAGATGGCCGCCTCCACGAAGGGCCGCCCGCGCAGCGACAGCACCTCCGAGCGGACGATGCGGGCGGCGGAGGTCCAGTGGGTGATGCCCACGGAGACGACCACGGCCACCGGGCTCGGCGCGAACATCGCCACGATGAAGATGCCGAGCAGCAGGTGCGGCAGCGAGGAGAAGCCGTCGACCACCCGCATCAGCAGCCTGTCGACCAGGCCGCCCGCGCTGCCGGCCGCCAGGCCGAGCGTGCCGCCGATGGCCATGCTGACCAGCGCGGCGACCAGGCCGACGAGGAAGGAGACACGCAGGCCGTACACGCAGCGCAGCAGCACGTCGCGGCCCACCTCGTCGGTGCCGAGAGGGTGGGCAAGCGAGGGCGGCAGGCCCGCCGCGCGCAGGTCCACGAGCTGCTGGTCGAGCTGGAAGATCGGCGGCACCAGCAGGACGGCCAGGCCGAGCGCGACCAGGACGAAGGCGGCGGTTCTCATGAGGCGGTCCGAGGGTCGGCGATGCGGTAGGCGAGGTCGGCCAGGAGGTTGCCCGCGACGACGGCGAGCGTGCCGAGCAGGGTGAGCACGGCGAGCAGGGGGAAGTCCACGGACAGCGCCGCCTGCACGGTGGCGGAGGCGACGCCGGGCCAGGAGAAGACGGTCTCGACCAGGATCGCGCCGGTCACCAGCTCGGGCACGCGCGCCCCGAGCAGGGTGAGGAACGGCAGCAGCGCCGCCCTCAGCGCGTGCCTGACGACCACGGTGCGCTCCCGCAGTCCGCGCGACCTGGCGCCGAGCACGAAGTCCTCGCGCAGGGTCGCGATGACCGACTCCCTGACGTACAGGACGAGCCAGGACGACTGTGAGATCGCCAGCACCGTCACCGGCAGCACCATGTGGGCGGCGACGTCGAGCGGGTCGAGCGTCGTGGAGCCCGCGTCGGTCAGCCCGCCCGCGGGCAGCCAGCGCAGCGTCACGGCGAAGACGTAGATCGCCGCGAGCGCCAGCCAGAACACCGGCGCCGACTCGTTGGCGAGCGCGCCACCGGTGATGATCCTGTCGAGCGCCGAGCCCTTGCGCCAGGCGGCCAGCGTGCCCACGACCAGGCTGCCGGCCAGCATGAGGACGATCGCGCAGCCGGTGGCGAGCAGCGTCCACGGCAGGCGTTCGAGGATCACGTCGAGCACCGGCCTGTTGAAGGAGTGGGACTCGCCCAGCTGCCCGGAGGACAGGTTGCCGAGCCAGGTGGCGTACTGCTCGAGCAGCGGCCTGTCGAGGCCCCACTCGGCCCTGATCCTGGCGACGACCTCGGGCGAGGTGACCATCGCGCGGTCGCCGAGGTACTGGCGGACGGGGTCGAAGGGGGAGTTGGCGGCCAGCGCGAACATCGCGGCGGTGACCGCCAGCAGCAGCGGCACGGCGAAGGCCAGCCGCCAGAGCACGATTCTCAGCATCAGGCGGCGGGCTTCCAGGTGTGCAGGTCGCGGAAGAGCCCGCCGGTGGCGTGCTCATGGGCGTCGACCGAGGGGATGACGCCCTGGTAGTCGCCGCGGATGACGTAGACGTGCTTGAGGAAGGCGAGGTAGGTCCAGGCCTCGTCGTCGTGGACGAGCTGCTGGAAGTCCTGGTAGGCCTGCCTGCGCACGGCCTGGTCGGTGCTGGCCCTGCCCTTCTCCAGGGCCGCGTCGACCTCGGGGTTGTCGTAGTGGCCCGGGTTGAAGAAGCCCTGTCCCGCATACCTGGAGTGGAAGAGCTCGAAGTTGACGTAGTCGGGGTCGTACGGGCTGCCGTAGCCCATCATCAGCGCGTCCCTGGCCATGCGCGGCTCGATCGCGTCCCAGTCGAGGCCGGCCAGCTTCACGTCGATGCCGATCTTCTTGGCGTCGGAGGCGACGGCCAGGGACAGCTCCTTGCGCAGCGAGTCGCCCGCCGGGTACATCAGCGTGAAGCTCGCCCTGATGCCGTCGGGGCCCGGCTTGTGCCCCGCCTCGTCGAGAAGCTTCCTGGCCGCCTCGGGGTCGGTCCTGCCGGTGACCGAGGGGTTGTGCCAGACGGTGTCGGGGGAGATCGGGCCGTAGGCGGGCTTGCCCGCCCCCGCCAGGATCGTGTCGACCATCGCCTGCCTGTCGATGGCCAGGCTCATCGCCTTGCGGATCGCCACGTCGCCGGTGACCTTCTGCTTGAAGGGCCACATGATGCCGCGGTAGTCGGCGCTGTCGACCTTGTAGACCCTGAGGCCCCGCTGGTTCTCGAACCTGGCCGCGGCCTTCGGCGGCAGGATCGTCGCGTCGAACTCACCGGCGGCCAGGCGCGTGGCCCTGACGTTGTCGTCGGCGGCGAAGGCCACCACGACCCTGCCGATGGCGGGGGCGCCGCCCCAGTAGTCCTTGTTCGCCGTCATGACGACCTTGTCGCCGGGCGTCCACGAGACGAAGGTGTAGGGCCCGGTGCCGACCGGCTTGCCGGCGGGAAAGCCGCCCTCGGGGACGATGCCGAGCGTGGTGCGCTGGGTCAGCGGCGCGTAGGCGTGCTTCAGCCTGAACTCCACCGTGTGGTCGTCCTTGGCGGTCACCGTGTCGATGGCCTCGTAGTCGCCGCCGATCGGCGAGCCCTTGACCGAGGTGTAGGTGTAGGCCACGTCCTTGGCAGTCAGCGGCCTGCCGTCATGGAAGCGCACGCCCTGGCGCAGGGTGAAGACGGCGCTCAGGCCGTCGGCCGAGACGACGGGAGGGGCGGTCGCCAGCGCGGGCCTGAGCGTGAGGTCGGCGCTCCTGGTCATGAGGCCGTCGAACATCATCGACCCGCCGTCGGGCGCGTAGCCCTTGACCGGGTCCAGGGTCTCGAACTCCGAGCTGATCGCGATGACGAAGGCGTCGTCAGCGGCAGGGGCGGTGGAGGGTGCGGAACAGGCGGTCAGAGCGAGGACGGCGACCAGCGCGGCCGGCCACAGGCGCGAGAGCATATGGCTGACTTTAACTTGTAGTTGCACATCATTCGCAATTAGGTCCCGCGGAAGGTCTGCCGGTACGCCAGCGGCGGCACGCCCACCGCCGCGTGCAGGTGCTGGCGCAGCGACACGGCGGTGCCGAACCCCGAGCGCCTGGCGATCTGGGCCACCGCCAGGTCGGTGGTCTCCAGCAGGTGCCTGGCGTGCTCCACCCGTTGGCGGGACAGCCAGCGCGCCGGGCTGAGCCCGGTCTCCTCCCTGAAGCGCCTGGTGAAGGTGCGCACGCTCATCCGCGCGTGCTCGGCCAGCGCGGCCAGGTCGAGCGGGTCGTCGAGGTGTTCCAGCATCCACTGCCTGGTCGCCGCGGTTCCCGTGCCGGTGGGCTCGGGCAGCGGTCGGTCGATGAACTGCGCCTGCCCGCCCTCGCGCCACGGCGGCATGACGCAGCGCCGGGCCGTACGGTTGGCCACCTCGCTGCCGTGGTCGCGGCGGATCACGTGCAGGCACAGGTCGAGCCCCGAGGCGACGCCGGCGGAGGTGAGCACGTCGCCGTCGTCGACGAACAGCACGTCCGGATCGAGGAGCACCTCGGGGAAGAGCCTGCGCAGGCGGGCGGCGTACATCCAGTGGGTGGTCGCGGGCCTGCCGTCGAGCAGGCCAGCCGCGGCCAGGACGAAGGCGCCCGTGCAGATGGACATCACCCTCGGCCGCCCCCGAAGGGCGTCGCGCAGCCTGCCGGGGATGGCGCCCGAGGTCATCGCGGGGCCGCCGTGGACGCCCGGCACCAGCACGGTGTCGGCGGTGTCGAGCACCTCGAGCCCGTGGTCGGGCAGCACGCTGTAGCCGGCGCTCGTCCTGACCGGAGCCTTGTCGAGCGAACAGGTCACGACCTCGTACAGATGGCTGCCGTCGCCGTCGCGCGCCGCCCAGAACAGCTGGCCGGGTATGCCCAGGTCGAGCGGGGCGAAGTCGTCGAGGACGACCACGGCGATCCGGTGGGTCATGGCCTGATTCTTTCACATATTGGCTTTCCGGCCACTTACGTCGAAATATCGTGCGTGGGGAGAATTCTCGGCATGAGAGTGCATCGTGCGTGGCTGGTGGCCGGTGTCGCCTTTGTGGCGATTCTGGGTGCGGCGGGATTCCGCGCCACCCCCGGCGTCCTGATCACGCCGCTCCACGAGGAGTTCGGCTGGTCCACGGGGGAGATCTCCCTCGCCGTCTCGATCAACCTGGTCCTGTACGGCCTGACCGCCCCCTTCGCCGCCGCTCTCATGGACCGCTTCGGCATGCGCAGGGTCGTGGCCGCCGCACTCACTCTCGTCGCGCTCGGCAGCGGGCTGACGGTGTTCATGGGAGCGAGCTGGCAGCTCGTGCTCTGCTGGGGCGTGCTCGTCGGCCTGGGCACCGGCTCGATGGCGCTGGTGTTCGTGGCGACCGTCACCGACCGGTGGTTCGTCAGGCACAGGGGCATCGTCACCGGCGTGCTCACCGCGGGAGGGGCCACGGGGCAGCTCGTCTTCCTGCCCGTGCTGGCCTGGCTGGCCGAGGGCCCCGGCTGGCGGGTGGCCTCCCTCACCGTGACGGCCGCCGCCCTGATCGTCGTGCCGCTGGTCTGGGTGTTCCTGCGCGACCACCCCTCCGACGTGGGCACCACGCCGCTGGGCGGCCCCGCCGTCGTGGTGCGCAGACCGACTGCCAACGCCGCCGTCAGGGCGCTGGCCGTCCTGCGGAGCGCGGCGAGGACCCGGGCCTTCTGGTTCCTCGCCGGCGGCTTCGCCATCTGCGGAGCGAGCACCAACGGCCTGGTCGGCACGCACTTCATCCCCGCCGCCCACGACCACGGCATGCCCCAGGCCACCGCGGCCGGCCTGCTGGCCCTGGTAGGCATCTTCGACGTCGTCGGCACCGTCGCCTCGGGCTGGCTCAGCGACAAGGTCGACCCGAAGGTGCTGCTCGGCGTCTACTACGTGCTGCGCGGCCTTTCGCTCATGGTCCTTCCCGGGCTGTTCGCCGCCACCACCGAGCCGAGCATGCTGCTGTTCATCATCTTCTACGGCCTGGACTGGGTGGCCACCGTGCCGCCCACGGTCGCGCTGTGCAGGAAGATCTACGGCGCCGACGGCTCGGTGGTCTTCGGCTGGGTGTTCGCCTCCCACCAGGTCGGCGCGGCGGTCGCCGCGATCGGCGCGGGACTCACCCGCGACCACCTGGGCGCCTACGACCTCGCCTGGTACGCCGCGGGCGCGCTGTGCCTCCTGGCGGCGGTGATGTCGCTGGCCGTGCGGCATGCTGGAAGCCATGATGGTGCTCCCGCTGGTGGTCAGGATCGAACGCGCGACGCCGCCCGAGCGCACTGACGCGCTGGAGGCGGCCGCCATGGCCGTGCTCGGCCTGCTCGACGATCCCGGCGAGTGGCGGGCCGAGCTGGAGACATGGCAGTCCACCGGCAGGATCCGCAAGGTGGTGCGCAGAGCGCGCGGCGCCGAATGGCGCAGGGCGATCGAGCTGCCTGGCCGTACGGTGGAGCACGGCAGCGCCGAGGTGCGCGTCCACCCGCCTGTCCCGCTGGACGCCTGGCCGAAGGAGCTGGCCAAGCTGCAGGTGGGCGGCACGGAGCTGGCCGACTCCACCGAGCCAGGTCCTGCCGGGCCGCCGATCCTGTGGGAGAACCCGACGCTGGAGATGTCGGCGGGCAAGGCGATGGCGCAGGCGGGTCACGCCGCCCAGCTGGCCTGGTGGGCCAGCTCGCAGGAGGAGCGGGAGCTCTGGAGGTCGATGGGGCTGAGGGTCTCGGTGCGGCGGGCGGAGGGCTTCGACGAGCTGGCCGCCGGCGGGCTGCCCGTCGTGCGCGACGCGGGCTTCACCGAGATCGCGCCGGGCTCGTGCACGTTCGTCGCGGACGTGCCGTGGCTGCGCGTCAGATCGTGATGAGGTCGGCCAGCACGCCGCCCTCCGGTGTCAGCCTCGCGGGCGACGGGCTGTCGTAGACGACCATGAGCCTGCCGTCGCCCATCGCCGCCAGTCCCTCGGGATGGTCACAGCCCACGCCGTACGGCAGGTCGGCGACGGGCACCGGCGCTCCCGTCCCGTCCCATCGCATGATCCTGACCGGACCGTCCAGGCTCATGGTCGGCCCCGTGAGCAGGAGCAGGTCGCCGTCGTAGGGGCACAGATCGCGCACCCCGAGGCCGCCCAGGTCGAGGAAGTGCTTGTGGTAGCCCCCGAGCTTGAGCCTGCGCGGGCCGTCCTCGCGCAGGTCGAGCTCCAGCACGACCGCCCAGCCGCGCAGCACGGGGCCGCGCAGGCCGAGCAGGACCCTGTCGCCGACCACGGCGAGGCCCTCGATGTCCAGCCCGTTGTCCTTGCCGGGAATGGCGGTGAAGGGGCCGAGGTGCGGGTCGTCGGCCAGCGCGTCGGCCAGTCCTGTGAGGATGGCGCCCTTTCCGAGCCCGTCGCCCTCCAGCGGGAGCCGTACGAGGACGAACCTGTTGGGCTCGCGGATGATCGCGCTGAGCCGCTTGGCGGCCTTCTCCCGCGACTTGGCGCGCCTGCGCTTGAGGCTGTGCGAGCCCACCGCCCAGAGCCACCCTCCGGCCCGCGCGAGGCCCTCGATGTCGGCCTCGTCGTCCCTGCCCGCGGGCAGGTCCACGTGGTCGGCGAGATGGAAGGTGCGCTGGTGGTCGTAGCGCTCTCCGGTCCAGGTCAGACGCTCGATGGTGGCGGTTTCGTCACCCGCGATCCACAGACCGGTGGCATCGGCGCGCAACGCGGACAGATTCGTGTGCGTTTGCGCGTCTCGTGACGCCTGGTCAAATCGGAGTTCCACCATGCGTGCTTTCTACACGCAATCCAGAGATATGTCGTACGCTCCCGATCGTGCTCGATGGGGAGAGTGGGCCCGCGGGGCCTCAGGTGAAGTTCCAAGCGAGGCCCACTGGCTCTCCGCTCAAGCGCAGTCGCCTGGGTGACCTGCGCATGCGAGACATCTACCGGATGCTCGCGGTCGTCGCCGCGCTGGCCGTCGCCGGCACGGGCGTGCTCGCCATCGCGCAGTCGGGAAGGGCGGACGAGGCCGCCGCCCGGCCGGTCGCCGCGCCACCGGCCGTGCCGGCCTCGTCCACCCCTTCACCCAGCCCCACCCCGACCCCCACCCCAAGCTCCGCCCCCACGGCGACTCCCGAGCCGACTCCCGCGGCGATCCCCAGCCCCGGCGCCTCCATCGCGCCGGGCTACACCGCCATGGAGGCGCTGGCCGCCGACCGCCGCGTGCCGAAGCTGCCGGGCCGCGTCAAGCTGCGCGCGCTGCCGGGCAAGCCGATCAAGACCCGCGGGGTGATCAGGGACGCCAAGACCGGCGTGAGCGTGCCACGCCTGCGCGGCCCGTGGAAGAGGTACGGCGCGGCCCCCTTCACCTCCAGGCAGGTGCTGCCCCCTGCGGGCAGAAGCCCGAGAGGCATGCTGGTCAGCTGTCCCGTGCCGATCGAGGCGCAGAAGTCGCTGCGCGACACCGCCCAGCTGGCCGCCCGCTGGACCCTCAACCACCATCCCAAGGGCGCGGTGATCCGCTGGCTCGGCACCCAGCCGGTCAAGAAGGGGTGGTCGCTGGTCTACCAGGTGAGATACGGCAAGCGCTCCTCCGTGGCCGCCGTCGTCGTGCTCGACGGGGGACAGGCCAAGCCCGCCCTGGTCTTCGTCACCATCCCCGACACCCACAAGAAGAGATGGGCGGACATCCGCCGCGTGACCTCGGGGGTGCGTGTTCTAGGCTAGAGCGATCATGTATGCGGCGATTTGGGGGAGTGACGCCGTGGCTGAGCGTTCGAGCGTGCCGAAGAAGGAGCCGGACAAGGACCGTCCCAAGCCGTGGCGCGCCGAGGGCCTGCCGGGGGGCGGAGCGGGCGGCCGTCCCAAGATCAACTGGTGGCGCTTCGTCATCACGCTCCTCGTGGTCTACGCGGGGTTCTTCCTGATCTCCAGCTTCTTCGACGAGGGTCAGGTCGAGACGATCTCCTACAGCCAGTTCACCAAGCAGGTGACGGCGAACAACGTCAAGGAGGTCTACGCCCAGGGCTACTCCGTCCAGGGAGACCTGAAGAAGGCCGCGACCGACCCCGACAGCGCCAACAAGACCTACACCAAGTTCGTCACCGAGATCCCGGTCTTCGCCAACGACGACCAGCTCTACCAGCAGCTGACCGCCGCGGGCGTGGAGATCAAGGCCGAGCCGATCAGCACGGGCAGCCGCGGTTTCCTGCTCAACCTGCTGCTGTCGCTGCTGCCGATCGCCGTCCTCGCGGGACTGTGGATCTGGGTCATGCGCCGTGGCGCGAGCATGATGGGCGGAGGGGGGCTCGGCGGCCTCGGCAAGTCGAAGGCGGCCAAGCCGATCGAGAGCGACAAGATCCGGGTCACCTTCGAGGACGTCGCGGGCATCGACGAGGTGGAGAACGAGCTCGTCGAGATCGTCGACTACCTGAAGGACCCGGCCAAGTACCGCAGGCTCGGCGCCAAGCTGCCCAAGGGCGTCCTGCTCGCCGGCCCTCCCGGCACCGGCAAGACGCTGCTGGCCAGGGCGGTCGCAGGTGAGGCCGACGTGCCGTTCTTCTCGGCCAGCGCCTCGGAGTTCATCGAGATGATCGTCGGCGTCGGCGCCTCGCGCGTCCGCGAGCTGTTCGAGGAGGCCCGCAAGGTCGCGCCCTCGATCATCTTCATCGACGAGATCGACGCCATCGGCCGCGCCCGAGGCGGCGCCAGCGGTCTCGGCGGGCACGACGAGCGCGAGCAGACGCTCAACCAGATCCTCACCGAGATGGACGGCTTCTCCGGCGCCGAGGGCGTCATCGTCATCGGCGCCACCAACAGGCCCGAGGTGCTCGACCCCGCGCTGCTGCGTCCAGGCCGGTTCGACCGTACGGTCATGGTCGCCCCGCCCGACGCGGCGGGCCGCGTCGCCATCCTCAGGGTCCACACCAGAGGCGTCCCGCTGGACGGCGACGTCAGCCTGGAGCAGCTGGCCAAGACCTCGCCGGGCATGACAGGCGCGGACCTGGCCAACCTGGTCAACGAGGCCGCCCTGCTGGCGGCCAAGCGAGGCAAGGAGAAGGTCTCGGCCGCCGACTTCGCCGACGCGCTGGAGAAGCTGCAGCTCGGCGCGGTCCGCTCGATCGTCATGCCGGAGGAGGAGCGCACCAGGACCGCCTACCACGAGGCGGGCCACGCGCTGCTCGGCATGCTGCAGCCGGGCGCCGACCCGGTCAGGAAGATCTCGATCATCCCGCGCGGCAGGGCGCTGGGCGTCACGCTGTCCACCCCCGACACCGACCGCTACGCCTACGACGAGAAGTACCTGCGCGGACGCATCATCGGCGCGCTCGGCGGCATGGCGGCCGAGCAGGTGATCTACGGCGTCATCACCACGGGCGCGGAGAACGACCTCGAGCAGGTCACGATGATCGCCCGCGGCATGGTCGGCAGGTGGGGCATGTCGGAGAAGATCGGCCCCCTCAGCATCCTGCCCAGCGACGGCCAGCCGCAGGCCGCCCCGCACACCCTCGCCGCCCTGGACGAGGAGGTGCGCAGGATCGTCGACGAGTGCTACGAGGTCGCCACGAGGGTCCTCACCGAGAACCGCGACAGGCTCGAGGCGATCGTCCTGGCGCTGCTGGAACAGGAGACGCTCGACGAGGCGCAGGCCTACGCGGCCGCGGGCCTCCCGCGCGCCAACAGGCCCGCCGTCGAGCCCAAGCCGCACTGACCTCTCCATGGTCTTATCCGGGTGCTGACCGGGGCAGCTTCGGCCTGTGGCTCTCAACGACGAACTCTTCGCCGCCCTCGGCGACTCGGGGCTCCAGCAGATCGCCGGTCTGCTGGGCACCGACACCGCGCAGGCCCGCACCGCGGTCGAGGCGGCGGTGGGCACCATCGTCGGCGGCATGGCGCACAGGACGGGTGACGCGCAGGGAGCGCAGGCCCTGCGCAGCGCGCTGGACCAGCACGTCGACAAGGACCCCTTCACCGCCGTCACCGCCGACCCCCAGGGTCTGGAGCGGGAGGGGCACGGCATCCTCGGGCACGTGCTCGGGCAGCAGGGGACCGAGCAGGCGGCGGCGGGGATCTCGCAGTTCGCGGGGCTGAACTCGCAGCAGGTGATGAAGCTGCTCGCCGCGCTGGCGCCGATCGTGATGTCGCTGCTGGCCAACAGGGCGAACAGGCAGGGGATGGACGCGGGGGCGGTGGCCGACGACCTCGACAGGGAGCAGTCGTCGGCGCGCGGCGGTGGCCTCGGGGACGTGCTGGGCGGGCTGCTGGGCAGCATCCTGGGCGGCAAGGGCGCTGGTGGAGGCGGCCTTGGTGACGTGCTCGGAGGGATGCTGGGAGGCGGCGGCCAGGCTCCCCGGCCAGGTCAGGAGGCGCCTGGCGGCGGCCAGGAACCCAGGCCGCGACCCGAGGCGCCCGGTGGGGGCCAGGAGAGCCGTCCTCGGCCGGAGGAGGCCCCGCCCGCACGCGAGGACACCCCGAGGGGCGGCACCAACCCCGACTGGTGATCGCTGACTGTGCGGCTCCATCGGCCCGGTTCCTCCGGTTTCCCCGGCGGGAGTCATCACCGTCCGAGGAGGTGGGGCCGCCGAGCCCGTGCGGGTGCGCCCGATCGCGGGCCGTCGCGGGGGTCGCGCCCGATAAACTGGGCGGGTGATCGTGCTCGCCTCAGCCTCGCCCGCCCGCCTCGCCCTCCTCCGCAGCGCGGGGCTCGATCCCAAGGTGATCGTCAGCGGGGTGGACGAAGAGGCCCTCACCGCGATCCTGCCGTCCGACCTGGCCCTGAAGCTGGCCGTCGCCAAGGCCACCGCCGTCGCCGAGGGCCTCACCGAGGGGCTCGTCATCGGGTGCGACTCGATTCTCGAACTCGACGGCAGGCCGTACGGCAAGCCCGCCGACGGCGAGGAGGCGCTGGCTCGCTGGCGCATGATGCGCGGCAGGACCGGCAGGCTGCTGACCGGCCACTGCGTGATCGACGCGGCCACCGGCAGGCGGGCCGCCGAGGTGGGCTCCACGGTGGTGCGGTTCGGCACGCCGTCCGAGCAGGAGATCGCGGCCTACGTCGCCACCGGCGAGCCGCTCAAGGTGGCGGGCGCCTTCACCCTCGACGGCCAAGGCGGATGGTTCGTCGAGAGCATCGAGGGCGACCACGGAAACGTCCTCGGGATCTCGCTGCCGCTGGTTCGCTCGCTGTTCGACGAACTCGGTTACGCGGTGACGGACTTCTGGCGCTAGTTTCTCCCCATGCGTTCATTGCGGGAGTTCGCCGGTGGCATCGGGTTCTTCTTCCAGGGTCTCGCCTGGGTGGCGAGAAACGGCCGTTGGTGGGCGTTCGGCCTCATCCCGGCACTGATCGCTTTCGCCGTCTATGTGGCGGCTCTGGTCTATCTGGGCAACAACGCCAACGACATCGCCGACTTCCTCACGCCCTTCGCCGACGGTTGGTCCGAGGGCTGGCGCGACTTCTTCAGGGGCGCGCTGGGAGTGCTGCTGTTCATCGGCGGGCTGGCGTTGGCGGTGGTCACGTTCACGGCGCTGACGCTGACGATCGGGGAGCCCTTCTACGAGAAGCTGTCGGAGAAGGTCGACCCGCTGGACGGGCCCGATGACACGCCGTGGTGGCGATCGCTTCCCCGGTCCCTGCGCGACAGCCTGGTGACGCTGCTCTACGTGCTGATGTTCACCATCCCGCTGTTCCTGCTGGGGTTCGTGCCGGTGATCGGGCAGACGGTGGTGCCGGTGCTGGGCGCCCTCGTGTCCGGATTTTTCCTGACAGTTGAGCTGACGTCGCTCGCGATGGAGCGACGCGGCATACGGCGGCGCGACCGCTTCGCCGTCCTGCGCGGCAACAAGGCGCCGGCGCTGGGGTTCGGGGTGCTGGTCTTCCTGCTGTTCCTGGTGCCGCTGGTGGCGGTGATCGCGATGCCCGCGGCCGTGGCGGGCGCCGCCCTCATGGTCCGTTCGCGCCTCATCCCTACCCCGCCCACCGGCCTGCCCGGCACGGGTTCGCCTGGCGCCGGTCCGCGTGGCACCGGCCTGCCTGGCCCTGGTCCGCGGGGCACCGGTTTGCCTGGCGCCCCGTCTTCTCCCACCCGGTTGCCCGGCACTGACTCGCCTCCCCGCGGGATGCCGCCCACCGGGGGCTCGCCGTACGGTTCCCCTCCGGCCTGAGCCCTTCCCTCCGGTTTGAGCCCTCCCCTCCGGCCTGAGTCCGGCACGGTCGCCGGCCCACGAACCGGCCCACGGACCGGCCCACACCGCCTGTTCACGGGTCGGCATCAGCGGCATGTCGTTCCTGGACATGTGGTCGATGGCCCTGTTCGGCGCCCGCGCCGCGAGACACCCTGACGAACCGGGTCTCGGTGTCGGAGGGGTCGCCGATGTGGGCCACCACCTCGACCAGCCCTTAAAGCGTCTAACAGAATGATCTCCGGTGTGCTTTGATCTCTCGCTGTAGCGGTCGTGAGAGGAGTACGGGTGGCGCGGGCGAAGCCGTGGGAGGTCAGCGACGA